>NZ_KB912942.1:5944898-6251254 GCF_000383915.1 Amycolatopsis benzoatilytica AK 16/65
TCCGCCAGCAGGTGCGCCTGTGCATGCCCGGTGCTGCCGAGCGTCAGGTAGATCAACGGCCTGCCGCGGTCCGCCACCCCGGCGGGCAACTCGCCCCCGTCACTCCAGCCGACCGGCCGCAACGGCACCCGCCGCGCCCCGGCGACGAACTCCGGTGCCTGCACCGACTCCGGGCAGATGTCCACGAACGGATGATCCCAGAACACCGCACTGTTCCCGGTCAGCCCGGCCTCCTCCGCGAGGACGGTGAACTGCTCCCGGATCGGCACCATCAGATCGCCCGCAGAAACCCTGCCAAATCCGTGTGCCATTGATGGAATACCCGCGACATGCGCGGCAAACGCCCCGCCAGGATTGCCCATTTCGTACACCAGGAGATCCGGTTTCCGGTCCGCGATCACCGGTGCCAGATCCGTCATGAACCGGGCGGGCATCACCCGCCCAAACGCCCGCCCGATCCCCCGGGCCAGCTCCTCCCGCGGCACCTCGTGCCGCTCCCGGGTATCCCCGGCGAACGCCTCCCCGAACGCTTCCGGCAGCGTCATCCCCGCGGCGACCGGCTCGAGACCGGCTTTTTCCACCGCAGGATGGAACTCGGGGGCCGTCGCATAGACCACGTCGTGCCCGGCAGCGCGGGCCGCCCGGGCCAGCGGCAGCAGCGGGTACAGGTGGCCGTACGAGGCGAGCGAAGTGAAAACAATGCGCATAACTCCAACATATCGCCAAGGACCGACCGGTTTTCCGCTTCCGCGTAGGCTGGGCCGGTGTCCGACAGCCTCGATTCCCGCCTCCGCGACTCCGCCTACCGCTGGATCGCCGACGATCCGGACCCGGCCTCCCGCGAGGAGCTGACCGAAGTCCTCGCCCGCGCGATCGGCAAGGTCCCCGGCGCCGCCGCCGAGGTCGCCGACCGGATGGCCGGTCCGCTCGAATTCGGCACCGCCGGACTGCGCGGGCCGGTGCGCGCCGGGCCGAACGGCATGAACGTCGCGGTGGTCACGCGGACCACCGCGGGGGTCGCCGCCTGGCTGACCGCGCACGGGCACGCCGGGGGTGTGGTCGTGGTCGGCCGCGACGCGCGGCACGGGTCGGAAGCGTTCGCCACCGCGGCGGCCGAAGTGCTGACCGCGGCCGGGTTCGCGGTGAAGGTGCTGCCCCAGCCCCTGCCGACTCCGGTGCTGGCGTTCTCGGTGCTGCACTACGACGCGGTCGCCGGGATCCAGATCACCGCGTCGCACAACCCGCCCGCGGACAACGGGTACAAGCTTTACGACGCCACCGGCGGGCAGATCGTCCCGCCTTCGGACGGCGAGATCGAGCAGGCGATCCAGGCCGCCCCGCCCGCGCGCAGCGTTCCGCGCGCGCCCGGCGCCGAGGTCGTCGACCCGCGCGAGGCGTACCTGACCAAGGTCGCCGAGCTGCCGCACGGCTCGACACGGGAGCTGCGGATCGCCGCGACCGCGCTGCACGGCGTCGGCGCGGAGACCGTGCGGGCCGCGCTGGCTCAGGCGGGCTTCGCCGATGTGCACCTGGTCGCCGCGCAGTCCGAACCGGACGCCGATTTCCCCACGGTTTCGTTCCCGAACCCGGAGGAGCCCGGCGCCACCGATCTGCTGCTCACGCTGGCGTCCGAAGTGGACGCCGACCTCGCGGTGGCACTCGACCCGGACGCGGACCGGTGCGCGCTCGGCGTCCGCGGACCGGACGGCTGGCGGATGCTGCGCGGCGACGAGACCGGCGTGCTGCTCGGCGCGCACATACTGTCCACAACGGACAGCACGGACCCGCTGGTGGCCACCACCATCGTGTCCTCCTCGCTGCTCGGCGAGCTGGCGAAGGAAAAGGGCGCGCGTTACGCGGAAACGCTCACCGGGTTCAAGTGGCTGGTCCGGGCGGGCGACGGGCTGGTGTTCGCGTACGAGGAGGCGCTCGGGCTTTGCGTGAACCCGAGCTTCGTGCGGGACAAGGACGGCATCGCGGCGGCGGTCGCCGCCGCGGATCTGGCCGCCACGCTGAAGGCCGAAGGCCGGACGCCGCTGGACGTGCTGGACGACATCGCGATCCGGCACGGCGTGCACCTGACCGATCAAGTGTCGTTGCGGGTCACCGATCTCTCCGTCCGCGGCAGGCTGATGGCGGCGCTGCGATCGGCTCCGCCGGGCACCCTCGGCGGCGTGCCGGTAACGCTCGAAGACCTGCTGCCGGACGCGGACGTGCTGCGGCTCAGCGGCGACGGCGTCCGGGTGGTCGTGCGGCCGTCCGGCACCGAACCGAAGCTCAAGGCATACCTGCAGGTGGTCACGCCGGTGACCGGCGAGCTCGCCGACGCGCGGCGCACCGCGACCGAATTGCTCGACGTGGTCCGGGCGGAGATCGCCGACCTGCTGCGCTGAACCGAAGCCGAGGAGAATCATGCCGACGTTGTTGATCGTGCACCACACTCCGTCCCCTTCGATGCAGGCGATGTTCGAAGCCGTACTGGCCGGCGCGAACCATCCGGACATCGAAGGGGTCGACGTGGTGCGCCGGCCCGCGCTCGGCGCGACCGCGGCCGACGTGCTCGCCGCGGACGGCTATCTCCTCGGCACGCCGGCGAATCTGGGCAGCATGAGCGGCGCGTTGAAACATTTCTTCGACACCGTGTACTACCCGTGTTTGGATGCCACGAAAGGCCATCCATTCGGGGCGTATATCCACGGAAACAACGACACGTCCGGAACGGTGCGGCAACTCGACGCGATCACCACCGGACTCGGCTGGGCCAAAGCGGCGGAACCGGTGCTGGTGACCGGCGAACCGGACAAGGCCGCGCTGACAGCGTTGACAGAACTGGGCGGGACGCTTGCCGCGACTCTCATGTGAGCGCCCGCCGCTCGGCTGAGCGGCGGCGAAAAGTGTCGCCCGGACCCGGTGAATAGCGCTGCGGCCAATGGAGAAAAAGTAAGAGGCCTGTCACCGGAAGCCCTGGGGGTCGACCTCCGGCAACAGGCCAGATCGAGGGTTCGCTGCGAAGGCGATCAACCTCGACTTCCCAAGGGTACTACAAAGAACCGATCATGACGAGCCCGCGTCGGCAACGAAGCGTGTTCGGGTTGCGACCGAGGGCTCCGAAACACTCGGCAAGTCCATTATGGACGGTCAATTCGGACCGGCGGCCGCGGCTGATTCCCGCCTCGCCAGCCGCCGCCGAGGACGAAACCGCAGCGCAACACCGGTCCGGCGCTCAACGGCGGAGGCGGGCGCCGACCGGATGACCGGCACCCGCCTTCGAAAAATCACTCAGCCGAGATCAGCGCCCGCACCGCCGCGGATGCCTCGGCCAGTGGGACCTGCTGTTGCTCGCGGGTGGTCAGGCTCCGCACGGTCACGGCGCCGGCCGCCCAGTCCTCCTCGCCGACGATGACGACCGCCACCGCGCCCGCTTTGTCCGCGCGAGTCAGCTCCTTGCCGAGCTTGCGCGGCTCCAGCGGGGTCGACGTGCGCAGCCCCGCCTTGCGCAGCGCGGTCGCGACCTCGCGGGCCGGGTCGGCCAGGCCCTCGGTGACCGGGATGACCATGACGTCGACCTCGCTGCGCGGCACCGGGGTGAGGCCGTGCGTGTCGAGGAAGTCCATCAGGGTCACGTCGCCCATGCCGAATCCGATGCCCGGGATCCGCTCCTTGGTGAACATCGACGCCAGGTCGCTGTAGCGGCCTCCGCCGAACAGCGCGCGGCGGTTCTGCGGCGAGGTGTCGAAGACCTCGAACACGGTCGACGTGTAGTACGCCAGGCCGCGCACGATCAGCGGTTCGTAGCGAACCAGGCTCGCCGCGCTGCTGGACAGCACCTTGACCAGGTTCGACTCCGCTTTGACCGACTCGGGCAGCTCGTCGAGCAGGGCCGGACCGGCCGCGAGGACCTCGGCGAGCTTCTCGAACTGCTTGTCCGGCAGCCCGATCTCCGCGGCGCTCGCGGCGTGGTCCTCGGCCGAGGTCTTCTCCCACCGGTCCACGAGCGCGAACACCGCGGACAGGTGCTCCGGCGCGATGCCGACGACATCGGTCAGCGCGGACGAGAGCAGATTCCGGTCGTTGACGCGCACCGCGAACAGATCCGGGGTCGCGCCGAGCGCGGCCATCAGATCGTGGATCAGCTCGAACATCTCGATCTCGCAGTTCGCGCTTTCCGAACCGAAGATGTCGGCGTTGATCTGCCAGTGCTCGCGGACCCGGCCGCGCTGCGGACGCTCGTAGCGGTGGCAGTTCGGGTGGCTGTACCAGCGCACCGGGAATGAAAGCGACTTCGCGTGGCCGGCGATCATCCGGGCCACCGACGGAGTCATCTCCGGGCGCAGCGCGAGCCGTTCGCCGCCGCGCGTGGTGAGCGTGTACAGCTGCTGGTCGGCGATCTCCTGGCCGGACTTCCGCTCGTAGACCTCGGCCTGTTCCAGGATCGGCCCGTCGTAGCGGAGGTAGCCGTAGCGCTCCAGCACCTCGTAGAGATGGCCGAACACCTGCGTACGGACGGACATTTCGGCGGGGAGGAAGTCTCGGGTCCCCTTGACAGGCGCAGTCGACAGGTATTCAGGCACGTCATCCAGCTTAACGACCCGTCGCCAGCCGATTTGTCAGGGGAACGCGATGCCGTACGCGGTGAGCAGCATGGCCCCGCCGAGCAGCACCGCGCCGCCGGTGGTGACGCCCATTCCGAGGCGGGTCCGCAGCATCGCGAGGAAGAACCCGCCGGACTGCGCGAGCACGCCGAAAAGCAGCAGGAAGCAGACCGCCCAGCGCGCGGCGTCGCTCAGGCCGCTGTGCTCGACCAGCTGCAACGCGGCGAGCGTCAGTACCAGCAGGACGCCAGCGTGCGCGTGGCCGGCGCGGAAGAGTCCGCGCTGCTTCGCGGTGAGTTCTCCGCGGCGCAGGACTCCGCCGAGCGCGTAGCCGCCGTACATGACGGTAGGGAGCGAGACGAGCGCGATGACGGTGAACAACTGGACCGGTCCGTGCATGAGGGCCTCCTTCTTCCTTCGCCCGGCAACCATAACAGCGTTTTAAAACAGTGTCACGGAACTTCTGCCGAAGCGGGAATCGGAAATTCGCGCCTCGCCCGGCCGCCGGAGCGGGCATCATGGCGAAGGTGAGCCAGTCCGAAGACGCAGCAGCCCCCTCGCCGGACGACGTCGTGTCGACCTACGGCGACCAGCTGCGCGAGAAAGCCGCGACCTGCCGGTTGATGGCGGACAAGCAGCGTGAGCACGCGGCGACCTTCCGGGACCTCGCCGAACGCGGCCTGCCCGGCTCGGCCGACATGGCGGAGAAGACCGAACGCGCGATGCGGCATATGGAACAGCTCGGCTACGTACTCGCCCAGCAAGCGCTGGCGTACGACGAGATGCTGGCCGCCGGCGGCCCGGACAACTCACGCGCGTACGTCGAGTACGAGGCGATGACGCGGCGACTGAACGAGTTGATCCCCCAGGACACCCTCACCGACTGAGCGGTCGCGTCAGGACAGCGGCGCGGCGACTGCCCGGGAGCCAGCGCGCCCGGGAAACCACGTTGGCGCGGAAAGCGCGGCATGAAGGCCGCTCCGGCTCCGAGCTGGCCGGCCGCGGCGACAGTCTCGCCACGGCCGGCCGGAAGCTCTCCGAACGCTCCGGTCGCCGGTACCCGCTAGCTCACTTCCCGACGACGCGCTGCAGTGCCTCGGGATAACGCGCCCCCGCGACCGCGTCCGCCGGCGCGGCCCGCTCGATCGCCGCGATGTCCTCTTCGGACAGTGCTAGGCCGGCGGCGGCGACGTTCTCCTCCAGATACGTCCGGCGCTTCGTGCCCGGGATCGGCACCACGTCCGGCCCCTTCGACTGCACCCAGGCCAGTGCCAGCTGACCCGCCGTGACGCCCTTCGCCTCGGCGAGCGCCTGGAGCGCGTCCACGATCGCCAGGTTGCGGGCGAGGTTGTCCTCGGCGAACCGCGGCAGATTCCGGCGCATGTCGCCGTCCGGCAGGTCCTGCGCCGACTTGACGGCACCGGTCAGGAAGCCCCGGCCCAGCGGCGAGAACGGCACGATTCCGATGCCCAGTTCCTGGCAAGTGCCGAGAATTTCGTCCTCGATTCCGCGCGTCCACAGCGACCATTCGCTCTGCAGCGCGGTGACCGGGTGCACCGCGTGCGCCCGGCGGATCGTCTCCGCACCCGCCTCGGAGATCCCGGCATAGCGGATCTTGCCCGCCTCGGCCAGTTCGGCCAGCGCGCCCCAGGTCTCCTCGATCGGCACGTTCGGGTCGACGCGGTGCTGGTAGTAGAGGTCGATGTGGTCGACTCCGAGCCGCTGCAGCGATTCGTCGCAGCACTGCTTGACGTACGCGGCGTCGCCGCGCGCGGTCATGCCGGATTCGGTGTGCACGATGCCGAATTTCGTCGCGAGGACCGCCTGGTCCCGGCGGTCGGCGAGGGCGCGGCCGACGAGCTTTTCGTTTTCCCCCGCGCCGTACACATTGGCCGTGTCGATCAGGGTCACCCCCAGCTCGAGCGCCCGGTGCACGGTGGCGATCGATTCGCCGTCGTTGTCGCGGACGCCGTAGGCCTGGCTCATCCCCATGCAGCCGAGGCCCTGCGCCCCGACTTCCAGCGCGCCGAGCTTTCTCGTACCGATCACGCGGAGATCTCCTCCATTTCGGGCGTCACGCCGAAGGCAGTGCGCTCGATCTTCTCGTAGTTGTCGATCTTGTAGTCCAGGATTTGCAGGCACCCCTGCAGTTCGGCGATCCGGTCGGCGACCGATTGGCGCTGCTCCACGAGGATCGCCTTGCGCCGTCCGGCACTGGCCACGCCGTGGCGGCGCAGCGAGGCGTACTCGCGCATGCTCTTGATCGGCATGCCGGTCAACCGCAACTTCGTGAGGAAGCCAAGCCAGGTCAGGTCGTCGTCGGAGTACGCGCGCCGGCCGGCCGCGTCGCGAGCCGGCGGCTCCAGGAGCTTGATCCGTTCGTAGTACCGGAGGGTGTCGATGGACAGGCCGCTACGTCGCGCGGCTTCCGCTATCGAGTAGCTCATGCGCTCGACAGTACGACCTGGAGTGCACTCCAGGTCAAATCCATTCGCGGCGGCCGCGGTCGCGTTTTATAACGCCGTTGCGTTACGCTCTGTCGATGCCCCGCCCCCGAACTCACGACGAAGCGCTCCGCGAGAAATTGCTCGACCGGGCCGGCGAGCTGATCTCGGCGGACGGCCCGAAGGCGCTCTCCCTGCGGAAACTCGCCGCGGATTCCGGCACTTCGACGACAGCGGTGTACTCGCTGTTCGGCAGCAAACCGGATCTGGTGAACGCGCTGTACGCGGAGGGCTTCCGCCGATTCGGAGCCCGGCTGGACGCGGTCGAGCTGACCGGCGACGCGGTGACCGACCTGATCCGGCTCGGCGTCGCGTACCGCGAGAGCGCCCTCGCCGAACCGCACCTGTACGCGATCATGTTCAGCCGATCGGTGCCGGGTTTCGAGCCCAACACCGAGGCGGGCGAGGTCGCCGAGGCGACGCTCAAGCCGCTGACCACGGTAGTGCGGCACGCGGTGTCTTCCGGACAGTTCCAGGACGTCGCCCCCGAACTGATCACCGTCAGCCTGTGGGGATTCGTGCACGGCATGGTGTCGCTGGAACTGTCCGGACGGCTGCCTGCCGGACTCAGCGTGGCCGACGGCTACGAGAAAGCCCTGCGGGCCAACGCATCCGGCTGGCTCGCTGGAGCGGAAACCGGCCGCTGATCAGGTCGGTGCTCGCCCGGCTTGATCCGGCGGGTTTCCTTCCCGGCCGGCGATCACGCCCGGGGAGGCGCCGCTCAGCGGGCCCCGTACTGCCGGTCGCCCGCGTCGCCGAGGCCCGGGACGATGAAGCCGGAGTCGTTGAGCCGCTCGTCGATGCTCGCGGTGACGACGCGCACCGGCAGCCCGGTCCCCTCCAGGTGGGCGATCCCCTCCGGAGCGGCGAGCGCGCAGATAGCCGTGACGTCGGTCGCCCCGCGGTCGGTGAGCAGCCGGATCGTGTACTCCATCGACCCGCCGGTGGCGAGCATCGGATCGAGCACCAGCACCGGGCGGTCGGCGAGCGATTCCGGCAGCGATTCGAGGTACGGGGTCGGTTTGAGCGTTTCCTCGTCGCGCGCGAGCCCGACGAAGCCCATCTGCGCGTCCGGGATCAGCTTGTGCGCCTGGTCCGCCATGCCGAGCCCGGCCCGCAGTACCGGAACCAGCAGCGGAGGACTGGCCAGCCGGTACGCGTCGGTGCGCGCCACCGGGGTGTGGATGCGCTCGGTGCGGACCGGCACGTCGCGGGTGGCTTCGTAGACGAGCATGACAGTCAGCTCGTGCAGCGCGGCCCGGAACGCCGCACTGTCGGTCCGAGCGTCCCGCATGGTCGACAGACGGGCCTTGGCCAGCGGGTGATCGACGACGTGCACATCCATGCCGCACAACTTAGCTGGCCGCCCCCGAAGGCGCCGCCATTCCCCGCTCGCCCCCGGGCCTTCAGTCCGTGAAGGGCCCCTTGCCGGACTTGGATTCCCTCAAGGGGCCCTTCACGGACTGCTCGGCAAGGCACTGCCGCTCACCCCGGCTGACCGGCGAACCACCGCACCCACCGCCGCTGCCAGGGAGTCTCCACCGCCCGCCGGTCATGTGTCTCCCGAACCCACTCGACCGCCTCCTCCGCCCGCATTCCGCCCAACGTCGCCAAACAAGCCAGCACTGTCCCCGTCCGCCCCACCCCGCCGTAGCAGGCCACTTCGACCGCCGCCCCGGCGGCCGCTCGCTCGTGCAGTCCCAGGATCTGCCGCCGAGCCTCCCGCCGATCGACCGGCAGCAGAAAGTCCGGCCACCACACCCACTCCTGCTCCCACCACAGGTCCGGACCATAGGTGCGGCGCATCCGCCGCGATCCCAGATACAGCCCGAACTCCGGATCCGGCCCGTCCGGCGCCGGCCTGCCCAGCCCGCGCGGCCGCACCCGCACCCCGTCCGGAAGCACGAGAGTCCCCTTCAGTACCGATGCCATCCCGCCATGATGCCGCTGTCGTTCGTTCGACGGACCCAGACGAAGCCCGACAGGACTAGGCTGCGCAGGGTGAGCGAAGACTCAGCCATGCCAGGCCCTGACCAGATGCGCATCTCGGACGCGGACCGGGAACAGGTCGCGCAGGTGCTGCACCAGGCGATGTCCGAAGGCCGCATCACGATCAACGAACTCGAGGAGCGGCTCACCGTCGTCTACGCGGCGAAAACGTTCGCCGACCTGAAACCGGTCACCGCCGACCTGCCGAACGGCACCGCGATAGCGCCGACCAGTTCCGCTCCGCTCCAGTCCGCCGCTCCGCGCGCGCTCGGAATGCCGGACAACCGGCTCGGCGGACATCCGGGCTCGACCACGTCCATCGGCGTGATGTCCGGCGCGGTGCGCAAGGGCAGCTGGGTGCTGCCGCGGCAGCACACCAGCTTCGCGTTCTGGGGCGGTGTCGAGATCGATCTGCGCAACGCCCGGTTCGCCGAGAAGTCCTGCACGATCACCGCGGTCGCGATCATGGGCGGCGTCGAGATCACCGTCCCGGACGACATCAACGTGGACGTCACCGGCATCGGCTTCATGGGGGCCTTCGAGCTGGAGGACAAGTCCGGTGCGCCGCCCGCGCCGGCGACCGCGCCGACGGTGAAGATCAACGGCCTCGGCTTCTGGGGCGGCGTGGTGGTGTACCGCAGGCCGGCCAAGGACCCGAACGCGCCGCAGATCGACTCCTGACCGGACAGCACACCGCACCGACGAAATCCGCCGCCCGGCACCCGCGCCTGTGGACAACCGCAGGCCCGTGACCAGCTGTCCACAGATTCCGGTGATCGCTCCGGCACCACCGGTGGCACACCTACACTCAGCGGTATGACAGCTACCACCAGCCCACCAGCTGCGCCGGACACCCCGTCGCCGCTGGCGGACGTCACTCGCGACGAGGCGAGCCTGCGGCGGTTCCTGCACGGGCTGCCCGGTGTCGACCAAGTCGGCGTCGAGCAGCGCGCGGCGGGGCTCGCCACCCGGAGCATCAAGAAGGAAGCCAAGCGGTGGGCGATCGACACCGCGGTGTCGATGGTCGACCTCACCACCCTCGAGGGCGCCGACACGCGTGGCAAGGTCCGCGGGCTCGCCGCCAAGGCGATGCGGCCAGACCCGGAGCGGCAGGACTGCCCGCGCGTCGCGGCCGTGTGCGTGTACCCGGACTTGGTGGAGACGGCCGTCGAAGCGCTCGCGGGCAGCGGGGTCCGGGTGGCCAGCGTCGCCACCGGCTTCCCGGCCGGCCGCACGAGCCGCGAGGTGAAGCTGGCCGACACCCGGCTCGCCGTCGAAGCCGGCGCGGACGAGATCGACATGGTGATCGACCGCGGCGCCTTCCTGGAAGGCCGCTATCTGCAGGTGTTCGACGAGATCCGCGAGATCAAAGCCGCCTGCGGCACCGCGCACCTCAAGGTGATCCAGGAAACCGGTGAACTCGCCACGTACGACAACGTGCGCCGCGCGTCCTGGCTCGCACTGCTGGCCGGCGGAGACTTCATCAAGACGTCCACCGGCAAGGTGTCGCCGGCCGCGACGCTGCCGGTCACGCACGTGATGCTGCAGGCCGTGCACGACTGGCACGAGCGCACCGGCGAACTGCGCGGCGTCAAGCCCGCGGGCGGGATCCGGACCACGAAGGACGCGATCAAGTACCTCGTCGCTGTGCACGAAGTCGCCGGCGAGCAGTGGCTCACCCCGGACCTGTTCCGGTTCGGCGCGTCGAGCCTGCTCAACGACCTGCTGCTGCAGCGGCGCACCCAAGTGGACGGCCACTACAGCGGCCCCGACTACGTGACGGTGGACTGACATGGGCATCTTCGAGTACGCCCCCGCGCCGGAGTCGCGCGCGCTCGCCAATCTGAAGGAGCACTACAAGCCGTTCATCAACGGCGAATTCGTCGACGGCTCGGGCGAGCCGCTGAAGACGATCAACCCGGCCACCGAGGAGATCCTCGCCGAGGTCGGCACCGCGTCGGTGTCCGATGTGGACACCGCAGTGAAGGCCGCGCGCACGGCCTACACCTCGGTCTGGTCGAAAATGCCGGGCGCCGAGCGGGCGAAGTACCTCTTCCGTATCGCGCGGCTGATCCAGGAACGCTCGCGCGAGCTCGCGGTGCTGGAGACGCTGGACAACGGCAAGCCGATCAAGGAGTCGCGCGATTCCGACGTGCCCACCGCGGCCGCGCACTTCTTCTACCACGCGGGCTGGGCGGACAAGCTCGGCTACGCCGGCTACGGCCCGGACCCGAAGCCGCTCGGCGTCGCCGGCCAGGTCATCCCGTGGAACTTCCCGCTGCTGATGCTGGCGTGGAAGATCGCGCCCGCGCTCGCCACCGGCAACACCGTGGTGCTGAAGCCGGCCGAGACCACGCCGCTGAGCGCGCTGGTGTTCGCCGAGATCTGCCAGCAGGCCGAGCTGCCGCCGGGCGTGGTGAACATCCTGCCCGGCGCCGGCGACATCGGAGCGTCCATTGTGGAGCACCCGGACGTGGACAAGATCGCGTTCACCGGGTCCACCGAGGTCGGCAAGCTGATCCAGCGCACGGTCGCGGGCACCCGCAAGAAGCTGACCCTGGAGCTCGGCGGCAAGGCGGCGAACATCGTGTTCGACGACGCCCCGCTGGACCAGGCGGTGGAGGGGATCGTCAACGGGATCTTCTTCAACCAGGGCCATGTCTGCTGCGCGGGGTCGCGGCTGCTGGTGCAGGAATCGGTGGCCGAGGAGGTGCTGGAGAAACTCCGGTACCGGGTGTCGACGCTGCGGGTGGGCGATCCGCTGGACAAGAACACCGACCTCGGTGCGATCAACTCGGCCGAGCAGCTGGCGAAGATCCGCGGCCTGGTCGAATCCGGCGACGCGGAAGGCGCGCAGCGCTGGACCAGTCCGTGCCCGGTGCCCGACCGTGGGTTCTTCTTCGCCCCCACGGTGTTCTCCGAGGTGCACCAGTCGATGCGGATCGCCCGTGAGGAGATCTTCGGCCCGGTGCTGTCCGTCCTGACCTTCCGCACGCCCGACGAAGCGGTGGCGAAGGCGAACAACACGCCGTACGGCCTGTCCGCCGGCATCTGGTCCGAGAAGGGCTCGCGCATCCTGTGGATGGCGAACCAGCTGCGGGCCGGCGTCGTCTGGGCCAACACGTTCAACCGCTTCGACCCCGCCGCGCCGTTCGGCGGCTACCAGGAATCCGGCTTCGGCCGCGAAGGCGGACGCGCCGGCTTGGAGGCTTACCTCAGTGTCTAATTCTCCGCAGTCCGATCGCTCGAGGCTTTCGGTCGCCAAGACATACAAGCTGTACCTCGGCGGCAAGTTCCCCCGCTCGGAATCCGGCCGGGTCTACCCGGTCACCGATGCCAACGGAGCCTTCCTGGCCAACGCCGCGCACGCCTCCCGCAAGGACCTGCGCGACGCGGTGTCCGCCGCCCGCAAGGCTTTCCCGGCCTGGTCGTCGGCGACCGCGTACAACCGGGGCCAGGTGCTCTACCGCGTCGCCGAGGTGATGGAGGGCCGCCGCGCCCAGTTCGCCGCCGAGGTCGCCGCCTGCGAAGGCGTCGCCGCGAAGAAGGCCGAGTCCATTGTGGACGCCTCGATCGACCGGTGGGTCTGGTACGCGGGCTGGACCGACAAGATCGCGTCGGTACTGGGCGCCGCCAACCCGGTGGCCGGTCCGTATTTCTCTTTCACGGTACCGGAACCCACCGGCGTCGTCGGCGTGCTGGCGCCCCAGTCGTCTTCGCTGCTGGGATTGGTCACCGTGCTCGCGCCGGTGCTGGCCTCCGGCTCGACAGCGGTGCTGGTGTCCAGCGCCGCACGCCCGTTGCCCGCCATCACGCTCTCCGAAGTGCTCGCGACCTCGGACGTCCCGGCCGGTGCCGCCAACATCCTGACCGGACACGCCGCCGAACTGGGCTCTTGGCTGGCTTCGCATGGCGACGTGAACGCCCTGGACCCGACCGGAGCCGCCCCGGCGGACCGGGTCGCGTTGGCCCAGGAAGCCGCGGGCACGGTGAAGCGCGTCCTGTCCGTTCCGGACGCCGAACCGGACTGGACCGCCGAGCCGGACCTTTCCCGGCTGCGCCGTTATCTGGAGGCCAAGACCGTCTGGCACCCGCTGGGCGTCTGACCGCCAGCTGATCCTTTCGGTCTGCCGCTCCGGCCGACTCCGGAGCGGCAGACCGGCGGTCAACCGAACCCCGGCCCCGGCAGATTGGTTGAGCTGGCCCGGACGGGAAGGCCGGTTCCGGCGAGCGGCTGAGCGGTGCCAGCCCTGTGCCCAGGCACGCCGAGCATCGCCTGAGAAAGTTCCCGAAATTCCCCAGGCGTTCCACGCTGGCTCCGAGCAATCTCGGCTGCCGTTCCTCACTGTGCATGATCGGCTACCGTGAACAGCACTATCGGACTGCCGAAAGGCTTGTGCACACACCGACAGCTACCTCACGGGAGGCGAAGACATGAATCAGCCTGCGCCCCACGAAGCTGCGGAGTGGCTGCCGGGCCCCGGCTTCACCATCACTGACGACGACGGTGCCGCCGGCCCGGGCTTCACAATGAGCCACGACGACGCGCGGAACATGCTCAACCTGGCGAAACAGGCCCGCGACCAGTTCGACAAGATGCGTGTCAACGCCCGCGCGCTCACCCAGACCACGTCGCCCGCCGACGAACCAGCGAGCACCAGCTATACCGCGCATCTGGTCGGAGACGGCCAAACCAACGGCGCGTTCGGCGGCGGTCTGGCGAACGTGCAGCGCATGTACGACTACGCCAGCGAGCTTGTCGCGAAGCTGGAGAAAGCACTCGGCCTCACCCAGAACACCGACGAAGCCGCCGCCAAGGACATCGAGGCAGCCGGCCGGCGCTCCGCTGGACGTCCCCGATGACCCGCCGCCCGGTTCCGGCCTTCGCCGCACGCCTCGCGGACAGGCCAGCCTGCACCGGTTCCCCGGCTCTGCTCCGCGTCCTTCCGGGCCGTGTCGAGCGCTGTCGCGGCAGGTCCGTCGCCTTCTCGGGACTCACGGATCTGACCGGCACCGCGCTCCGTCAACTCGCGGGTTCGTCATGAGTTTCCTGGAAAATCTCGATGACGCCGGCCACTGGGTCGGCGGCCGTATTGACGACGTCACCGGCTTCTCCGGCAAGGCGGACCGCGTCTCCTCGCTGTTCCAGCCGTCCACCGCCGACGAGGCTATTCCCGCGCACGACCTCGTCCGGAAGGTCCGCACCGGTCCCGGTTCGCAGAGCTGGCACGACAGTGCGAACGCGGCGAAGGCGCTAGCCGATCTCCACCACGACGCCGGCGACGTGATCTTTCGCGTGAGCGCCGGACTCGAATCCGCCTGGACCGGGAGTGGCGCGGACGCAGCGCAGGCCCGAATCCGGGCACTGGCGGAGACCGCCGCGGCCTCCGGTGCCGTCTACGCCGCCAACAGCGACAACTTGACTGACGTCGCACACGGTTTCGACGCGCTGAAAGCGTCCTTGCAGCAACTGCCGGACCAGCCGCCGCACCTCGCCTTTTGCGACCAGGCCGCGCCGTGGGACATCGACACGGAACAGGAAATTTCCCAGTACAACGCGACGGCCCAGCAGAACGTCGACCACTACCAGGCCTACGTCCAGCACGCCGGTTCCAACCGCCAGCAACTGCAAGCCGACTATGGCGAGCTCGACAACCTCGGCCCGGACCCCGCCCGGAAGTCCGGTCCGGGCGAACGACCGCTCGCCCAGCCTGCCGGGCATCCGCCAACGCCCGGCCCCGGCGGGCCGTCGCCGGCTGTCGACGGCTGAGGGCGCGACGATGTCGATCATCGAAAGACCGGTCCGGATGCCGCGACTGGCGTTCCTCGCCGTGTGGAGCCACGAAAAGCTCGGCGAGCCGCCGGTCGTGGTCGAGCACGCGCCGATGTACATGACTGACGATTTCTCGGAAAAGCTGCGAGTTCAGTCGTTCGGGCTGCTGGCCCAGGTCGGGCTGGCGTCGTCCGGAACCCCGTCGCCGCGACTGCGGGGCACGCTCGAATTGCTTGCCGGTGCCCGGCGCGAGGTCTATGCCTGGAGCCACTTCGGCAACCGCCGCGGCGACAACGGCGCGGTGCTGGTCGCGGCGGCCG
Source organism: Amycolatopsis benzoatilytica AK 16/65 (assembly GCF_000383915.1). Classification (NCBI taxonomy): domain Bacteria; kingdom Bacillati; phylum Actinomycetota; class Actinomycetes; order Pseudonocardiales; family Pseudonocardiaceae; genus Amycolatopsis; species Amycolatopsis benzoatilytica. The sequence continues at coordinate 5,960,077 of NZ_KB912942.1, forward strand.
GCCGGGAAGCCGTCCGGCTCGTCACCGACACCAGGTCTGTGCAGATCGAACCGGTTTCGCCGCGCGACATCAGCGCCAGCCTGGTCGAGCTCCTTCCCGACTGCCAGCCGGCGCCGATCCGGCCGCTGCGAGTGCCAAAGGACTACTACGACAGCGCGTCGGCCGACCCGCTCGCCGAGTCGTCGGCCAGCGCGGACCAGTTGCGACACCTGATGCGCGCCGAACGCGACGCGGTGCACCAAATGCATGTCGCGGTCCGCGATCACGCCGGCGAACGCACGCACAGCACCGCCCTGTCCGCGATCGACCTCGCCGACCGCGGCCGGATACTGAGTTTCGTCAATCAGGACGACGCCGGCGAACTGCACATCAACGTCTACTCCGGCACCCGCGCCCGGCTGGTCGAAGCGCTCGCCCTCACCCTCTCCGACCTCGCTTGACCTGCGGCTCGCTGGTCATGTCCGTGAAGGGCCCCTGGAGGGAATCCATGTCCATGAAGGGGCCCCTCACGGCCAGACCAGCTCGCGCCCTCAGGCAGCAGGCGCCTCGCCCTGGGTCAACGCCCCGACATCGATCGTGTGGCTGCCTTCGTTCGCGTCAACCGCACCGAAAACCCAATCCACCGTCACGTTCGGATTGATGTAGTCCCCGTGCGGGTTGGAATCCGCCGGAGCGGTGAAAGTGATCCCGTTCGGGGTCTGCTGTTCGTCCTCGCCGCCGATCGCCGTCCAATGCAGCGGCACGTAAGCCGAAGACCCGTCCACCAACGCAACCCCCGGCGCGTTCGCCGGCGCTTCGTTGTTCACCAGCACGTTATGCGCCCCGACGAGATCCACCGCGGCCTGCCCCGGCAGGTAGCACCGCTCCCCCGGCTTGGCGGTGAACTGGATGGCCGCGTCGCGGTTGCCCGCACCCGCCCCGCCGTAGACCAGCTTGGTGGTGAATTGGCTGGCCGTGCACGGCAACACCGAGGAAGCGCTCGCGGTGCCGGCGAAAACCGCCGCACCGCCGGCCATCAGCCCTGCGACCGCGACAGCCGCGGCGATGGTCCGCGTGGTCTTGCGAATACCCATGGTCGTCCCCTTGTCCCGAACCTGCCGGACGGATCCCCCCGCCGGCGAGCGCCCCGAGCGGTGATCTTTTACCCTCGTTGGCTCTCATCCGGTAAGACGTCCCCGGCGGCGCGGGGATGTCCGGATGTGGGATCAGCCGCATCGGAGCAACCTGACGCGGCCCCGACCGTCTGAGGAAACGGGTCAGATGAGGTCTTCCCTGCCCAGCGGCCGCCCCGGCAGCGGAGTGCCCGGCCGTGCGCGCAAGCCGTCGATCATGATCGCGACGCTGCGTTCGACCGCGAGCTCCGGCATCTTCAGCCGCTGCGCGGGCAATTGCCGCACGAGGCGGGCGAACAGCACCGCGACATCTCCGGCCCCGACGTCCGGGCGCAGCACCCCCTCGGCTTGCGCCTTCGTCACCAGCGATTCGACCTCGACGAGGACCGCGTCGCGCAATTCGGCCACCTCGGGGTCGTCCTTGAGAATTTCGTGCGAACGCTGCGAAAGCATCGAAAGCTGCATCGAAAGCTGCAGTTCCGCGCCGTGGTAGAGCAGCTGGACCAGGCCTTCCCACGCGGTCGGCGCTTCCACCGCGAGCCGCTTGGCCTCGGTCAGCACGCTGGCGAAGTTGTCCACCGCCACCGCGCGGATGAGCGCTTCCCGATCCGGGAACCGCCGGTAGAGCGTGCCGACGCCGACGCCCGCCGCTCGCGAGATCTCCTCCATCGGGACCTCGGGGCCGTGGCTGGCGAAGATCACCCGGGCCGCGGCGATGATCTGGTCGCGGTTGCGCTGCGCATCCGCGCGCAGCGGCGCTTCCGGGTCTGCACTCACGTCCGGCCTCCCAACCCTCAGTTGGCGCGGATTGTCCCATGCCCGGCCAGCTGCGCAAACGAGACAGCGAGCGGGACCGGACAGTGATTGTCACCCCGATGCTAGTGGACGAAGATCTTCCACTTGAGTACGGTGGGCAATGAACCGGAATGTAATCCTCCACATTCATTCCGTAACGGGGCACTACGACCGAAACCGGGCGCCACCACCTACCAGGGGGTTCCGATGACCGAACTCGCCCAGTCCAGCCGCACCCAGCCGCAGCAGGCGGCGTTTCCCATGCAGCGCACCTGCCCGTACGCGCCGCCGCCGGGGTACGACCGTTACGTCGAAGGCCGCGCCACCTACGTCGAGCTCGCGCACACCGGGCAGCACGTGTGGGTGCTGTCGCGCTACGACGACATCCGCGCGATGCTCACCGACCCGCGGTTCAGTTCCGACCGGTTCAACCCCGGCTTCCCGCAGCTGTTCCGCGACGGCAGGCAGCGCAAGCCGACGCTGCGCCCCTCGCTGATCGGGATGGACGCGCCCGAGCACGGCCCGGCGCGGCGCAGCGTCGTCGGCGAGTTCACTGTCAAGCGGATGAAGGCGCTGCAGCCCCGCATCCAGGAGATCGTGGACCAGCAGCTCGACGCGATGCTGGCCGGCGACAAGCCCGCCGACCTGGTGTCCGCGCTGTCGCTGCCGGTGCCGTCGCTGGTGATCTGCGAGCTGCTCGGCGTGCCGTACTCCGACCACGACTTCTTCCAGAAGCACAGCTCGCGGATCCTCAACCGCGAAGCGACCGCCGACGAGCGCCAGCAGTCGGTCGGCGAGATGCAGCAGTACCTGTCCCGGTTGGTTTCCGCGAAGGAGGCCGAGCCGGCCGACGACCTGCTCAGCCGCCAGATCGCGAAGAAGCGCGAAGAGGGCAGCTACCTGCACGAAGACCTGGTCTCGCTGGCGTTCCTGCTCCTGATCGCAGGGCACGAAACCACCGCGAACATGATTTCGCTCGGCACGGTGGCGTTGCTGGAGAACCCGGATTCGCTGGCCGCGATCAAGGCCGATCCGGGCAAGACCCTCGACGCGATCGAGGAACTGCTCCGCTATTTCACCATCGCCGAGCCAGCCACCAGCCGTGTCGCGCTCGAAGACGTGGAGATCGCCGGCGTCACCGTCCGCGCCGGCGAAGGGGTGATCGGGCTCAGCTACGCCGCGAATTTCGACACCGACGTGTTCGCCGAGCCGGAACGCTTCGACATCACCCGCGGCGACCGCCACCACATCGCGTTCGGCTTCGGCGCGCACCAGTGCCTCGGCCAGAACCTGGCCCGGATGGAGCTGCAGATCGTGTTCGACACGCTGTTCCGCCGCGTCCCGACCCTGCAGCTGGCCGCGCCGGTCGAGCAGCTGCCGTTCAAGCACGACTCCGGCGTTTTCGGCCTGTACTGCCTGCCCGTCACCTGGTGAACCCAGCACTGCTGGCGCAAGGAGGGAAAGCGATGACGACTGCGGAAGAACTCCGGATGCCCGTCGCCCGGACCTGCCCGTTCGCGCAACCCGAGCAATACGTCCGGATGCGCGAGGAAAGCGCGCTCACCCGCGTGCGGATCCCCAACGGCAAGCACGCCTGGGTGGTTTCCCGGCACGAGGAAGCCCGGCAGGTCCTCGGCGACCGCCGGTTCTCCTCGGACCGGTTCGACCCCGGGTTCCCGTTCCTCGTCGAGGGCGGGCCGGCGATTTTCGTCAAGAAGAACCAGAAATCGATGATCGGGATGGACGCGCCCGAGCACGGCCCGGCCCGCCGGGAAGTCCTCGGCGAGTTCACCGTCAAGCGGGTCGAGGCGCTGCGGCCGCGGATCCAGGAGATCGTCGACCGGCTGATCGACGATCTGCTCGCCGGCCCGAACCCGGCGGACCTGGTGGAGAAACTCTCGCTGCCGGTGCCGTCGCTGGTGATCTGCGAGCTGCTCGGCGTCCCGTATGAGGATCACGACTACTTCCAGCAGCGCACGATGGCGCTGATCCGGCGCAGCACCGGTCTGGAAGAGCGGAAGAAGGCGTCGGAAGAGCTCCGCGACTACCTGAGCGGCCTGGTCGCGGCGAAGGAAGCGGACCCGGCCGACGACCTGCTCGGCCGCCAGATCGTGAAGCGGCGCGCCGAAGGCACCTACGACCACGACGCGATGATCGGACTGTCGTTCCTGCTGCTGGTCGCCGGGCACGAAACCACCGCGAACATGATTTCGCTCGGCACGATGGCGTTGCTGGAGAATCCCGGACAGCGCGCGACCATCGAGGCGGACCCGGGCAAAACCCTCGCCGCGGTCGAAGAACTGTTGCGTTACTTCACGATTGTCGAAGGCGCGACCGCGCGGGTCGCGACTGAGGACGTGGAGATCGGCGGCGTCACCGTCCGCGCCGGCGAAGGCGTGCTGGTGCTGGGGTACGCCGCGAACTGGGACCCGGAAGTGTTCGAGAGCCCGGAAAAGCTCGACCTGGAGCGCGGCGCGCGGCACCACGTCGCGTTCGGATTCGGGCCGCACCAGTGCCTCGGCCAGAACCTGGCCCGGATGGAGCTGCAGATCGTGTTCGACACGCTGTTCCGCCGCATCCCGACACTGCGCGGCGTGCTGCCGGTCGCCGAAGTTCCGGTCAAGGAAGACGCGACGATCTTCGGCCTGTACCAGTTGCCGGTGACCTGGTAAAGATCGACGCAGGCTCCCACCACGAGCAAGGAAGAGGCCATTCATGAAGATCATCGCGGACACCGGCAAGTGCGTCGGCGCCGGGCAGTGCGTGCTCACCGAACCCGCGCTGTTCGACCAGAGCGAGGACGACGGCACGGTCATCGTCCTCAACGACACGCCGGACGGCGAGCTGGTCGAGAAGGCGCGCGAGGCCGTGAACATCTGCCCGAGCCAGGCGCTTTCGCTGTCGGAGTAGCCGTCATCCGCGCACGGCGGTCACCGCGGCGGTCGAGTAATTCGCCGTCAGGTGGCCGCCGAGCGCGTCGATCACGGCGCCGACCTCGGCCAGTACCTGGTCGCGCTGCCCGGGGTTCGCCAGGGTGAGGCTGCCCTGGGTGGCGAGCAGGTCCAGCCACTCGTCGCGGCGGTATCGCTGGGCCCATTCGTAGCGCCATTGCTCGATCGCGCCGAACGCACCGGACGCGCGCAGGCCGTCCGCGGCCTTGTCCAGCAGCGGCTGATAGCCGGCCAGGCTGGGGTTCTTCAGGTAGCCGCCGCTGAACGGCGAGTCCGGCATCGCCCGGCCCAGCGCGTCCGACAGCGCCCGGGAAATTTCGACCGGCGGCTGGAAGATGTGCCAGAACGCGGCGAACCGGCCGCCTGGCCGCAGCACCCGCGCCGCCTTTTCGGCACCGGCGACCGGATCGACCCAGTGCCACGCCTGCCCGGACACGAGCGCGTCGAAAGTCCGGCCGGCGGCGTCCCAGTCCTCGAATTTCGCGACCTCGACCGCGAACCCGGCGCGGGCGAACTCCGCCATTCGCGCGTCCGGCTCCACGCCGAGCACGGTTGCGCCGGCTGCCTGGAATTGCCTGCCCTCGATGCCGGTTCCGCAGCCGACGTCGAGAAAGGCGTTGCCCGGACTGGCCGCGACGATCGCGGCCACCATCTCTTCCGGGTAGCGCGGACGGGCCCGGTCGTAACGCGCCGGGTCCACGCCGAACGACTCGGCCATCGTCCGGTGCTGGTGCGGCTCGGGATGTGGGGTCACGGCAGGTAGAGTGGGCATGCGCCCACCATAGTGGGCAAGTGCCCACTATGGCCAGGAGGAAGTGCCCAGTGCCGACCGGCATCCATCTCCGCGACGTGCGCGCCCAGCTGTTCGACGCCGCCGAACGCGTCCTGCTCCGGGAGGGGCCGGGCGGCCTGACCAGCCGCGCGGTCACCGCCGAGGCAGACTGCGCGAAGGGTGTCCTGCACCGGCATTTCGCGGATTTCGACACGTTTCTCGCCGAACTCGTCCTCGACCGGATCCAGCGGCTCGAAACCCGCGCGGAGGGCCTCGTCGCCGGGACCGGGGACATCGTCGCCACCGTGGCCGACCTGCTGACCGAGGTGTTCGAGTCGGTCGCGGTGTCGATCGTCGCCTTGATCACCTTCCGCGACGAACTTCGCGCCCGGCTCCGTGCGGCTCGACCCGGGCCGGGCATCCCGCTGGCGACCGACGCCGCGCGGCTGCTCGCGGATTACCTCGCGGCGGAACAGAATCTGGGCCGGATCGCCGCGGAAGCGGACATCCCGGCACTCGCCCCTACGCTGGTCGGATCGGGACACCTGTTGTTCGCCGACCGGACCGGGGAACCGCCCACCGAAGAGGCCGTCCGGCGAATGGTGGCCACCGTGCTGTCCGGGGTGCTGGTGAGCGGCTGAGCCGACTCGGCCGCTCACGAATTGCAGCTCAGGCGATCCCGAATGCGGTCGCGGCCACCGAGAGCACCAGCGCGCCCAGCGCGCCGGCCAGGCCGAAAAGCCGGAGCGGCCGGTCGGCACTGCCCCGGACGTGCAGCGCGACCGTCGCGGCGAAGGCCAGGCCGCCGAGAATGAACCACGGGCCCCAGAGGTACAGGTACCAGCCGACCAGCGGGTTCATCTCCGACGGAACCGTGAGCAGCCCGGCCCGCACCGCCACGCCCTGCACGACGAACAGCCCGCCGTGCCACAGGAGCAGGATCGCCGCTCCGCCGCCGCAGAACACCAGCGTTCGGCCGGCCCAGCGGCTTCGCGGCTTGAGCAGGCCGAGGCCGATCACCGCGCCGAAGAGCTTCAGAAGACCGGTCACCACCAGGACCGCGATGAACCACGGCACACCGTCGCGGGCGAGCTGGACCAGCGTCGGCGAGACCGTCGAGTCCGCGCCGAACGTGGTGCCGGTCGCCCAGACGAAGCTCGGGATGGCGAAAAGGATTCCCCAGGCCGCGGCGAGGCGGCCGGGCCAGCGGACGGCGGGGAGCGAACCGGTGAGCGTCATGGCTCAAGGTTCGTCCAGGCCCCGGCGGCGCGGATCGTTCTCGCGGGGGAGGTGCCTCCCCCGCGAGAACCAAATCACTTCACCGCGCCCATGGACAGCCCGCGCACCAGGTGGTTTTGCGCGATCCAGCCGACGATCATCACCGGCAGCGAAGCCAGCAGGGCCGCGGCGGACAACTGCGCCCAGTACAGCCCCTCGCTGGTGATGAACCCGACCAGGAACACCGGCACCGTGCCGGCCCTGGCCGCGGTCAGGTTGACCGCGTAGAAGAACTCCGTCCAGGAGAAGATCACGCAGATCAACGCGGTCGCCGCCACGCCGGGCGCGACCACCGGCATGATGATCTTGCGCAGCAACGTCGGCAGGTTGGCGCCGTCGATCCGCGCCGCCTCGATCATTTCGCCCGGCACTTCCAGGAAGAACGACCGCATCATCCAGATCGCCAGCGGCAGGTTCATCGCGGTGTACAGGATGATCAGCGCCCACACGGTGTCCAGCAGGTTGGTGTTCTGCGAGATCACGTACAGCGGGATGATCGCCGCGACGATCGGCAGCATCTTGGTCGACAGGAAGAAACCCAGCGCGTTCTTCGTGCCTTTCACCGGGGCCAGCGACAACGCGTACGCAGCCGGAATCGCGAGCAGCAGCACGAGCAACGTCGAAACTACCGTGACGAACGCCGAATTTCCCAGGTACGGCAGGAAACCGGAGCTGAACACGTTCGAAATCTGGTCCAAGGTCGGCGAGAAGAACAGCTTCGGCGGATTGGTGTAGGCGTCGGCTTCCTGCTTGAACGCGGTGAGGATCATCCACAGCAGCGGGAAGACGAACAGGATCGCGATCGCCCAGGTCGCGACGGTCAGCGTCCCGGCGCCCAGGCGGCGGCGCGAGGCGGCGGTTGCGGTGCTCACTTGGTTCCTCCGTCCACTGAGAACGCGCGGAACATCAGCCGCAGCGCGAAGGTCGCGACGATCATCGTCAGGATGACCACCACCACTCCCATCGCCGAGGACTGGCCGATGTCGAACCCTTCGAAGGCGCGCTGGTAGATGTAGAACGGCAGGTTCGTGCTAGCCGTGCCCGGACCGCCCTGCGTCATCAGGAAAATCGCGTCGAAACTGTTCACGATGTAAATCGCGCCGAGCAGCGTCGCCAGCTGAAGGAACCGCGAAAGGTGCGGCAGCGTGATCGACACGAAGGTGCGCCAGCGACCTGCGCCGTCCACCGACGCGGCCTCCAGCACGTCCTTCGGCTGGCTCTGCAGCCCGGCCAGGATCAGCAGGGTCATGAACGGCGTCCACTGCCAGATGATCTGCGCCATCACCGCGGCCAGCGGAAATTCGGACAGCCAGTCGGTGTCGGTGCCGAACACGAAATGCAGCAGCCCGAACGTCGGGTCGAACATCGTGGTCTTCCACAGCAACGCGCCGGCCGCCGGGAGGATCAGGAACGGTGTGATCAGCAGCGTCCGAACCACACCGCGGCCGAGAAATTTCCGGTCGAGCAGAGTGGCCAGGCCGAGTCCGAGCAACAGCGAGAGAAACACGCAGACCACGGTGATCACTACCGTGTTCACCAGCGCGGTGAGGAACGTTGTGTCGGTGAAGACGTCCACATAGTTGCGGAAGCCGACGAAATGCCGTGAACCCGGGCGCACCAGGTTCCAGGACTGGAACGAGTAGTACACGGTCAGCAGGAACGGCACCTGCGTCACCGCGATCACGAAGATCAACGCGGGCAGCAGCGGCAGCCGCCGTTTCCCGGCCGCGCTCGCTTTGTTCTTCGCGGCTGGGCGTACCGTCGCCGGCGCGGCTTCGGCGGGGACAGAGAGGGTGCTCATCGCTGCACCTCCTGATAGGACTTGCCGACGGATTCCGCGTACTTCTGCGATTGCGCTAGCGCGTCGGCGACCGAGGTCTGGCCGGCGATCGCGGCGGACAGCTGCTGACTCACCCGGGTGCCCAGGTCCTGGAACTCCGGGATCCCGACGAACTGGATGCCCGGGTAGGGCACCGGCTGGGCCATCGCCATCTTCTGGTTCGCGGCCGCGATGCCGTCCAGGGTCGGCTGTGCGTAGGCTTTCGCGGCTTCCTTGTACTGCGGAATTTCGTAGGTGGACTTGCGCGTGCCGGGCGGAACCCGGTTCCAGCCGTAGGTTTCGCCGACCTTCTGCGCGTACGCCTTGTCGGTCATCCACGCCAGGAACTTCCAGGCGTCGTCCTTGTTCTTGCCCACCTTGGGGATTCCGAGCGCCCAGGTGTAGAGCCAGCCGCTCGCCTGGGTCTTGTCCACCGGCGCCGCGACGTAGCCGTTCTTTCCGACCACGTGACTGCTCGTCGGGTCTTCCGTGGTTCCGGTCATCGACGTGGCGTCGTACCACATCGCGGCGTTCCCCTGCGCGTACTGCGTGCCGCATTCGGTGAACCCGGCTGACGAAGCACCGACCTCGCCGTGTTCGCGCAGCAGGTTCACGTAGAAGTTCGCGGCCTGGGTGAACTCCGGGCTGGTGAGCTTGGCGTTCCAGTGCTGGTCGAACCACTGCGCGCCGAAGGTGTTCGCCACCGTCGTGAACGGAGCGAGGTTCTCGCCCCAGCCCGGCTTGCCGCGCAGGCAGATGCCGGTGATCCCGGCCTGCTTGTTGTCGAGCTTCGCGGCGTAATCGGCGATCTGCTGCCAGGTCGGATGCGCCGGCATGGTCAGCCCGGCCTTCTGGAAGAGGTCTTTGCGATAGACCACGAAGGATGATTCGCCGTAGAACGGCACCGCGTACATCTGGTTCTCATACGACAGCGACTGCCGGATGCTGGGGATGAAGTCGTTCTCGTCGTACCCCGGCGTCGCCTTGATGTGCGGTTCCAGGTTCTCCAGCCAGCCGTTCGCCGCCCACTGCGGCGCCTCGTAGTTGCTGATCATCACCACGTCGAACTCGCCGCCCTGGGTGGCGGTGGACGCGGTGATCTTGGCCCTGGCCTCGTTCTCCGGCAGCGAAACGAACTTCAGCCGGATCCCGGGATTGGCCTTTTCGAATTCGCCCTGCAGCGAAATGGCGTCCTTCATCTGCGCGTTGGACACGATCGCGACGACCAGGGTCCGCCCGCCGGCGCCGAGTTCCCCGGCACCGGCGCATCCCGTCATCAACAGCGCTGTCGCGGCGAGAAGGCAGAGGAGTTTACGCACGGCCGCCACCTCCGGGCAGGACCTGGATCTTCAGGCCGGACCCGCTGCGCATCTTGGCCAGCGCTTCGGGGTACTGCTCCAGCGGAAGCGTGTCGGTGATCAGCGCGTCGGTGTCGATATAGCCGTTCGCGACGAGGTCGAGCGCGTTCGCGTAGCTGTTCAGCACCGCCATCGAGCCGACGATGGTGATTTCGTCGTTGTAGATCCGGAATGGGGAAAGTGCGACGTGTGCTTCGGCCGGCGCGACGCCGAACACGAGCAACCGGCCGCCGCGGCGCAATGCGTCGAAAGCGGCTTCGATCGCCGGTGCCGCACCGGTGCAGTCCACGGCGGCGTCGAAGCGTTCGCCATCCAGTTCGGACACGTCGGAGGCGACCGCGGCCGCGCCCAGGTCGGTAGCCCGCGGCAGCCGAGCCGTGTTGCGGTCGACCATCGTGACCTGTGCGCCGGCGCGCAGCAGGAGCTGCTGCATGATCAGGCCCATCGTGCCCGCGCCGACTACCAGGAACCGTTCGCCTGCCTCGACGCCGATCCGGCGTACGCCGTGCACCGCGCAGGAGACGGGTTCGACCAGCGCGCCCTGCTCCCAGGTCATCGAGTCCGGCATCTTGTGGCAGGTGTCGGCCGGCACCGCGACGTACTCGGCGAAGGCGCCGTTGACGGTGTCGCCGGTGGCGTTCCAGTTCGCGCAGAGATTGCCGTGCCCGGACCGGCACGGGCCGCAGTAGCCGCAGTAGATCGACGGGTCGACCGCGACGCGGTCGCCCACCTTCCATTCGGCGGGGACGTCCGCGCCGAGTTCGACGATTTCGCCGGCGAACTCGTGGCCGGGGACGATGGGGTACGGGGTCGGCGGGAAGTGCCCGTCGGCGATGTGCAGATCGGTGCCGCAGATCCCGCAGGCACCCACCTTCACGACGACCTGGCGCTCCCCGGGCTTCGGATCGGGAACCTCGCCGACCCGGATCTGCCCGGGCCGGTCCACGATCGCGGCGCGCATGCGTCATCCCTCCAAATTGCTCATCTGAGCGTTTTTAACCTATGCAGCAGGCATCATGCGTAGGCATTACAGGCTTCAACCTGGGGATCCGTCAACCTACAAAGCTCATTTTTGCGCTATCCTGCTCATGTGAGCAGGAAAAAGGGGGCACCGCCGCTGACCGAGACGCTGCTGCTGGCCACCATGGCCAGGCGGTTCTACGTGCAGGGCCGGTCCAAACTGGAGATCGCCGACGAGTTCGGAATCAGCCGGTTCAAGGTGGCGCGGATGCTGGACACCGCGCGAGACAGCGGACTGGTCCGGATCGAGTTCGACCTGCCGGCGCCGATCGACGTCGAACTGTCCGACGAGGTCCGCCGCGCCTACCGGCTGGACCGCGCACTAGTGCTCGAACGAGCGGCCGAGAAGGAGCCGCGCGAGATCGTCCGCAAACAGGTCGGCGCGCTGGCCGCCCGGCTGCTGGAGGAGATCGCGACGATCGACGACGTCATCGGGCTGGCTTGGGCGCGCTCGGTGAACGCGATGACCGAAGCGATCCGCACGCTGCCGCGCTGCCCGATCGTGCAGCTCTGCGGCGTGCAGGCCGGAATGGACATGCGCGGCCGTTCGGTGGAGACGGTCAGCCGGGTCACCTCGGTGTCCGGCGGAGATTCCTACCCGATCTTCGGCCCGCTGGTGCTGCCGGACCGGCGCACCACTGAAATTCTCCGGCATCAGCCGGGAATCGCCGAGACGTTCGCGCAATTCGGGAAGCTCACCAAGGCCGTCGTCAGCATCGGCTCCTGGGCGGCTGGCGAATCCACTGTGTACGACGCGCTGGACGAGTCCGAACGCGCCGCGATCGCGGCCCGGGGAGCGTCCGCCGAAGTCGCCGCCCGGCTGTTCGACGCGGACGGCAACTCGCTCGGAACCGGTCTGGCCCACCACGTGCTGGCGATCAGCCACGAGGAGCTGATGGCGGTCCCCGAGGTGATCGCGATCGGTTACAGCCGGCCGAAGGCGGAGGCCGTCGACGCCGTGCTGCGGTCAGGTCTGGTGTCGACGCTGGTCACCGACGCCGCGGCGGCCGTCCCGCTGCTGGAACTCGCCCAGGCGAGGCCGTTGCCGGAACGCTCATAGCCGGACCGCGCTTCGACCACCGCGTCCCCGTGCTCCGCCGCCCATTGCCCGAATGCTTCGATCGGTCGGAGAAAGGTCGATCCGAGCGCGCTGAGCCTGCTGGCCGTGCCTGCCACCGCGCTCGAAGCCCTGCTCGACCTGGCCGGGAAGGTGCTGATCGACTGCACGAACGTCCCCGGCGCGACCGGCGAACCGGTGGCCGCGCGCATCGCCGGCTGGGTGCCCGGCGCCTCGGTGGTGAAGGCGTTCAACCTCGCTCACGTGGACGTGTGGCGGATGACGCCGCCGGCCTGGCGATCGGCCTGTGGTTCGCCGGTCTCGACGCGCGTTCCATGCTCATGGGCGTCTGATTCCGGCTATTCTGGGCACCGAGGGGGCGATGACCATGGGCGGTGCCGGGGCAGTCGTCGGCGGGCCGGAGAAGCGGTCGTAACAGCATGGATACCAACACTGTCGTCCTGATCCTGGGCGTGCTGATCGTGCTTGGTGTGCTGATGCTGTTGTGGCGCGGGCAAAAGGGCAGTCAGCCGAGCACGCTGAAGGTGTCCCTGTCCGACCTCTTCAAGATGGATCTTTCGCTTTCGCCGCAGAACAGGGCGCAAGCCGAGCAAGACCTTCGGAAAGCCGAGCAGGAGAAAGCGCCCGGCGCACCCCCGGGAACGCTGCCCGAGCTGCGGCCGACGCGCGCACTGACCCGGGTCCTCTGGATCGACGACCATCCGGAGCGGAACGTCCACGAAACCGTTGCCCTGGAAAACCTCGGCAAGCTCGTCACGGTCGCCACGTCCGACGAAGCCGCCCGGATCTTTCTGCGACGGCTGGATTTCGCCGCGATCGTGACCAATCTCGGCCGCGGCGGCGATCCGCACGCCGGCACCCGGTTCATCAGCGAGCTGCGCGATGCCGTCCCGGCAGTGGTCTACACGAAAGACGCGCACACCGAGGAAGCCGACGCGGCACGGAAAGCGGGCGCGACCGCGATCTGCGTTCTCCCGCACGAGTTGATCGCCGCGCTGGAGCGGATCTGACCGGTCAGAACTGGTTGACGTCCACGATCCGCACCACCGCTGACCCGGCCTCGTCCGACGCGCGCAGGTCCACCTCGGCGCTGATGCCCCAGTCGTGGTGGCCCGACGGGTCGTCGAAGATCTGCCGCACGCGCCACATGTCCGGCTCCTGCTCGATCAGCAGCAGGGCCGGGCCGCGCGCGTCCGGACCGATGCTCAGCGCGTCGTGCTCGTCGAAGTAGTCCTCGATCGCGTCTTCCCACGCGTCGGCGTCCCAGCCGGACGCGGCGTCCAGCTCGCCCAATGCGCCGAAGTTCCGCCGCGCGGCCAGCTCCACGCGCCGAAACAGCTCGTTGCGCACCAGCACCCGGAACGCCCGCTCGTTGCGGGTGACCGCGGGCGGCTCGGGCGGCGGCCGGTGCGATACCGGGCCTTCCTCGTCCGGGTGCCGCAGCGCTTCCCACTCGTCCAGCAGGCTCGAGTCGACCTGGCGAACCAGCTCGCCGAGCCATTCGATCAGGTCCTGCAGCGGTTCGGTCTTCGCCTCGTCCGGCACGGTGTGCCGCAACGCGTCGTAGGTGTCGGCGAGGTAGCGCAGCACCAGCCCCTCGGAGCGGGCGAGCTGGTAGAAGCCCACGTATTCCACGAAGTTCATCGCGCGCTCGTACATGTCGCGCACCACCGACTTCGGCGACAGCTCGTAGTCCGCGACCCACGGATGCCCGGCCCGATAGGACTGGTAGGCCGCGTTCAGCAGCTCCTCCAGCGGTTTCGGGTAGGTGACCGCTTCGAGCAGCTCCATCCGCTCGTCGTACTCGATGCCCTCGGCCTTCATCGCCTGCACGGCCTCGCCGCGAGCCTTGAACTGCTGCTGGGAAAGCACCGGCCGCGGATTGTCCACAGTGGATTCCATAATGGACACCACGTCGAGCGCGTAGGACGGCGATTCGGCGTCGAGCAATTCCACCGCGGCCAGCGCGAACGGCGAAAGCGGCTGGTTCAGGGCGAAATCGAACTGCAAGTCGACGGTCAGCCGGACGATCCGGCCCTCTTCGTCCGGTTCCGGCAGCCGCTCCACCACGCCCGCGGCGAGCAGCGACCGGTAGATCTCGATCGCCCGCAGGATCAGCTTGCGCTGCGTCGGCCGGTCCGAATGGTTGTCCTCCAGCAGGTGGCGCATCGCGTCGAACGCGTTGCCCGGCCGGGAAATCACGTTCAGCAGCATCGAGTGGCTGACCTGGAAACTGGACGTGAGCGGCTCCGGCTCGGCCGCGATCAGCCGCTCGAAGGTGGCTTCGGTCCAGTTGACGAAGCCCTCCGGGGCCTTCTTCCGGACGATCTTCTTTTTCTTCTTCGGGTCGTCGCCCGCCTTCTCCAGCGCCTTGGCGTTCTCCACCACGTGGTCCGGCGCCTGCACGACGACGTAGCCGTCGGTGTCGTACCCGGCCCGCCCGGCCCGGCCGGCGATCTGATGGAACTCGCGCGCCTTCAGGTGCCGCTGGCGCACGCCGTCGTACTTGGTCAGCGCCGAGAACACCACCGTGCGGATCGGCACGTTGATGCCCACGCCGAGGGTGTCCGTCCCGCAGATCACCTTCAGCAGGCCGGATTGCGCGAGCATTTCGACCAGCCGGCGATATTTCGGCAACATTCCCGCGTGGTGCACGCCGATGCCGTGCCGGACCAGCCGCGACAGCGTCTTGCCGAACCCGGCGGAGAACCGGAAGTCGCCGATCAGATCGGCGATCGCCTCCTTCTCCGCCTTGGTGGTGACGTTGATGCTCATCAGCGTCTGCGCCCGCTCGATCGCCGCGGCCTGCGAGAAGTGCACCACGTAGACCGGCGCCTGCCCGCCGTTGAGCAGTTCGGACATGGTCTCGTGCAGCGGCGTCAGCGCGTACCGGAAGGTGAGCGGCACCGGCCGCTGTGCCGAGGTGACCACCGCGGTCGGCCGCCCGGTGCGCCGGGTCAGGTCCTTCTCGAAGAACGAGACGTCGCCGAGCGTGGCCGACATGAGCACGAACTGTGCGTTCGGCAGTTCGATCAGCGGGACCTGCCAGGCCCAGCCGCGGTCCGGTTCCGAGTAGAAGTGGAACTCGTCCGCCACGACCTGGCCGACCGGGGCGCCGGCGCCGTCGCGCAACGCGATGTTCGCCAAGATTTCCGCCGTGCAGCAGATGATCGGCGCGTCCGCGTTGACGCTGGAGTCACCGGTCATCATGCCGACCTGGTCGGCCCCGAAGATGCCGATCAGCTGGAAGAACTTTTCCGACACGAGCGCTTTGATCGGCGCGGTGTAAAAACTGCGTTTGCCGTGCGCGAGCGCGGTGAAGTGCGCGCCGACCGCGACCAGGCTCTTGCCGGAGCCGGTCGGCGTCGACAGGATGACGTTGGCCCCGGAGACGACCTCGATCACCGCCTCCTCCTGCGCCGGGTACAGCTCGATGCCCCGCTCCGCCGTCCACTCGGTGAAGGCTTCGAACAGGGCGTCTGCGTCGGGATCCGCTGGCAGGAGGTCGGTGAGAGTCATCGCGACACCCATCGTGCCATCCTCCCCCCGGCCTCAGGTGCAGGGGAGATCGCGGGTGCTTGCCCCAACCCGTAGGCTTCTCCTACCGCGCGCCGCCGGAGGGGCCACAGGCAGGCGGGCGCGCACGGGCGGTACTCGCGGAGGATTCGGCAATGGCACAGGACATCATCCCGATCGAGCTCGGGCTGCCGCAGGGCGACGTAGTCACCCTCTGGGCCCCCCGGTGGCGGGAAGACGGCGAGGAGTGGGAAGCGTTCCTCGGCGACGAGGACGACCTGTACGCCTTCCCGGACGCCGCCCACCTGGCCGCCTTCGTGCGCACCTCCGAGCAGCACGACCTGCTCGACCACCCGGCGTGGGACGCGGTGCCCGCGCTGAACGTCCCGGAGCTGATCCCGGACGACGACCACTCCTACGACCTGGTCGGCGTGCCCGAACTGGTCGCCGAGGAGCCGGACTCGTGGACGATCGGCGAGCTGGCCGAGATCGTCGGCATCGTCCGTTCGCTCGCCGACGTGTGCGAGCTGGACGAGGTGCACGAGGTGCTCGACGCGTACGAGGGCTTCTCGCTGCTGGAGCAGGGCCGGCTGCCGTTCACCGGCCGTGAGGGCGAAGCGCTCTGGAACGACCTGTCCAAGGCCGTCTCGGAGAAGTGGGACACCATCCTGGACGCGATCGACAATCTGGTCACGGTGCCGGAGGTCGACGCGGCCGTGCTGGAGCAGACCGCCGAGGAGCTGGCCGCGTTCCACGAGGAGTCCGCCGAGGCCGAGGCCGGCGAGCAGGACGGCGGTCCGGAAGACCTCGAAGCCGTCGACGCCGAGGACGCGGAGGACGACGCCGAGGACGAGCCGGTGGGCTTCTGGGGCGAGGTCGGCATCGACCCGATCAAGATCGTCACCTCCGGCGCGGAGTACTACACGCTGCGCTGCTACCTCGACGACAAGCCGGTGTTCCTCGGCAACGACGGCGAGATCGACGTGTTCAGCTCGCCGAAGGCGCTGCTGAAGGCGATCAAGGACGGCGACGAGCTGGCCGACACCGACCTGGCCGAGGTGTCCACCTGGGAAGAGGTCCTGGAGAAGGCGAACGCGGGCGAGCTGGAGATCGAGGTCGACGCGGACAACACCTACGTGTTCCCCGGCCTGGACGACGACATCGCCGAAGGCCCGGAGTCGATCGACCCGACCCAGCTGGAGCTGGCCGTCGAGCTGATCACCGACGCCGCCGACTGGTCCGGCGACGACACCGTGGAGGCCGCGCTGGCGGCCAACGAGAGCCTCGGCTGGCTGGTGTCCTTCGTGCTGCGGCCGGACCCGAGCCGGCTCGAGCCGAGCGCGCCGTTCGACGCGGAGCAGAGCGCGTGGCGCAAGCTGGTGGAGGACTTCGAGAACCGCCTGACGGTGGTCTGAACCTTCTAGGGCACGTCGAAGACGCGCTCCGCCGGCCCGCCGCGAAGTACCCCAGGTCCGTGAAGGGCCCCTTGAGGGAATCTGATTCCCTCAAGGGGCCCTTCACGGACTTTCTCGGACTTTCTCGGACTTTCTCGGACTTTCTCGGATCAGCGCGGAGCGCCTACCCGCGGTCCGGTCGAAGCGACCGAGCCGCATGTCGGGTCACCCGGCTGCGCCGGAACGCTCACCGCGTCCCAGGCCGCCTTCACCGTGTTGAACTCGGTGCAGCTGTTGGGGAACAGGCTCTTCGCCGCGGTCAGCGTCCAGGTGCGGTAGCTCAGGTACGAGCTGTTGCTGTTCTTCAACAGCATCGCGTTGTAGAAGATCTGCACCGCCGACTTCACGCCGAGCCCGGTGACCGTCGAGTTGTTGCAGGTCGGGCTGACCGGCTGGCCGTTGGTCGGGTTGGTGCCCTCGGCGACCAGGTAGAACCAGTGGTTGCCCGGACCCGCCGCGGCGTGCACCTCGGTGTTCGGGATCGTGTCGTCGTAGCAGTTCTTGTGGCCCAGCTGGGACGGGTCGTACATGTTGCGGATCGGCCCGCTCCCGACCAGGTTCACCTGGTTGCCCACCAGGAAGTCCGGTGCCGCGTACGGCGCGGACTCGCCCGCGAACCATTCCGTCGACGCACCGAAGACGTCCGCGACGAACTCCTGAGTGCCGGCGCCGGACAGGCTGCCCGGGGTGTGGTCGTCGATGCCGTGCCCGTGCTCGTGCGCGATCACGTCGATCGCGCCGATCCACTGGCCCGCCGTGTTGTCGCCGACCTGGACCTGGGAACCGTCGTAGTAGGCGTTCTGGTCATTGAGCCCGACCCGGATCGGCCAACCGCCGCCGTTGCCGTCGAAGCTGTTGCGTCCCAACCACTGCGACAGCATCTTGTTCTCTTGCTGAACGCCGTACAGCGCGTCCACGCAGCCGGTTTCGCGGTTGGTCTCGTCGCCGTTGCCCCAGCTGTCGCTGGACTTGGTGAAGGTGGTGTTCGTGTCGGCGTCCTGGCAGCTGACGTTCGTCAGGTTCGGGTCGGTCATCGAGTAGGTGCCGTCACCGTTGTTGGTGGTGTCGATGTGCAGCGGCTCCGGGCCATTCCACACGCCCTGCGCGTCCCCGTAGGCGACCCGCTCGCGGGTGTGCAGCACCTTGCCGGTCAGCGCGTCGACGACGACGTCCAGTTTGCTCGGTCCCTCGGCATTACGGCCGGTCACCTGGGTTTGCCAAGCCAGCGCCGGCGTACCCGCCGCGTAAGCGACGAGCCGCGCCGGGCTCACCTTGTCCACAGTGGAGACCTGGCCGCGGGCGATCTTTTCCGCCTGGCTCGCGGTGAGCTTCGGCGCGGTGCTGGCCAGATGGATTTCGGACTTCTGCGCGACCGAAGTGGAGACCACCTTGCCCGCGGAGTTGGTGGCCACGACGAAATCGCCGCCGACCACCGGCAAGCCCTTGTAGGTGCGGTCGTAGGGCACGTACTTCAGCCCGTTGACCGACGAAATTACTTGGTGTTGCTGGAAAACGTCCTCCGGGCTGGCGTGCAGCGCGGCCGGCCGCGAGGCGACCAGCGCCTGCGCGGCGTTGGCGGCCATCGCCTCGGCGGTCTGCGGGTTCTGCGGATCGAGCGGTTGTGCCTGTGCGGCCGCTGCGGTGGTGACGGCCGCGGCCAGCACCCCCGCGGAAAGCAGCACGAGCGGTCGGCGCAATCTCATCGGTGGCGTTCTCCTCCGGGCAGGCTGAACCAGGCCCGGGACACGGGCCGATTCGGCGGTGGAATGGGTTCGAACCCCACCTAGAGTCAGGTTTTTGCCAACCTTGAACAACCGACGAAGGTCGCTAAGTCGTCAACTTCGCACGCCGAGACGGGAGGAATGCGACGAGGTGATCAATGCCGCAGATAGCGGGTCAATTCGGCGGTATCGGATGCCGCGAGCGGACCGGCGCTACGCCTTGTCCGTCTCCGCCCGCACCGGCACCAAACCGATTGCCAGCACCGGGAAAATCGCCGCCACGCAATAGGCGAGCGCGTACCGGCTGTCGCCGATCACCAAGCCCAGCAACGGAGGCGTCAGTGACGCGGCGACGTTCTGCGCGGTGTTCTGCGTCCCCATCGCGCGACCGGACCATGCCACTCCGGCCATCTCCGCCGACGCGGTGAAGCCGAGACCGTTGTCCGCCACCGTGATCACCGCGGCCAGCACCAGCGCGGCCAGCACCAGCCACAGCCACGTCACGTCGCCTAGCGCGACCAGCAGCATCACGACCGCGCTGGCGACCGCGAGCTGCCGCATCGGCCGCAACCGGCTGCCGACCCGGTCCGACCAGTAGCCTGACGCCAGCCTCCCGAGCGCACCGAGCACCTGTGCGACCGCGACGAACACCCCCGCCTGCGCGGCGGTCCACTGATGCTGCGACACCAGATACACCGGCGCGAACGCCGATACCGCGAACTGCGGCACCACGAGCAGCGCGCTCGCCGCGTGAACGCGCCACAGCCCAGCCTTCCGGTACGGTGACGGCGGCCGCTGCCCCTTCGCCGCCCGCGGCGGCCGCGGCGGATCGACGACGAACACCGCCACCAGCAACGACACGACGATCGCGAGCCCGGCCGGCAGCACCACCGCCGCCTGAAAACCCCAGTGCGCCGCGAGCGGCGGCAACCCGAGCGCCGCCACCCCGACTCCCAGCGGCTGCGCGGTCTGCCGGATGCCCATCGCGACACCGCGCTCGGATTTCGCGAACCAGCCCATGACGACCCGGCCGCTCGCCGCGTTCACCGAAGCCGTGCACGCACCAGCGACAAGGAACACCCCAAAGAGAAGTCCGACCGGGTGATGCCACAGCGCGGCATACACGAGGAGTAACCCTGAAATGCCGAGGCCCAGCGCCATGATGAGCCGCTCTCCGTAACGGTCCGCAGCCGCGCCCCAGGCGATAAGGGTCAACAGGAGACCGATGCTCGGGGCCGCGACCACGGTGCCCGCTTCCGCGAGCGTGAGGTGATCGGCGGCGCGCATCGCGGGGACGAGGAAAGGGAGTCCATAGAGGAAAGAGCAGCTGGCGGTCTGCGCGGCGAGGCCAAGGGCAAGGATCAGCCACCGCCGCGAGCTGTTTTTCCGCACCTGCTCCCCGGTCTCTAGCTGCGCCACCTTGGTCACCGTCTCATATTGTGGGAGTTACGTCTTATATGGTGAACGATAGTTGGCGACGCTAACGACCGCAACCGCCTTTGGAATCGGCCCGGCGGAATCGGCCGCCGACCAAGAGCAGGCCTCGCCTGGTGCTGTCGTGACGACTGGGCGGCCAGCGACCAGTGTGCCGGTCTGTCCGTGAAGGGCCCCTTGAGGGAATCCAAGTCCCTTAAGGAGCCCCCTACGGACAGCCCACCCGTTCGGCGTGCACGCGACCGGAGACAAGCTAAGTCGGCCCGCTCAGCGACACTGGGCTCCGGTCACCGGAACCGATATCTGGCGACCAGCGCAACCCCTGCCCGGAATCGGCAGCCGACCCCGCTTCCCGGGCCGGTCCCCGTCCCCGGGCACCCGCCTCACCAGCAAGATCAGCGGCCCTCCCGCCGCGGCCGGACAGCCAGCGGCCGCGAGCCCCTCCCCGGAGCCCGGGAGAACCACCCGCCAAGCCCGGACCGCGGCGGATTCAGGCCAGCTCCGCGTACCCCGGTTTGACCACGTTCTCGATGAGGTCGATCCGCTCGTCGAAATCGAGGAACGCGGATTTCATCGCGTTGACGGTGAACCGCTGGAAGTCGTCCATGCCGAAGCCGAACGCCTCGGCCAGCGCGGCGAATTCACTGGTCATCGTGCATCCGCTCATCAGCCGGTTGTCGGTGTTGACGGTGACCCGGAAGCGCAGCCGGGCGAGCAGGCCGATCGGGTGCTGCGCCAGTGACGGCACGGTTCCGGTCTGCACGTTGGACGTCGGGCAGATCTCGAGAGGGATCCGGCGGTCCCGGACGTAGGCCGCCAACCGTCCAAGGTGGACGTTTCCGTCGGCGTCGGTGCGGATGTCCTCGGCGATCCGGACGCCGTGGCCGAGCCGTTCCGCGCCGCAGTACTGGATTGCTTCGGCGATCGACGGGAGTCCGAACGCTTCGCCGGCATGAATAGTGAAATGTGCATTGTTCCGGCGCAAATAGTCGAATGCGTCCAGATTGCGGGTGGGCGGAAAACCGTCCTCCGGACCGGCGATGTCGAACCCGGCCACGCCCTGGTCTCGGTAGCGCACCGCCAGCTCGGCGATCTCCAGCGCCCGCGCGTGCTGGCGCATCGCGCACAGCAGCGTCCGCACCCGGATCCGGCCGCCCGCGGCGGTCACTCTCCGAGTCCCTTCGGCGAAGCCCTCCTGCACCGCAAGGATCACCTCATCGAGGGATAGCCCGCGCTCCACGAACAACTCCGGCGCGTACCGCAGCTCCGCGTAGACGACCCCGTCCGCGGACAGGTCTTCCACCGCTTCGGCGGCGACCCTGACCAGCGCATCCTCGGTCTGCATGACACCACACGTATGGGCGAACGTCTGGAGATACGAGACCAGCGAACCGGAGTCCGCGGCGGCGCGGAACCAGCGGCCGAGCTCCGCCGGATCGGCCGAGGGAAGGTCCCGGTAGCCGAGATCGTCGGCGAGTTCGGCGACCGTACGCGGGCGCAAGCCGCCGTCGAGGTGATCGTGGAGCAGGACCTTGGGCACGCTGCGCAGGATCTCCGCGCTCAGCGGGGTTACGTCCGACATGCCCCCAACGGTAGCCTCGCTGTCATTCCCCTACCTGGCCGTAACCGAGCGCCCCGGAACAACCCTCCGCTCAGCACGGTGCGCAAGGAATCGGCCATCCGGGTGGCGCAGGCGTTATCCGCGTTCCCCGGGGGCCATACGCACAGCAATTTTCTTCATCGATAAGCTCCGGTCAGTCCCTTCCATTTCCCCGCCGACGAAGGACACCGCAAGTGACCACTGATAACCACATTGCCGCTCCGTCCTTCGACCGGATGCGCAACATGCTGGTGCGCGCGGCCGAAGTGCGTGAGAGCGAGCAGCAGCAGATCTTCGACGCGCTGGACGACATCTACGCGCGGCTCGCCCCGGTGGACTCCCTGGGCGCGGTGCGCAAGCGGCTGTCCGAGCTGCCGGACCGCACCGAGGTGGGTGTGCTGGCGGAGCGCCTCGACGAGGCGATGACCCGGCTGGAGTCGCAGGACACCGCGATCGCCGCGCTCACGCACGCGGTGGAGAGCATCGTCGACAAGCTGGCGAAGCCGTTCGCACAGCTCGACGGACGACTGGACGGCGTCGCGGCCCGGTTCGAGGGCGTCGCGGGCCGGATGGACGGGCTCGAGGACAAGCTGCAGAACATCCACCGCCGGCTCGACGAGCTGGGCGGTCACCTGGACAAGCAGGACGCGAAGCTGGAGTCGCTGCCGCAGGCCACCCAGGGCCCGGTGCGCGAACGGATCGAGCTGGCCGAAGCCTCGCTGCGCGAGCGGATCGAGACCACTGACCACGAACTGCGCTCCCGTGTCGACGAGCTGGACCGCGCGACCAAGGAGCGGATCGCCTCCGCGACGGACGCGCTGAAGAACGCGGTCTCCGACAGCGGCGAGCTGCACGACCCGTCCACCCAGCTGGACTCGGTCGGCACGAAGCTGGAGACGATCACCCAGCGCCTGGACGACCTGTCCGGCCGCATCGACAAGGTCGAAGACGACGTCACCGGCCGCCTCGGCGACCTGGACGGCTCGCTGCGCAGCGGACTGTCGAAGGTCGAGGGCACGCTTTCCCAGCAGCCGGACACCGACTCGGTGGAGTCGCTGGTGCGGCGGAGCAACGACGAGTCGGTCCGCCGGATCGGCGGTCAGCTGGACGAGGCCATGGCCACCTTCGCCGAGCTGATGCTCGGCGGCGGCCCGGCGGTGCAGCAGATCGCTCCCCCGCCGCCGGCGCCCCGCCAGCCGCGTCGCACCTCGCGCAACGGCCGCGCGCCGAAGGCCGCGGACGGCAAGGCGAAGACCGGCGGCGAGTCGGAAGAAGCGACCGAGTGACCTCTTGAGACGACGAAGCCCCCGCCCTGAGTTGGGACGGGGGCTTCGTCGTGTCGGAGAACTTTCCGTGAAGGGAACATTCAGGGACTCTGAGTCCCTCAATGTTCCCTTCACGGCGTTCAGGGGCGGACGGCGTCCAGCACGATCCCCCGCGGAGCAGGTGCCTCCGTGCCTATCGCGAACCCGCCTTCCAGCGCTGCCAACGCGGCCGGCACCGCCTCTGGGGTGTCCGTGTGCAGTTCCAGCAACGGCTCGCCGGCCACCACCGCATCACCAGGCTTGGCATGGCACAGAATCCCCGCCGCGGCCTGCACCGGGTCTTCCTTGCGTGCCCGGCCCGCCCCGAGCCGCCATGCCGCGATGCCCACGGCGTAGGCGTCCAGCGACGTCAGCACGCCCGAAGCAGGCGCGGGCACCATGTGCACATGGGCTGGCCGCGGCAACGGCGCGGAGGGGTCCCCGCCCTGTGCGGCGATCATCCGCGACCACACCTCGTAGGCCTCGCCCGAAGCCAGCAGCGCCGCCGGATCCGTCGAAATGCCTGCCAGCGCAAGCATTTCCCGAGCCAGTGCCACCGTCAGCTCGACGACATCCGCCGGACCGCCGCCGCGCAGGACCTCGACTGCCTCGGCGACCTCCACCGCGTTGCCGACCGCGCGGCCGAGCGGCGTGCCCATGTCGGTGATCAGCGCGGTACAGGCGACGCCGTGCGCCGTGCCGATGTCCACCAGCGTGCGCGCCAGCAGCCGCGCGTCGGCGACCGTCTTCATGAACGCACCGGAGCCGGCCTTCACGTCCAGCACCAAGCCCGAAGCGCCTTCGGCGATCTTCTTGCTCATGATCGAGCTGGCGATCAGCGGCACCGACTCGACCGTCGAGGTGACATCTCGCAGCGCGTAGAGCTTCTTGTCCGCCGGGGCCAGTCCCTCGGTCGCCGCGCAGACCACCGCGCCGACCGAGTTCAGCTGGGCGGCGATCTCGTCCAGCGAGAGCGCCGCGCGCCAGCCGGGGATCGACTCCAGTTTGTCCAGCGTCCCGCCGGTGTGGCCGAGGCCCCGGCCGGACAGCTGTGGCACCGCGGCACCGCACGCGGCGACCAGCGGAGCCAGCGGCAAGGTGATCTTGTCGCCGACGCCGCCGGTGGAGTGCTTGTCGACGGTCGGGCGCGCGACGTCCAGCGACAGCCGCGAGCCCGAGTCGATCATCGCGCCGGTCCAGCGCGCGATCTCGCCGTCGTCCATGCCGCGCAGGAAAATCGCCATGGCCAGGGCGGCCATCTGCTCTTCCGCGACCACGCCGCGGGTGTACGCGTCGACGACCCAGTCGATCTGCTCGTCGCTGAGCCGCCCGCCGTCCCGCTTGGTCCGGATGACGTCCACCGCCGCGAAACTCACGGCAGGTCCTCCGGCCCGAACGCGTCCGGCAGCACCTCGGACATCGGCAGCACCCCGCGCGGAGTGTCGACCAGGCACGAGGAACCGCCGAGCTCGAACAGGATCTGGCGGCACCGGCCGCACGGCATGAGCAGTTCGCCCGCGCCGCTGCGGCAGGCCACCGCGACCAGCCGGCCACCGCCCGACAGTCGCAGCTGGCCAGCCATCGTGCACTCGGCACACAGGCCGAGGCCGTACGACGCGTTCTCCACATTGCAGCCGGTCACCTGACGGCCGTCGTCCACAATGGCCGCTACCCCGACGTGCAGGCCCGAGTAAGGCGCGTAAGCGTGCGCGGCAGCCGAGACCGCCGACGCCCGCAGCGCTTCCCAGTCCACTTCGGACATCAGTCGCCCTCTCCTCGACGATACTGCGCGCCGTCCGCGCGCGGCGGCCGAAGCCGTTGCGACGCGACCGCCAGCACGATCAGCGTCACGAAGTGTGCGGTGTAGGGGATCAAGTCGCTCGGCAGCGTGTCGTTGGCCCAGTAGATCGCGTACAGGATCCCGGCACCGACGACGCCGAGACCGGCCGCGATCCACTGCTTCCGGAACAGCTGCACGATCACGATGATCGCCAGCAGGATGACCGCGCCGTACAGCAGCGCCAGCACCGCGTCGCCGCCGCCGGCCAGCTGCAGGCCGTCCGAGTAACCGAACAGCGCGGCGCCACCGAGCAGCCCGCCCGGCCGCCAGTTGCCGAAGATCATCGCAGCCAGGCCGATGTACCCGCGGCCGTTGGTCTGGTTCTCCAAATAGTCCGCGCCGCCCTTGAGCAGCACCAGCGACGCGCCGCCCATGCCGGCGAACCCGCCGGAGATCAGCACGCCGACGTACTTGTAGCGGTACACGTTCACGCCGAGCGATTCCGCCGCCACCGGGTTCTCGCCGCAGGACCGCAGCCGCAGGCCGAACCGGGTGCGCCAGAGGATCCAGAAGCTGGCCGGCACCAGCAGGATCGCGATCATGGTCAGCGGCGCGACGCCGGTGACCAGGCCGCGCAGGATGCCCGCGACGTCGGAGATGCCGACCCGCTGCTGGTTCTCCAACGAGCCCAGCCAGTCCGACAGCCCGGCCGCCGAATAGGTGTCGAACTTCGGCACCGGCGGCGACTGGCGCGGGTTGCCCGAGATCGGATCGAAGATCAACTTCGCCAGGTACTTCGTGACGCCGAGACCGAGCAGGTTGATCGCGACACCGGAAACGATGTGGTTGACGTTGAACGTCACCGTCGCCACCGCGTGCAGCAGCCCGCCCAGCGCGCCGAACGCGATCGCGGCCAGCAGGCCGACCCACGCACCGCCGTAGTACGCGCCCCAGGCCGCGCCCCAGGTCCCGAGGATCATCATGCCCTCGAGCCCGATGTTCACGACGCCGGCGCGTTCGGCCCACAGCCCGCCGAGCGCGCACAACAGGATCGGCAGCGCCAGCCGCAGCGCGGTGGACGCGGTATTGCTCGACGTCAGCGCCGAGGCGCCGGTGGCGTAGGACGCGGTCGACATGACCGCGATCGCGACGACCGCCCAGATCACCCCGCGCAGCCAGCCTGGGATCCGCTGCCGCTTGCGCCGCACCGGCATCGGCATGCCGCCGTCGCCGGGCTTGGCCAGTTCCGTGGTGGTCACACCGCACCGCCTTCCGCGACCGAGGAACCCTTGCGGCCGTTGCCGGCGAGCGCCCGGCCCACCCTGCGCTGTTCCGCGGCGAGGTCGGCCCGGCGCACGATCTCGTACGCCACGACGACCGAGAGCACGATGATGCCCTGCATGATCGTCGCGATCTCCTTGGACACGTTGATCTGCTCCAGCGACACCGCGGAGGTGTCCAGGAACGCCCACAGCAGCGCGCCGAACGCGATGCCGCCAGGGTGGTTGCGGCCCAGCAGCGCGACCGCGATGCCGGTGAAGCCGTACATCTGGGTCGAGGTGATGCCGTAGCTGTAGTCGCGGCCGAGCAGCTCCGGCATCGCGACCAGGCCGGCCACCGCGCCGGAAAGCAGCATCGCGATGAGCGTCATCTTCTTGGCGCTCACGCCGCCGGCCGCCGCGGCGGTGGCCGATTCGCCGCTGGCCTTCAGCTCGAAGCCGAACCGCGTGCGGTTCAGCATGAACCAGTACGCCGCGCCGATCACGATCGCGATGAACACGAAGCCGAACAGCGTGCCGGAGCCGATCGGGATGCCCGGGATCCGGCCGGACGGCGCGATCACCCTGGTTCCCACGTTGTTGCCGGTCTGCACGCCGAACTGGTTGGCGTTGACGAGGAACGCGATGATGCCGGCGACGATCGAGTTCAGCATGATGGTCGAGATGACCTCGCTGACCCCGCGGGTCACCTTCAGCACCGCCGGGATCGTCGCGTACAGCGCGCCGGAAACGATGGCCACCAGCAGGATCACGACGGTGTGCAGGACCGGCGGCAACTGCAGCGCGCCGCCGATGATCGCGGCGATCACCGCGGCGAACCGGTACTGGCCTTCGACGCCGATGTTGAACAGGTTCATCTGGAAGCCGATGGCCACCGCGAGCCCGGACAGGTAGTACACCGTCGCCAGGTTCACGGTGTCGACCGCGGTGGAACCCTTGAACAGCTGGCCGATCATCGTCCCGTACGCCTGCAGCGGGTCGGCGCCGGAGATGACGAGCGCGATCGCCGAAAGGACAACTGCGAACGCGATCGCGAGCAGAGGCGGCAGCAGCCGCGTGCGCCACGAACTCATGAGTCTTCACCTGCTTGATCGTCAGCGCCGGTCATGGCGGAACCGAGTTCCTGCGGGGTGACGGTGGCCGGGTTCGCCTCGCTCACGAGCCGCCCGCGCAGCATCACGCGAATGGTGTCGGACAGCCCGATCAGCTCGTCGAGGTCCGCGGAGATCAACAGCACCGCGAGGCCGTCGGCACGCGCCTGGCGGATCTGCTCCCAGATCAGCGCTTGCGCCCCGACGTCGACCCCGCGGGTCGGGTGCGAAGCGATCAGCAGCGCCGGGCTGCCGGACAGCTCCCGGCCGACGATCAGCTTCTGCTGGTTGCCGCCGGACAGCGCGGCGGCCGGCACGTCGATGCCGGGCGTGCGCACGTCGTACTCGCGCACGATCCGTTCGGTGTCCTCGCGCGCGCCGGCGATGTCGAGCAATTGCCCGCGCGACACCGGTTTCCGGGTCTGGTAGCCGAGGATCCGGTTGACCCACAACGGCTGGGTGAGCAGCAGGCTGTGCCGGGTGCGGTCCTCGGCGATGTAGCCGATGCCCGCCTCGCGCCGGGCCAGCGTGCCCAGCTTGACCAGGTCGTGCTTCTGCCCGTCCGGCGGCGTCAGCTCGATGTGCCCGCCGCTGGCCTTGCGCATCCCCATGATGGTCTCGACCAGTTCGGTCTGGCCGTTGCCCTCGACGCCGGCGATGCCGAGCACCTCGCCCGCGTGCACGGTGAAGGAAATGTCGTCCAGCACGTTGCGCTCGGACCCGTCGGCGGCCAGCCGCAGGTCGCGCACCTCCAGCACGGCACGATCGGTGACCGTCGACTCCCGGGTCTCCGGGCTCGGCAGTTCGGAGCCGACCATCATCTCGGCCAGTTCGCGGCTGGTGATCTTCTTCGGGTCCGCGGTGCCGACAGTGGTGCCGCGCCGGATCACGGTGACCGTGTCGGCGATCGCGCGCACCTCGTCGAGCTTGTGCGAGATGAAAAGGAAGGTGTACCCGTCGGCCTGCATCTCGCGGACCGTGGCGAACAGCGCGTCCACCTCCTGCGGCACCAGCACCGCGGTCGGCTCGTCGAGAATGATGATCTTCGCGCCGCGGTAGAGCACCTTGACGATCTCGACCCGCTGGCGGTCGGCGACGCCGAGCTCCTCCAGCAGCGTGTCCGGCTTCGCGTGCAGCCCGGTCCGCTTGGCCAGCTCCGCGAGCCGCGCCCGCGCCGCGCGGCCGATGCCGTGCAGCGCCTCCGCGCCGAGGAACACGTTCTCCGCGACGGTGAGGTTGTCGGCGAGCATGAAGTGCTGGTGCACCATGCCGATCCCGGCGCGGATGGCGTCCTGCGGGTTGCGCAGTTTCACCTCGGCCCCGTTGATCGCGATCGCGCCCTCGTCGGGCTGCTGCATCCCGTACAGGATCTTCATCAGGGTCGATTTGCCCGCGCCGTTTTCACCGCACAATGCGTGCACCTCGCCCGCGGCGACGGTGAGGTTGACGTCGGAGTTCGCGACCACGCCAGGGAACCGCTTGGTGATCCCGGTCAGCTGGACGGCCGGTACGCCCCGGTCGGGGACGGCTTCGGCCTCGGTCTCGCTCATGGGAGGGAACATCCCGTTCTGTCGAAACGCGTGAGGGGCCCGGAAGGAAGATCCTTCCGAGCCCCGCCGCGTCAATCCGTTACTTGGCCGGCTTGTCCGAAACCGTGATGGCACCGGAGATGATCTGGGCCTTGTACCCGTCGAGCACGTCCTTGATGTCGTCCACCTTGCCGCCGGAGGTGGCGTAGCCGACGCCGTCGGCCTTCAGGTCGAACCGCTTCGGCAGCGTGCTGGTGTCGCCCTTCGCCACGGCCTGCAAGTACTCGAACACCGCGACGTCGACCCGCTTGATCATCGAGGTGATGATGATGTCCTTGTCGGCGGCGACGGTCTTCTGGTTGTACTGGTCGGAGTCGACCCCGATGGCCAGCGCGTTGTTCGCCTTGGCCGCGTCGAACACGCCCTTGCCGGAAGCGCCGGCGGCGTGGTAAATGACGTCCGCGCCGCGGGCGATCTCCGCCGCGGCCTTCGCGTTGCCCTTGGCCGGGTCCTGGAAACCGGAGTAGTCGCCGGCCGGCGTCAGGTACTCGTCCTCGATCTTGATCTTGTTCGAAACGGCCTTCGCGCCCTGCAGGAAGCCGGCCTCGAACTTCTGGATCAGCGGGGTGTTCACGCCGCCGACGAAGCCGATGTGGCATTTCTTGCTCTTGTATGCGGCAGCGACGCCGGCCAGGAACGAGCCCTGCTCCTCGGCGAAGACCAGCGGCGTCACGTTCGGCAGCGTGATCGAGTCGTCGTCGACGATCGCGAACTTGGTGTTCGGGTACTTGGCGGCAACGGCCTTGACCGACTGCGCGTACGCGAACCCGACCGCGACGATCGGGTTCATCCCCTGCTGCGCCATCTGCTCGAGGCGCTGCTGCTTCGCCGCTTCGCTCTCGCTCGCGCTAGCGGTGCTCTCGTTGACGACCGGCACGCCCAGCTCGGACTTCGCCCGGTCGGTGCCCGCGGCGGCCGCGTCGTTGAAGGAGGCGTCCCCGCGCCCGCCGACGTCGAAGGCCAGGCCGACCTTGAGCTTGCTGCCGTCGACCTTGCCCGCGGCGGCGCTGCTGCTCGTCGCTAGAGCCGGTGCGGCAGGCGGCTTCGGGGCCGTGATGCAGTTGGACCCCGAATTGCCATCCGACCCGGACGCGTTGTTGCTGCTCCCACCGGTGTCCTTCGCGCACCCGGCCAGTGCAAGCACCCCAGCCATGGTCGCGGCGGCCAGCGCGGTTCCACGCATGCGACGCAACGTGTGTCTCCCTCCCCGCTGATCCAGCGGACGATCCGAGAACGGCCCGGGCACGATCGCCGGGCTCGACCGCCAGACCGTACCCAACCGCTGGGTAACCGCCATAGGAACGGCACGCTACGTAACACAAACGTTTACTCGAAAGGCCTATCCGCGACCACCTGGGCGCCGTCGGTGATCGTTTGTCCCAAGTCCGTGCAGGGGCCACTGACGGACTCGGATTCCGGCGAGGGGCCCTTCACGGACCGTGGCGAGCGGCCTCCTGGCGCGGAGGCAGTCGTGCCGATGGCTCTCTTGGCCGGTGCCGAACCTGCGCGAACGTGCGCCAGACCACACGGCCGGGTGGTCTGGCGGGGGTGCCGGTGTCTGGTCCATCACAGAGAGGAACCCGGAGGTGAGCGGGGCGTATGGGGCGGGTCTAGCATCCATGCATCCACGCTCGATGGCCCCTGATCTCGGCACCGTCGCCGGCGTTGTCCCCTGTGGAACGACCCCGGCCAAGGGTGCGGACCTCACCGGTCACCCGGGCACGACAGTCATGACGTTGGAGGCCGTTCACCGATGTCCACCACGGCGAGCACTGCCACTGAGGCAGGCGCTAGCGATCGGGCGGGTGCCTCACGCCGGCAGGGAACCTTCTACCGGGGCGACCCGGGCATGTGGTCCTGGGTGCTGCACCGCATCACCGGCGTGCTGACCTTTTTCTTCCTGTTCGTGCACGTGCTCGACACCGCCCTCGTGCGGGTGTCGCCTGACACGTACAACCAGGTCATCGAGACCTACAAGACGCCGATCGTGAACCTGCTCGAGGTCGGCCTTGTCGGTGCGGTGCTCTACCACGCCCTGAACGGGCTCCGCGTCCTGCTCGTCGACTTCTGGGCCAAGGGCCCGAAGTACCAGAAGCCGATGCTCTGGATCATCGGCGTCGTGTGGGTGGTCGTGATGGTTCCGGGTGCGTTCTTCATGCTGAAGCGCACCGTCGAGACGCTTTTCGGGGGTGCCTGATCCCATGGCCGACGCTCTGATTCTCGACAAGCCGCGCTCGCCGCGGCGCCCGTCCGCCCGGCGCAGCAACTTCGAGCTCTACAGCTGGCTGTTCATGCGCATTTCCGGCCTCGCGCTGATCATCCTGGTGCTCGGCCACCTGTTCATCATGAACATCCTCGACGGCGGCGTGCACCGGATCAACTGGGGCTTCGTCGCGGGCCGCTGGGCCTCGCCGTTCTGGCAGTTCTGGGACCTGGCGATGCTCTGGCTCGCCGAGATCCACGGCGGCAACGGCCTGCGCACGATCATCGACGACTACGCCCGCAAGGACTCCACCCGGTTCTGGCTGAAGATCCTGCTGTACGTCTCGATGGCGCTGATCCTGGCCGTCGGCACGATGGTGATCTTCACCTTCGACCCGAACATGTCCGCCAACTGACGTCCCACCACCAGCGGAGAACCTGATGCAGTTCCACAAGTACGACGTGGTGATCGTCGGCGCGGGCGGGGCCGGCATGCGCGCGGCCATCGAGTCCGGCCAGCGCGCCCGCACCGCGGTCCTCACCAAGCTGTACCCGACCCGGTCCCACACCGGCGCGGCGCAGGGCGGCATGTGCGCCGCGCTGGCGAACGTCGAAGAAGACAACTGGGAATGGCACACCTTCGACACCGTCAAGGGCGGTGACTACCTGGTCGACCAGGACGCCGCGGAGATCATGGCCAAGGAGGCCATCGACGCCGTCCTCGACCTGGAGAAAATGGGCCTGCCGTTCAACCGGACGCCCGAGGGCAAGATCGACCAGCGCCGGTTCGGCGGGCACACCCGCGACCACGGCAAGGCCGCGGTGCGCCGCGCCTGCTACGCCGCCGACCGCACCGGGCACATGATCCTGCAGACGCTGTACCAAAACTGCGTCAAGCACGGCACCGAGTTCTTCAACGAGTTCTACGTGCTCGACCTGGTCCTTTCCGAGGGCGAGGACGGCAACCCGATCGCCACCGGCGTGGTCGCCTACGAGCTGGCCACCGGCGAGCTGCACGTCTTCCAGGCGAAGTCGATCGTGTTCGCCACCGGCGGCGCGGGCAAGATCTTCAAGACCACCTCGAACGCGCACACCCTGACCGGCGACGGTCTCGGCATCATCTTCCGCAAGGGCCTGCCGCTGGAGGACATGGAGTTCTTCCAGTTCCACCCGACCGGCCTGGCCGGCCTCGGCATCCTCATCTCCGAGGCGGTCCGCGGCGAGGGCGGCATTCTGCGCAACGCCGACGGCGAGCGGTTCATGGAGCGCTACGCGCCCACCATCAAGGACCTCGCGCCGCGCGACATCGTCGCCCGGTCGATGGTCCAGGAGGTGCTGCAGGGCCGCGGCTGCGGGCCGAACAAGGACTACGTGGTCCTGGACGTGACCCACCTTCCGGTCGAGGTCCTGGAGACCAAGCTGCCGGACATCACCGAGTTCTCCCGCACCTACCTGGGCGTCGACCCGGTCAAGGAGCCGGTGCCGGTGTTCCCGACGTGTCACTACGTCATGGGCGGCATCCCGACGAACATCCACGGCGAAGCGCTGCGCGACAACGAGCACGTCATCCCCGGCCTGTACGCCGCGGGCGAGGTCGCTTGCGTGTCCGTGCACGGCTCGAACCGGCTGGGCACCAACTCGCTGCTGGACATCAACGTGTTCGGCCGCCGCGCGGGCATCGCCGCCGCGGAGTACGCGCTGGCGCACGAGCACGTCGAACTGCCGGAGAACCCGACCGTCCTGGTCGAGGAGCAGCTGGCCGGTCTGCTGTCGGAGCACGGCGACGAACGCGTCGCCGACATCCGCAAGGAAATGCAGCAGACGATGGACTCGCACGCGTCGGTGTACCGCACCGAGGACACCCTCAAGCAGGCGCTGACCGACATCCAGGCGCTGAAGGAGCGGTACCAGCGGATCACCGTGGCGGACAAGGGCAAGCGGTACAACACCGACCTGCTCGAAGCCGTCGAGCTGGGCTTCCTGCTGGAACTGGCGGAGGTCCTGGTCGTCGGCGCGATCGCGCGCAAGGAATCCCGCGGCGGCCACGCCCGCGAGGACTACCCGAACCGCGACGACACGAACTTCATGCGGCACACCATGGCCTACAAGCAGGGCGACGGGCTGTCGTCCGACATCCGGCTCGACTACAAGCCGGTCACCTTCACCCGCTACGAACCGATGGAGCGGAAGTACTGATGACGACGGCCACCCCCGAGGCGCCCTCCGCCAAGGCGTCCGACGAGCACACGCCGATCCAGGTCACGCTGAAGATCCTCCGGTTCAACCCGGAGGTCGACTCCGAGCCGCACTGGGAGACCTACGACGTCCCGGCGCAGCCGACCGACCGCGTGCTGAACCTGCTGTTCTACGTCAAGGACTACCTCGACGGCACGTTCTCCTTCCGCCGCTCGTGCGCGCACGGCGTCTGCGGTTCGGACGCGATGCAGATCAACGGCATCAACCGGCTCGCCTGCAAGGTCCTGCTGAAGGACCTGATGCAGAAGGGCAAGAAGACCGAGATCACCATCGCCCCGATCAAGGGCCTGACGACGTTGAAGGACCTCTACGTCGACATGGACCCGTTCTTCGAGGCGTACCGGTCGATCAAGCCGTACCTGATCACCTACGGCAACGAGCCGACCCGCGAGCGGATCCAGTCCCAGGCCGACCGCAACCGGTTCGACGACACCACCAAGTGCATCCTGTGCGCCTGCTGCACGTCGTCCTGCCCGGTCTACTGGAACGACGGCTCGTACTTCGGCCCGGCGGCGATCGTGAACGCGCACCGGTTCATCTTCGACTCCCGCGACGAGGGGGCCGAGGAGCGGCTGGACATCCTGAACGACGGTGAAGGCGTGTGGCGCTGCCGCACGACGTTCAACTGCACCGACGCCTGCCCGCGCGGCATCCAGGTGACCAAGGCGATCCAGGAAGTGAAGCGCGCCCTGCTTTTCAAGCGCGTCTGACGCTTCAGCTCGGTCCGTGAAGGGCCCCTTGAGGGACTTAGATTCCCGCAAGGGGCCCTTCACGGCTTTTGGCCGAGGTATCCACAAGCCGGGCAGTTGTCCACAGATTCGTGCTGGTCAGCCCAGAAGCGGGGCAGCGCCTGCAGTATTCGGCGTATGAAGAGAACCGGCCGCTGGGCCAGCGAGCCCGGCGTACTCGCCCAGCACAGCAATCATCAGGTGATCCGAGCGATGACGCTCGAGTCGCTGGGCATGGCCAGCAAGGTCATCTATAGAAGATGCCTGCCCGGCGGGCCCTGGCGGCGGCTGCTGCCCGGAGTCATTCTTCTGCACAACAACGATCCGACGCCTGACCAACTCGCGCATGCCGCGCTTCTCTACGCGGGGCCTTCTTCTCAGGTCACCGGTGAAGAAGCATGCCGCAGGTATGGGCTGCGATTGCCCCCGTCCGGAGAACCCAGAATCCACGTGCTGATCCCTCATCAGCGCAAAAGGGTCAGTTGTGGGTTCGTTCTCATCGAACGCACCAAGAGGCTGGCAGCACCTTGGCTGCGGGCTGGCGTCCCACTGGCGCCGATAGCCAGGGCAGCGACGGACTTCGTTCGGCGGACGCAAGCGGTCAACCTCGTTGAGCAGGTCTTGATCGAAGCCGTCCAGCGAGGCCGGTGTCCACCGGGAGTGCTGCTCGAGGAGTTAAATCACGGCACACAGCGAGGTACGGCGATCGCTCGTCGGCTGCTGGTCGAATGGTCAGACATCCGGTCAGTGGCCGAAGCCGAAGCACGCCGCTTGGCGAAGTTGCTGCCCACCCCGCCGACCCACCAAAACCAGGCGCTGCACGACCATGCGGGCTGCTATGCGGGCCGACCTGACTTCTGGTGGGACGACGTCGGACTGGCCTGGGAAATCGATTCGGTGGACTTCCACTTCCACTCGGCCGACTACGCACGAACATTGCGGCGCAACACGCGCTATGCCGCGCTGGGGATTGCCGTAGTGCAAACACTTCCGTCTCGTCTGCGCACCGAACCGAAGGAAGTCTTGAACGAGCTCAACGCTGCCTACCGCGCCGCGCTGTCCCGCCCGCGCCCGCCAGTCCGCCTGCAAACTTCTCACGGTTGAGCTGGTCCGTGAAGGGCCCCTTGAGGGACTTAGATTCCCGCAAGGGGCCCTTCACGGACGTTCAGTGCTACGTCAGCGAACCGCGTCCAGGGCGTTCACCAGGCCGCGCCCGTAGTACGAGTTGTTCTGCTCCGGTCCCTGGCAAGCCGACACGTCACAGGCGACCGGGTCCGCCTCAGCGGTCAACAATGCCGACAAGGCCCGCGGCGGAGCGTGGCGGTGCGTAGAAGCCAACAATGCCGCGACGCCGGCCGCGTGCGGCGAAGCCATCGACGTCCCGCACTTGGTGCCATAGCCACCGTTGAAGATCGTCGACAGCGGGCAGCCCGCTCCCTGCCCGGCCGGCGGCTTCTGGCCCGAGTCGCCGCCCGGCGCGGTGACCGTCACAGAGCCGTAGTTGGAGTAGTAAGACTTCGTCCCGGCGTAGCCGACTGCCGACACCGTGACGACGCCGTCGATCGACTTCGGCAGAATGCCGCACGACGCGTCGACCTTGTGCGGGCGGTTCGGGTCGACGGTCTGCGTACGGACGTCGAAGCCCGAGTTGCCCGCCGCAGCGATGTTCAGGGTGCCGTGCTCCGTCGAGTACGTGACAGCGCGCCGTACGGCCTCGTACGCGGCGGCGTCGCCTGCTTCGTTGCGGCAGTAGAACATGCCTGGGTCGATGTAGTAGCTGTTGTTCGTCACCGGGAAGCGGTGCTTCCCTGCCCACATGAAGCCGCAGACAGCCGCCTCCGGGAAGATGTAGCCGTCGTCGTTCACGACTTTCACCGAGGCCAGCCGGACGCCGGGCGCGATGCCGGTGAAGCCGCGCGAAGCGTCCCTACCGGCGATGGTGCCGGCAACGTGCGTGCCGTGGTCGGAAGTGGTCGGCAGCCACGAAGCGGCGGCAGTGTCCGGCGCGCCGGTGTTGCAGCCGGCCGAAGCACCAGCGTCCACGGCGTGCGCGAGCGCCGGATGCTTCGCGTCGATGCCGGAGTCCAGCACGCCGACGGTCACCGACTGCGAGCCCTGGTTGACCTTGTTCGCCTCCGGCGCGTGGATCGCACGCATGTCCCACTGCTGCGCCGACAAGTCGTCACCGGCGGCGACGCTCTCGGTCTGCTCCAGCATCCCGACCGCCGAGCGCAGCCCGGCTCGGGCGGCGGCCTTCGCGGCGACGTCCTTGCCGCCCGAGTAGGCGCGCAGCACGCCGATCCGGTCGGCGAAGTCCGCGTTGCGCGAGCTGGCGATCGCGACGCCGATCTCCGGGTAATACGCCACCTTCGTGCCGCACTTGGCGGCCAGCTCGGTGTCGACCGTGCGCTGCGACGCGCCCGGTTGGTACAGCACGACGTAGGTGTACGAAGCGCTCGTGGTGTCGCAGGTCGGCGCGGGCGCGGCGGAAGCCGGTACCGCCAGCGCGCCCGCGGCGACTCCGGCAACAGCCACCGGAACCAGCAATCGGCGTAAACGGGACATATACCCTCCATGGTCGGTCGCCAGAACCTAAGTCAGTCCGGCCGAGTCCGCTACCGACCATGGGAGGGTCAAGCGTCTGCGCGTTCCTTCGCGGTCGCCCGGATGCCGCGCCAGCCGAGCACGCCGATGGCGGTGCCGAAGACGAACGACGCGACGGTCAAGATCGCGTGCACGATGAAGTATCCGGTCGGCGAACCGTCGGCCGCCCAGGACTGGTTGCTGGCCCAGAGGTTCTTCGCGAAGGTGATCCAGATGATCCAGGACCAGATGCCGAAAGCGAACAAGGCCATCGCTGTACCTCGTGAAATGCGCATGTTCCGAGTATGCCGCTGGGCCTTCGGCGCTAGATTGCATGGGTGCACCCCGCTTTCGTCCGGTCGCTGCGAGCAATCGCCGCGCCACTCGCCGCAGCCCTCGTAGCCGTCTCCGTGCCCGTCGCGCTGGCCGTCCCAGCGCAAGCGCAGCAGTGCACTGAGCACGCCGCCCCGCCCGCGCCGGTGGACACTTCGGAGAAGCCGAAGCCGGGCCAGACCGTCCCGCCGCCGCTGCCGGTGCCCGCACAGCCGGTGGGCGGCGAGCGGCTGGGCAGCTGCGGCACGGTCCTCCCGCCGGGCGCGCCGGCGCTGCCCGAGGGCGATACCTCGGCGTCCTGGGTGGTGCAGGACCTCGACAGCGGCGCGATCGTCGCGGCGAAGGACCCGCACGCACGGGAGCGGCCGGCGTCGCTGATCAAGACGCTGCTGGCGCTCGTAGTGGTCACCGAGCTGAAGCCGGACCAGGTCGTCGTCCCGACCAAGGAAGACGCCGAGCAGGAGTGCACCTGCGTCGGCATCGCCGCGGGCGGCCACTACACGGTCGACCAGCTGCTGCACGGCCTGCTGATGCACTCGGGCAATGACGTCGCGCACGCCTTCGCGACGGTGCTGGGCGGCGTCGACGCGGCGACCGCGAAGATGAACGCTCTCGCCGCTCGCATCGGTGCCACCGACACCCGCGCCGCGACCCCGTCCGGCCTGGACGGACCGGGTATGTCGACGTCGGCCTACGACCTGAGCGTCATCTTCCACTACGCGATGAAGCAGCCCGAGTTCGCACAGGCGGTGGCGACGAAGGCGTACACGATCCCGGCGGTCGACGGGAAGCCGGCGATCCCGGTGTTCAACGACAACAAGCTGCTCGGCGTGTATCCCGGCTTCCTCGGCGGGAAAACCGGCTTCACCAACGACGCCCGGCACACCTATGTCGGCGGCGCCGCGCGCGACGGGAAGCGGCTGGCCATCGTGATGATGCGCGCCGAACAGCGTCCGACCCGGGTCGTGGACCAGGCCGCGAAACTGCTCGACTACGGCTTCGCGCTGGAGAAGTCCGGTGCGCAGCCGGTCGGCCAGATCGCCTACCACTCGCTCACCACCGAATCCGCTCCGACCGCGGACAGGGAGGTCGCCCCGGCGGGCTCGAATTCGGCAGCCGGCGCGGCGACGCAACAGCCGGACGCGTTCGGCACCACCGGCTGGGTGCTGACCCTGATCGTGCTGGTGATCATCATCGCCGGATTCGTCATCGGCTACCGGCGCAAGCGGAGCGCTCGCTCGTAGCTCGGCCCGGAAGAGGGCGGCTCGCTGGCGCGTGAGCCGCCCTTCTTCGGGTCACTCGAACTTCAGCCGGGACGCCTCCCGCTTGCCCTGCTCGAACCCGGCCCTGGCGCTCGGAATCCGGGTCGCCGGGTCCATCTGATCGATGCCCATCGCGGCTCGCGAGTCCGCGTCCGGGATCAGCACCTCGACTCGACTGCCCTGCTCGCGCAACGCCGCGACCTGGCTTTTCAGGTCCGTGCCGGGCATCTTGCGCA
The DNA here is from genome assembly GCF_000383915.1 of Amycolatopsis benzoatilytica AK 16/65. NCBI lineage: Bacteria > Bacillati > Actinomycetota > Actinomycetes > Pseudonocardiales > Pseudonocardiaceae > Amycolatopsis > Amycolatopsis benzoatilytica. The sequence goes on from NZ_KB912942.1 coordinate 5,998,629, forward strand.
GGCCCTCGAACTGGCCGGGCGGCAGCGGAGCGTCGCCCCACCCGCCGAACGGCGAAAGCACCACGACGGTGGCATATCCGGCGGCCAGATCGGCGTTTTCACTGGAGCGCACGCCGCCGTTGACGTAGTTCTTGCCGTTGGCCCGATGCGTCGGCCCGAGGCCGGGCATGGCGGTGCTCGCGGTGACCGCGTCCGCCAGTTCGACACCGCAGTCCCGGGTCAGCGGAGCCGCGTCGCCAGTGTGCGCGTCGACCGCCATGATGATCATCGGCCGGTCCGGCCAGTCCTGGCTGGGCAGCCGGGCAGCGACCAGGGCACGCCGTTTTTCCGTTTCCTCGGGCCCGAAAGTGGCGTCCCGTTCCAGTCCGAACGCGCCGAGCGCGCGGCGCAGCCCTTCGGCGGTGGTGGCCGCCGCGCCGATCGCCCGGAGCTGGTCGAACACCGGCTCCATCGGCCGCTGCCGCGGGGGCTGGCCCGGTCGTCCCGGCCGAGCCGGTGCGGCCACCACCGCCGCGAACAGTTCAGCGGGCGGGATTCCGCTGCGCACGTGCGCGGCCGCGGTCGCCCCGGAAGAGGTGCCGATGACCAGATCCGCGGTTTCGGTCAGATCGACGCCGGCCTCGGCCAGCCCGGCGACCACCCCGATCGCCCAAGCGTTCCCGGCGGCACCGCCGCCGCCGATGACCAGGGCAAGGTTTGTCGAAGAAGAGTGCGACATGAAGTAGTCCTCTCAAGCATCCGGACACGGGTGCTCGAGGACTGGCGGCGAAGCGCTAGCGGCTCCGGCGTACCGAGGCGAGCACCCGACTCTGCAGGGAAATCGGACTCACCTCCTCCGGCCGTGCGGCTGTTGAACTCAGCGGCAAGAGTACCGGAGCCAGCTCACCCCTTCCGCCTGCCCAGCCAAGCCAGCACCGCGCCGGCGCTGAACGCCCCCGCCACCGCACCGAAACCGGGCCCTTGCTGCACCGTCACCCGCGGCGCCAGCAGCACCGGGGCGGGCGGCTGGACGACCCGGCGCTGGTTCTCCGCCGAGGTGGCCGTCCACGCGGTCACCAGCAAAAGGAAGCGCGACACCAGGTTCGCGAACACCAGCAATCCGATCACTGGCCCGAACAGCGCCGCCGACGGGGACTTCGTGACGCTCGCCAGGTAGTAGGTGGCGACCTGTTGCAGGACGACGAACCCGACCGCCGCGACGAGGGCGCCGCGGACCGCGCTGCGCATGGCGACGTGCTCCCGGGGCAGCCGGGCGATCACCCAGAGGAACACCAGGGCGTTGGCGAGCAGGCTGAGCACGATCGTCGCCAGCCTGAGCAGGAACTCCGCCCAGGACTGGCCTTCGAGCCCGACCAGCCGCAGCAGCAGCGCTCCCAGCCCGCTGCCCGCGGCGGTCAGGCCGAACGAGATCACCAGCGCCAGCCCGAGCCCGATCAGCGACAGCAGGTCCCGGATCGTCCGGCCGACGAACGGTTCGGACTTCTTCTCCTGGCCCCACTGCGCGGTGAGCGCGTCGCGGAGGTTCGCCATCCAGCCGACGCCGGAGTACAACGCCAGCAGCAGACCGAAAACCCCGATGCTGCTGCCGGATTTCAGCGCCGCGCCGGTGATCTGCTGGACCAGGCCCCGCAGCCCTTCCGGCACCGAGTTGTCGATGCCGTGCGTCAGCTGGTCGATCACGGTCTGGTTGTGCCCGAACACCATGCCCATGATCGCGAACGCGACCATGAAGATCGGGAACACCGACAGCACGCTGAAATACGTGATCGCCGCCGCGTAGTGGTTGCCGTAGTTCTCGCCGAACGATTCGTTGGCTCGGATCAGGTGATCCAGCCACGGGTACTTCCGCCGCAGCCGGGGCAGCAGCTTTTCCTTGTCACCGGTCTCTTTCGCCACTGGAAAACGCTAACTACGGCAACCGCCTCCCGCAACGCGAGCGTGGCCTAACGGTTACTGATCGTGCGAGCCCGAGATCATCTTCCGCGCGGGATCGGCGGTGCCGCTCAGCTCGCCGGCAGGAACCCGATCCGGTCGTAGACCGACGCGAGCGTCTTCGCGGCGACCTCGCGCGCCCGATGCGCCCCCTCGGCGAGGACCCGGTCCAGCTCGGCGACATCGTCCAGGTACGACTGGACGCGGTCCTGCAGCGGCGTGACCCAGTCGACGAGCACCTCGGCGAGGTCCTTCTTCAGGTCGCCGTAGCCCTTGCCGTCGTAGGCGGCCTCGAGGTCGGCGATCGTGCGGTCGGTCAGCGCGGAGTAGATCGTGAGCAGGTTGGAGACGCCGGCCTTCTCCTCGCGGTCGAACCGGACCTCGCGGCCGGTGTCGGTGACCGCGGAGCGGATCTTCTTGGCCGAACGCTTCGGGTCCTCGAGCAGCTCGATCAGCCCGTTCGCGGCGGCCGCGGACTTGCTCATCTTCGCGTTCGGGTCCTGCAGGTCGTAGATCTTGGCGGTGTCCTTGACGATGAACGGCTCCGGCATGACGAACGTCTTGCCGAACCGGCTGTTGAACCGCTGCGCCAGGTTGCGGGTCAGCTCGAGGTGCTGGCGCTGGTCTTCGCCGACCGGCACCGCGTTGGTCTGGTAGAGCAGGATGTCCGCGGCCATCAGCACCGGGTAGGTGAAGAGCCCGACGCTGGCGTGGTCGCTGCCCTGCTTGGCCGACTTGTCCTTGAACTGCGTCATCCGGCTGGCCTCGCCGAAGCCGGTCTGGCACTCCAGCACCCAGCTCAGCTGCGCGTGCTCGGGCACGTGGCTCTGCACGAACAGCGCGCTGAGGGCCGGGTCGACCCCGATCGCGAGCAGCTGCGCGGCCGAGCGGCGGGTGCGCTCGAGCAGCACCTTCGGGTCCTGCTCGACGGTGATGGCGTGCAGGTCGACGACACAGTAGAAGGTTTCGTGGGTGTCCTGCATCCGCACCCATTGCCGCAGCGCGCCGAGATAGTTGCCGAGGTGGAAGGAGTCGGCAGTCGGCTGGATTCCGGACAGCACCCGCAGGCGCCCGTTCTGTTCGTCGGACACGCCAGGATTCTTTCAGGCTGGCCAGCGCGGGTCGCCGCGGGCCCAGTGGTGCCGGGTTTCCGGCTGACTGTGGTCGATCGGCGCGACCTCCGAGCGCAAGATCGATTTCGCCGTGCGCTGGTGCCGGGTCGCGCGGTGCCGCCGTTTCGCCTGGAAGCGGCCGGGCTCGGATCGGCGCCTCCGGGCATTCGCCGGACGCGCGGATTGCCCGAGAGTCAGGACTGCTGAACCGGCTCCAGCGGCCGGGTCGCCTCGTCCGCCGAGATCCCGGCCGCTGCCTCCGCGACCTTCGCGCGGGCCTTCCGGCGCTGCCGGACCACGCCCAGTGCCATGCCCACGATCCCGAACCCGACCGCGACGAGCCCGACCGGCCCGAGCATCCCGAACCCGGCCGCCGTCTCGGCTCGGGCGACGCCCTGGTCGGCGAACGCCGTGGCGGTCGTCCCGGCGAGAACGGCCAAGACCGTCGCCAGCACCGTCAGCACGCGCGCACTGGCCACCGCCAGCAGGCTCCCGGCCGCGCGCCGGACGCCGGGAGCCGAGACCCGGCTGCGAAGCGACCCCCGGACCGAACTGTGCGAAACCGGGCCGTCGACCGGGTGGCGAACCGGCGCGAGCGCCGCCGCCGGCGAACCGGTCAGCCCCGGCAGGGCGACGGGCGCGGCCACGATCGGGTGACGAGCTGGACGGCCAGCGGCCAGCGTGGACCGTGTCACGAACCGGCCTGGGTTGCGCACCGGAGTGCCTCCCGCGAAGTGACTGTTCCTGGTGAGCGTCTCACCCGTAAGGATGAGTTCTCGACGTGTTACTCGTGAAAAAACTACCGAGCGTGTCAAGTCCTGTCGGATCTGATCAACTCGGGCGCCGAGACTAGCGCCCACTCGGGGAGTAATCGTGGCCGCCCCCGCGGTGCTCGCGTCGTCCGTGGTCAGCGCCGTGCGCCGCCGGGCCGGGGACCGGAGGACCACGCACCGTGCCCTGCGCCCCCGGCGAAAACCGGTGCCTCAGCCCGGAACCGACTCGAACTACTCTTCGCGGGTTGTTCGCCAACCAGCCACCAGGAACGGTCAGCGCGGGAACGGCACGTCGTAGGTCGCGGTGACCGGCGCGTGGTCGGACCACCGCTGGTCGTACGACTCGGCCCGCTCGACCACCACCGAGGTCGCCTTCTCGGCGAGGCCGGGGGTGGCCAGCTGGCAGTCGATCCGCCAGCCCGAGTCGTTGTCGAACGCCTTGCCGCGGTAGGACCACCAGGTGTAGGGGCCCGGCCCTTCGGCGTCGAGCCGGCGCTGGACGTCGGCGTAGCCCGCCTCGTACACCCGGCCCAGCCATGCGCGCTCCTCCGGCAGGAAACCGGAGCTCTTCTGGTTGCCGCGCCAGTTCTTCAGGTCGACCGTGTCGTAGGCGATGTTCCAGTCGCCCACGACGACGACCTCCCGGCCATCCGCGGCGGCCTTCGCGCGCAGCTCGACCAGATAAGGCAGGAACGCCGCCATGAAGCGCTCCTTTTCGTCCTGCCGTTCGGTGCCGACCTCTCCGCTCGGCAGGTACAGGCTCGCCACCACCACGCCGGGCAGGTGCATCTCCAGATAACGCCCGCTGTCTTCGAACTCCGGCTCGCCGAACCCGACCCGCACCTCGTCCGGCTCGACCCGGCTGTACAGCGAAACCCCGTTGCGCCCCTTGACCGCCGACGACGCGTGCGCGGCGAACCAGCCCTCCGGCTCGACCACCGACGCGGGCAGCTGCGCGGACTCGGCCCGCACTTCCTGACAAGCGACGACATCGGCCTCGGTAGCGGCGAGCCACTCGACGAAGCCCTTATTGACGGCAGCCCGCAGGCCGTTGACATTGACAGTGGAGACGATCAGCACCCACGGCACGCTACCCGCCGGGTCCGACAATTTTCCGCGCGAGGCGCGCAACGGGAGGCTTCGCCGCCTCGCCCGAGCGACAATGTCCGCCATGGCGAGCCTGACCGTACTGGGCAGCTCCGGCGCGTGGCCCGAACCCGGCCGCGCCTGCGCCGGGTTCCTGCTGTCCCACCAGAATTTCCACGTAGTGCTCGACCTCGGCTACGGAGCCGCGGCCAACCTGTTCCGGCATCTCCCGCCGAACCGGCTCAACGCGGTCCTCGTGACCCACGAGCACCCGGACCACATGGCCGACGTCAGCGCGCTGGGCCGCGCCTGGCACTACACCGTGCAGGCGAACGCCAGCGGCGAACCGCCCCGGCTGCCGCTTTACTGCACTCCGGGCACCGTCCAGCGGCTGGCCGCGATGGAACCGCACCCGCACCCGGCCGATCTGTTCGACGTGCACGACCTCGCCGCCGGCACCCCGCCCGAGCTCGGCCCCTTCCGGCTCGCCCTGGTCCCGCTCCCCCACTACAAGCCGAACTTCGGCATCCGCCTGACCGCACCCGGCCTCACTGTCGCCTACACCGGCGACACCGGTCCTTCTCCCGCTATCGCCGACCTCGCCCGCGACGCCGACCTCCTCGTCTCCGACGCCACCCACCGCGTCGCGCCCTCGCCGCCCCGCTACCTCATGACCGCAGAGGAAGCCGGTCACTGGGCCGCCCAGGCCAACGCGCGCCGTCTCCTGCTTGCCCATTTCTGGCCCGGCACCGACCGCGCCGCCGCCGTCGCCGATGCGCAGGCCCATTTCCCTGGCGAGGTCCTGGCCGCCGAAGAAGGCCGCACCATCCTGCTCTGATCCGCGAAACGATCCCGAAGCCACCCGCGCGGCCACCTGCGCCGTGCTGACGACCGCGTCCTCCGCGCCGGCTACTCGCATTTACCAGTCGGCGCGCAGGCTGTGTCCGGCACCGGTACGGGCGGCCAGCGAAGCCGTGATTTCGGCGCTCAGCAATACCGCGGTCAGCACTTGGCGCCGGAAACCGGCTGCACGAAGTTGTTCGCCACCCACTTGCCCTCGGCGATCTTCCGGAACCCGTTCTGCACCACGGTCTGCGCATCGAATTCCGCGCCGCGCAAATATTTGCCGACGATTTTCCCGTTCCCCGCGGCGGTCTCCCGTGCGTTCAGCACGTCGGCGGTCACCGCAACCTTGCACCCGGTCGGCGATCCTTGCGCGTCGGCCTGCCCTTTCTGGCTCAGCGCGAAGACGATTACGACCGCCGCGATCGCCCCCACGATCATCAGCATCTTCTTGGGTATGCCCAGGATCACGGCCGCTCCTCAGTCGCGAAAACCCCCTCGGCCAGGGTAGGCAACCCTGACCGGACCGGAACAGGTTTTCGCGCCGTTACCACCCGGAGGCGCCAACCCGGTCATCCGCGAAATACGAAGCGTGATAGCGAAGGGCACCTCGGAAGACTCCTCCGAGGTGCCCTTCAGGTGAACAGCAGAAGAAAGATCAGCCCTGCGCGATCTTCTTCGCCAGGTTCTCGTCCAGCGTCGCGAGGAATTCCTCGGTCGTCTGCCACTCCTGGTCCTTGCCGACCAGCAGCGCGAGGTCCTTGGTCATCTTGCCGCCTTCGACGGTGTCGACGACGACCTTCTCCAGGGTGTTCGCGAAGCCGATCAGCTCCTGGTTGCCGTCGAGCTTGCCGCGGTGCTCGAGGCCCCGGGTCCACGCGTAGATCGACGCGATCGGGTTCGTCGAGGTCGGCTTGCCCTGCTGGTGCTGGCGGTAGTGCCGGGTGACCGTGCCGTGCGCCGCCTCGGCCTCGACGGTCTTGCCGTCCGGGGTGCGCAGCACCGAGGTCATCAGGCCGAGCGAGCCGAAGCCCTGCGCGACCGTGTCGGACTGGACGTCACCGTCGTAGTTCTTGCACGCCCAGACGTAGCCGCCCTCCCACTTGAGCGACGCGGCGACCATGTCGTCGATCAGCCGGTGCTCGTAGGTGATGCCCTTGGCGTCGAAGTCGGCCTTGAACTCGGCCTCGAAGATGTCCTGGAACACGTCCTTGAACATGCCGTCGTAGGCCTTGAGGATGGTGTTCTTGGTCGAGAGGTAGACCGGGTACTCGCGGTCGAGGCCGTACTGCAGCGACGCGCGCGCGAAGTCCTCGATCGACTTGCGGAAGTTGTACATCCCCATCGCGACGCCGCCGCCCTCGGGGAAGTTCGCGACCTGGAACTCCATCGGCTCGGAGCCGTCTTCCGGGGTGTAGGTCATCGTCAGCGTGCCCGGGCCGGGGACCTTGAAGTTGGTGGCCTTGTACTGGTCGCCGTGGGCGTGCCGGCCGATGATGATCGGCTTGGTCCAGCCCGGCACCAGGCGCGGCACGTTCCGCATGACGATCGGCTCGCGGAAGATCACGCCGCCGAGGATGTTGCGGATGGTGCCGTTCGGCGACAGCCACATCTTCTTGAGGCCGAACTCCTCCACGCGCGCCTCGTCCGGCGTGATGGTGGCGCACTTGACGCCTACGCCGTGCCGCTTGATGGCGTTGGCGGCGTCGACGGTGATCTGGTCGTCGGTGCGGTCCCGCTCCTCGATGCCCAGGTCGTAGTAGTCCAGGTTCACGTCCAGGTACGGGTGGATCAGCTTGTCCTTGATGAACTGCCAGATAATGCGGGTCATCTCGTCGCCGTCGAGTTCGACAACGGTGCCCTGGACCTTGATCTTGGCCATGAGCAGCGGTGCTCCTTCCGCGGATCTTCGCGTTGCGTCTTTGCTCTCTTCGTAGCGGTACAAGCGTACTGCTTAACAGAGCTGGATGGTTCCAGAAGTGGTCGGAATCAAGTCTCCACCACCCTTGACTCCAGCCGTCGGCCGGGCCGTTCGCGGAACCGGACGAGTCCGGCGGCCCTCCCGGCGTCGCCCCGGCGGGCAGCCGGACCGCTGCCGCCCTGCTCGACTGGATGGTTCGGGCGCACTGCCGGAAACGGGATTCTCCTGGTCAGCATCGGTCTCGCGGAGCGGTTTGGCGTGCCGGCGAAGGCAGCCGCGAACCGGCCGCGGGCCCGGTGAGAACATTTGCAGATGGGACTGTTCACTCTCGCCGAGGCCCGTGCCGAACTAGCCCGGCTCCGTCCCGTCCTCGGCGAACTGATCCGGCTGCGCGCCGACGCCGCCGAACTCGCCGCGTCGCTGCGCCCGGGCGGGCCGGACACCGAGCTCGGCGGGCTGCCGGAGTGGAAGGCCGCGCAGGCCCGGCTGGACGACCTGATGGCCGCGGTGCAGGCGACCGGGGCGGAGCTGAAGGGGTTCGCCCCGCTGCTGGTGGACTTCCCGGCTTCGCTCGAGGGCGAGGACGTGCTGCTGTGCTGGCTTGAGGGCGACGCCGGGCTGTCCTGGTACCACCGGGTCGACCTCGGCTTCGCCGGCCGCCGGCCGATTCCGGGATAATCGCTGGTCCGCCCTACTACGGTGAGCTGGTGAGCACGCCTTTCGACGCCGACGCGGCGGAATACGACGAAGACACCTTCCACCCCTACGTGGCCGAACAGCTGATCAGTGGTCTGGACCGCGCGCCGAAGCTGCTGGTGGACGTGGCCGCCGGCACCGGCGCGGCGGCGTTCGCGGCGCTGCGGCTGGACCCGGCGGCGGTGCTCGCGATCGACCTGTCCCCCGCGATGATCGAGATCGCCCGGGACAAGGCCGCCGTCCAGGACCCGGACGGACGCATCACGTGGCAGGTGGGCTCGGCGCTGCCGCTGCCTGTCGCCGACCGCGAAGCCGACGCGGTGGTGTGCGCGTCCGCACTGCACTTCCTCGGTCAGCGCGCACTGACCGACTGGCACCGAGTCCTGCGCCCGGGCGGGAAGCTGGCGTTCAGCATGGTGTCGGCGGAGCGGTTCAAGCCGAGCGGCAAGTTCGCCGAGCTGGTGCCGCGCGACCTGCGCGTCCCGAGCACTCTGGAGGAGGCGGCGGCGCTGGCCACCGACGCCGGTTTCCGCTCGGCGACAGCACAGCACGTTCAGCTCGACCAGGGCGACCGAGTCCGGCAGGTGTTCGCAGTGTTCGCCGAGGCTTAAAGCTTGTCTCACGTGGTGCTGTCGTGATGCCTGGGCGGGCAGTGTGCGTCTGTCCGTGAAGGGCCCCTTCAGGGACTTGGATTCCCTCAAGGGGCCCTTCACGGATAGGCCAGCGGACGGTCGGTGCTCGTGCTGTCCGCCGCGCCCGGCCAGCTGGGGCATGGTGAAGCCGGCGCTTTCTCAGCCGTGCAGCCGAGCCCCCTTGAGCACCTTGTCCACCGCGTTCTTCGGCCCGTGCACCGCCATCCCCGCGAGCGCCAGTTTCTCCGTCGGCACCGCCCGCACCGCGGCGCGGTTGTCGACGTCGTTGCCGGTCTGGAACAGCTCGTCGGTGAAGATCGAGAAACGCAGCCCGCGGGCGAGGGCCCGGCCGCGCGCGGTGCCGAGCACCTCGGCGGCGGCCTCGAACACCAGTACCGGCTGGCGGAACATCGGAAGGTACTCCGTGTCGTCTGCGTCGAGGTAGGGCTCGCCGAGCAGTTCCGGTGTCTCCCGGGCCAGCCCGCTCACCAGGAACGCCGTGACGTTCAGCCGTTGCCAGGTCGCCAAGTCGTCCCGCAGCAGCACGGCGATCTTAGTGTCGAATCGGATCATGCCGCCCAGCTTCGGCCGGGCCAGGCGCGCGAGTCTTGTACGTTGTGAACATGGCCGTGTCCGCCTGGCACCCGCCGGTGCCCGGAATCGCCGAGGCGTTCTACGCGCGGTTCACCGACCATGCCTACCCCGCGCACACGCACGAAACCTGGACGTTGCTGATCGTCGATGACGGCGCGATCGCCTACGACCTGGACCGGCACCACCACGGCGCGCTCGGCGCCTCGGTCACGCTGCTGCCGCCGAACGTCGCGCACGACGGGCGCTCCGCCACTAGTCACGGTTTCCGCAAACGCGTGCTGTACCTGGACGCCGACGTCATCGGCGAAGACCTCATCGGTGCCGCCGTCGACCAGCCGAGCCTGCGGGACCCGGTGTTGCGCACGAGAATCCACCAGCTGCACGAGTCGCTCGGCGACCCGCTGGAGGCGGAAAGCAGGCTCGCGCTGGTCGCCCATCGGCTGCGCACCCACCTGGGCCACCCAGCCAGGACGCCGCCCGAGCGCGGCCTGGCCGACAGTCTGCGCGACCTGCTGGACGAACGGCTGCCCGGGACGCTGACCCTCGCCGAGGCGTCCGGTCTGCTCAACGCGCACCCGGTCCACCTGGTCCGAGCCTTCGGCCGCCGCTTCGGCTTGCCCCCGCACCGCTATGTCACCGGCCGCCGCGTCGACCGCGCCCGGCGGCTGCTGCTCGACGGCATCCCGCCGTCCGCCGTCGCGGTGACCGCCGGGTTCGCCGACCAGGCCCATCTCACCCGGCACTTCCGCCGTTACCTCGGCACCACCCCGGCCCGCTTCGCACGCGGTTGACCGGCCGGTTTGTGCGAAGATGACGCCATGCTGCGCGAACTGCACCTGACCGGCGACGAGGCCGCCGACAAGCTGCTCAACGACGACCCGTTCGCCCTGCTCACCGGGATGCTCCTGGACCAGCAGTACCCGATGGAGCACGCGTTCGCCGGCCCGCGGAAGATCGCCGACCGGATGGACGGGTTCGACCTGGGCAAGATCGCCGCGACCGACGTCGAGGAGTTCGTGGAGATGTGCGTGGTGCCGCCGGCGATCCACCGCTACGGCGGTTCGATGGCGCGCCGGGTGCACGCTCTCGCGCTGCACATCATCGAGAACTACGACGGCAAGACCGAGGGCATCTGGCTCGACGGGCGACCGAAGCCGGACGGCGAAGAGGTCTTGAAGCGACTCAAGGCGCTGCCCGGTTTCGGCGAACAGAAGGCGAAGATTTTCCTGGCGCTGCTGGGCAAGCAGCGCGGAATCACCCCGAAGGGCTGGCGCGAAGCAGCCGGCTCGTACGGCGACCGCGGCTCCCGACGGTCCATTGCGGACGTGACGGACGCGAAGACGCTCGGCGAGGTGCGCGCGTTCAAAAAGGCAGCGAAGGCAGCCGCAAAAGCTGGCTGAGCCTGGTGCGTGTTGGTGCCGGTTCTGACCTCACGAGTTGCGCGCGAACCAAATCACGTCCGGCTCGCCCCGCGGCACCGGCACCGCCACCACGTCCACGTCTTCGAATCGCTCCCGCAGCCGGGCGGTGAACTCCGGGGCCGCCCCCGCGCTCCACACCGCGAGCACTCCGCCCGGCCGCAGCAGCTGCCCCAACCTTTCCAGCCCGGAATCCGTGTACAGCGAGGTGTTTCCCTCCGTCACTGTCCACTCTGGACCGTTGTCGATGTCCAGGCACAGTGCGTCGAAGGTTTCGCCGGTGGTCCGCAGCCACTCGATCAGATCTCCTTCGACCACCCGCACGCGCGGGTCGTCCAGCGCGCCGTCGTGGACTTCGCGCAGCGGGCCGCCGCGGTTCCAGCGGATCACCGCTGGTTCCCGTTCCACCACCACCGCCTCGCCGACCGAGCCGTGATCGAGCGCGGCCCGCAGCGAAAACCCGACGCCCAGCCCGCCGATCAGGATCCGCGCACCCGGCGCGAGCCGGTCGGCCGCTCCGGTGACGAGCAGCCGCTCCGACTCGCCGTTGCGGGTGTCCATAAGAAACACCCCGTTCTCGATCACCTCGAACACGGTGCCGTCTCGTCGCAGCACCAGTTCTCCACCGCGTCCGGGCACGGTCTCCAGTACCTCCGCCACGCCCGGCAGCTTCTCAGACCGCGACCTCCTCGCGGACCGCAGCCCGCCTCCGCGCGCCCCAGAAGAACACGACCACCAGCAGCGCCGCGGCAGCGAGGACCGCGGCGACCTCCGGCAGCACGGTCGGCCCGGCCGAGGTCAGCACCGCTCCGCCGACCACGCCGGACAGCCCGACGCCCAGGTAGATCGCCGAAGCGTTGAGCGACAGCGCGAGACCCGCGTGCCCGGGCGAAAGCTCGATCAGCCGGTGCTGCAGCGGCGGGCTGAACGCCCAGTTCGCCAAGCCCCACACGAACAGCGTGATCCCGGCCCCGGCGACGGTCGTCGCGGTGAACGGCAGCAGCACCATCACCGCGGTGAACGCGACGAGCACGATGAGCAGCGGCTTGCGCGCGCCCCACCGGTCGGCCGCGCGGCCGCCGGCGAAGTTGCCGATCGCGCCGCCGATGCCGTAGCAGAACAGCAGCACGGTGATCGTCCCGCCGGAAACCCCCGCGGTCGCGGAGAGCACCGGCGACACCAGCGTGTACACCATGAACGCGGCCAGGCAGGCGAGCGTGGTGGTGAGCAGCAGCGCGACGACCCGCTTGTCGCGCGCGACCGCGAACCGTTCGGCGAGCCGGACCGCGGGCGGCGGCGCGACCTTCGGCAGCGCGATCTGGACGCCCACCGCGCCGAGCAGCGACAGGACGCTAACGAACAGGAACGCACCCTCGTAGCCGAACTGCTGGGAGATCACGCTTCCCAGCGGAACGCCGAAGATCAACGCCACGGTCAGCCCGCCGAACACCAGCGAGACCGCGCGGCCGCGTCGCTCCGGCGTCGTCAGTTCGGCCGCGACCGCGGTGGCGGCGGGCGTGTATACGGCAGCCCCGATCGCCGTGACAACCCGCGCGATCAGCAGGGTGCCGTAGCCGGGCGCGACCGCGGCGAAGAGATTGCCCGCACCGGCCGCCATGAGCGCGGCGACCAGCAGGGTGCGTCGTTCCCATCGGCCGGTCGCCGCCGCGAACAGCGGTGAACCCAGCGCGTAGGCGATCGCGAAGGAAGTGACGAGCTGCGCCGCGGCGGTCGCGGAGATGTGCAGCTCGGAGGTGAGCGCCGGCAGCAGCCCGGCCACGATGTAGCCGCTGGTGCCCACGCCGAAGGCCCCGAACGCGAGCACCGAGTTCCGGGCCGCCGCCGAGGACGAGACGCTGGACATGAAGCCCCCAAAGCAGTTAGTACGACTGTCGTCGTAGTTCGATGACGACCGTACACGGCCGCGCCGACAATTTCGACAGGCGTCGTACTATGGACGACATGCCTGCCTCCGCGCCGCTGCCGCCGCTCGCCTACCCGGACCGGGACGAGATCACCGTCGAAGGGGTCCTGCGCGCACTCGCCGACCCGGTCCGGCTGGCCATGGTCCGGCAGCTGGCGCGCGCGGAGACGGAGATCTCCTGCAGCGGTTTCGAGGTGCCGGTGACCAAATCCACACTCACCCACCACCTGGCCACCCTGCGTCAGGCTGGCGTGATCGCCGGCCGGCAGGAAGGCACCACCCGGTACAACTCGTTGCGCCGCAAGGATCTCGACACGCTGTTTCCCGGTCTGCTGGACGGCGTGCTGGCCGCCCCGCGCTGAGCGGTCGCGGCACGTGGCGGGACTCACCCGAATACCGGGATGACAAGGCCGCCCTCCATCGGTTGAACTGGAGCGAGACAGCACGACGGCGTCGGGGCCGCCCAGGCTGTCTAGTTTTTTGCCCACGTTCTAAAGCGCTTCAGAAGACCTGCCTCCGAGCGTGGGAAATCGATTTCTCCGGGAAGGAGAGCTGTGCCCATCGCGTTGCTCGCGCTCGCCGTCGGCGCTTTCGGCATCGGGACCACCGAGTTCGTCATGATGGGTGTGCTGCCCCAGACCGCCGCGGACTTCCACATCAGCATCTCGTCCGCCGGCAACTTCATCTCCGCCTACGCGCTGGGCGTGGTCATCGGCGCTCCGCTGATCACCGCCTTGGCGGTCAAGCTGCCGCGCAAGACCATGCTGCTGGCGATGATGGGCTTGTTCACCATCGGCAACGTGCTGTTCGCGCTGTCGCCGAACCAGGAGTTCGGCATCTTGTTCCGGTTCCTCGCCGGACTGCCGCACGGCGCGTTCTTCGGGGCGGGCGCGGTCGTCGCGTCGAGCCTCGCGCAGCAGGGACAGCGTGCGAAGGCGGTGTCGATGATGTTCATGGGCCTGACGCTGGCGAACGTCATCGGCGTTCCGCTCGGCACCCTGCTCGGCCAGCAGGTCGGCTGGCGCGCCACGTTCGGCGCGGTCGCGCTCATCGGGTTGGTGGCGATGGCCGCGATCGCGAAGCTGGTGCCGCACCAGGGCCGCCCGGCCGACCCGTCACTGCGCGGCGAACTGGGCGCGTTCCGCCGCCCGCAGGTGTGGCTGGCGCTGGCGATCGTGATGTTCGGCCTCGGCGGCGTGTTCGCCTGCATGTCCTACATCGCGCCGATGCTGACCGACGTCGCCGGCTACTCGCCCGCGAACGTCACGGTGCTGCTTTCGCTGGCCGGCGTCGGCATGACGATCGGGAACTACGTCGGCGGACGGCTCGCCGACAAGGCGCTGATGCCGAGCCTGTACGTCGCGCTGCTGGCGCTGGCGACCGTGCTCGCGGTGTTCACGGTGACCGCGCAGGGCAAGGTCGGCGCGGCGATCACGATCTTCTTCGTCGGCGTCGCGGGCTTCATGATCGGCCCGATGATGCAGGCGCGGATCATGGAGAAGGCAGGCGGCACGCCGTCGCTGGTGTCGGCCGCGGTGCAGTCCGCCTTCAATATCGCCAACTCGATCGGCGCCTACCTCGGCGGACTGGTCATCGCCGGCGGGCTCGGCCTGCTCGCCCCGAACTGGGTCGGTTCGCTGCTGGCCGTGCTCGGCGTTTCCATCGCCGCGGTGTCCGGACTGCTGGACCGCCGCGAGGGCCGGGTCCAGGACAAGGAACTCGCGCTGGCTTCCTGACGACCTGTCGACACCTCGTCCTGGGTGCTAGGACGAGGTGTCGAACGGTCCGCCCACGATAGTGAGCGAGATGTAGAGAATCGCCGCGCAGAGCGCGCCGTAGGTCAGCACATCGACTGTCCGGCTGGCGCGGATCGCGAGCAGCCCGGCCCGCTCCTCCGGCAGCACCAGGCGCAGCAGCCCGGCGACGAACAGCGCGCCGGCGACCAGCACCGCCCCCTCGCGCCAGTGGTACTGCAGCGCCCGGACCACCGCGCCGGCCAGCAGCACCAGCACCGCCGCGAACGGCAGGTGGACGAGCCAGGGACGGCCTCCGCGCCGTTCGCCGGACATCGCCATCAGCGCGCGGCCGCGCGTTCCGCGGCCTCGACCACGTTGCTGACCAGCATCGCCCGCGTCATCGGGCCGACCCCGCCGGGATTCGGCGACAGCCAGCCGGCCACCTCCGCGACCGCCGGGTCGACGTCGCCGGCGAGCTTGCCGTCGACGTGCGAGACGCCGACGTCCAGCACCGCCGCGCCCGGCTTGACCATGTCCGGCTTGATGATCCCGGCGACACCCGCCGCGGCGATCACGATGTCCGCGCGCCGCACCTCGGCGGCCAGATCTCGGGTGCCGGTGTGGCAGAGCGTCACGGTCGCGTTCTCGCTGCGCCGGGTGAGCAGCAGGCCGAGCGTGCGGCCGACGGTGATGCCGCGGCCGACCACGGTGACCTGCGCGCCGTTCAGCTCGACTCCGTGCCGCTTGAGCAGCTCGATGATCCCGTACGGGGTGCACGGCAGCGCGCCCGCTTCGCCAAGGACGAGCCGGCCGAGGCTGATCGGCGCGAGGCCGTCGGCGTCCTTTTCCGGGTCGATCCGCTCCAGGATGCGGTTCGTGTCGAGATGCTTCGGCAGCGGCAACTGGACGATGTAGCCGTGGCAGGCCGGGTCCGCGTTGAGTTCGTCGATGACGGCTTCGAGCTTCTCCTGCGAGATGTCCGCGGGCAGGTCGCGGCGGATCGAGTTGACGCCGATCTTCGCGCTGTCCGCGTGCTTCATCTTCACGTAGGAGTGCGAGCCGGGGTCGTCGCCGACCAGCACGGTGCCCAGGCCCGGGGTGATCCCCTTCGCCGCGAGCGCGGCCACCCGCGGGCGCAGCTCCTCGAAGATCGCGTTCTTGGTGGCTTTGCCGTCGAGAATCTTCGCCGTCACCCGGCCATTCTCGCAGACCTCGTCAGGCCCGCTGTGCCCGCACGAGGTCCTCGATCGCCGCCAGCGGAACCGGTGCCAGGTCCCACACGTCGGCACCGACGTTGATCTGCCGTCCGTTGACCTTCCACTCGTCGTGGACGTGCCCGTGCAGCAACCAGGTGTCGCCCGGATCCGGGAGCCGATACCGCGTGTACCGGTCCTCGCCGGTGTGGTCGCCGGTGAACGGGAAGTGCGACAGCAGCACCTGCTGACCGGCGATCTTGCGCCGGGCGAACGCCTGCACCGTCTCGAAGTGCTCCAACCAGGCCCGCTGGTGCCGGTACGCGCCCCGATTGCCCGGCCAGGGCGCGTCGTGATTGCCGGTGACCAGGTGAATGGTGCCGTTGAGCTGCGCCAGCCAAGGCGCCGATCGCGCGAGCCGGCCGATCCCGACGTCGCCGAGATGCCACACCTCGTCCCCGGGCGACACGGTCCGGTTCCACCGGGCGACGATCTCCTCGTCGTGCTCGGCGGGCGCGCCGAAACCGCGCAGCCCGGCCACCATCTCGTGGTCGAAGTGCGTGTCCGACGTGAAGTACACCGCGCTGCCCATCGCCCCTCCCCGGTTCAACCTATCCACCCGTGTGCCTGCCTCGTGCTCGCGACACCACCCGATCGGCCCGCGCGTCATGCCGGGCATCGGGTCCTTCCGGGCTTAAACTCGACGGACCGCACCGCGACCCACCCAGGCGTGTGACCCGTGCCATACCGCGTCCGCCGAGGTCAGCGGGCATGTCAACCTGTCTGAGGGTGGCAAAAGACCCATGCGGGGTGCGTTCGCGCGCGCGAACAGTCAAAATGTTCTCTGTGGCACAACCGACGACGCAGCTGAATGCGACGGAGCAGGACACTCTGGTCAAGCAGATCGGACTGGCCCTGCTGCGCGCCGCCCCGCGCGACTGGCGCAAGGTCTCCGCGGAGTACCGAGCCGTCGGCCGGTACCACGAGCTGACCGGCGAGATCGGGCTCGAGGACGGGTCCACCCAGGAATGGGTGGCCACGCACGACATCGCGACCCTGTTCGGGAGACTCCGCGCCGGGATGTACCGCGACGGCCGCGGCACCTGGTTCAACGCGCGCTACCAGCTCGACCACCCGTCCAGCTACAACCTCGAGTACAACCGTGACGAGCCGCCGTGGCGCCTCGCGCCGCCGCCGCAGGCGTACTCGGACGAGCTGCGCATGTTCCCGCGCACCGAAGAGAACGTGCCGGAGTGGCTGATCCGCCGGATGTCCGGCCTCGGCCCGGAACAGCCCGGCCCGCACTTCCGGATCGCCCGGATCTTCGACACCATCGGGCCGGCCGGCCGGCCGGTCATCAACCGGCCCGACCTGGACATGGACGAGCAGGACCGGCTGCTGGACTACTTGGACCACGCCCCGGTCGTGGTCCAGGACCGCGGCTACGACATCGACCGGCTGGCCCAGACGCCCGAGGCGACGGTGCCGGTCGCGTTCCACAGCGACGGCCAATGGATCTGGCCCGCCGCGGTGAACTTCTACCTCCGCACCTACGGCGTTTCGCCGGAAACGGACCTGATCGAGCACATCCGGGCGAACGCCTTCCAGCTCCCGCCGGTCGACGACCAGGCGCTGCAGGGCGCGGCGGCGTACCTCACCCGGGGCAGCCAGCAGCGGCCCGGTCCGGGCGGACCCGCTGGGCCTGGAGCCGGTGGTCCGGGCGGGCCTGGAGCCGCCGGCCCTGGCGCGGGCGGACCAGCCGCGAGCGGACCGGGTGCAAGCGGACCGGGCGCGGGCGGACCGGGTGGTCCGAACGCCGGCCGCCCCGGCGGTCCCGGCCCGGACGGTGCCGGACCTGACTTCGACGGTCCTGGCGAACCTGATTTCGGCAGTGAACCCGAAGGCTCGCGCGGCATGGACGAGCCCGGCCGCCCCGGTCCGGGCCGCGGTGCGCAGGGCACGCCGGCAGGCGCTCCCGGGGGCCCGAGCGGCCCCGCGGGTCCCGGCGGTCCGCAGGGTCCCGGTGCCGGACCGCAGGGCACCCGAGTGGCCGCCCCGGTGCCCGGCCCTCAGGACAGCTCTGGCGGTTCGCGCGGACTGGGTGTCGCCGCTGCCGCCGCGGGAGCGGTGGGCGCGGCTGGCGCGGTAGGCGCTGCGGAGTACCTCGGCTCGCGTGGCGAACCGGACGCGCCGTCCGGCACCACGAACGGGTCCGCCGCTTACGCCGAGCCCGGTCACCCGCACGAGGCTGGCTACGACGAGCACCCCGACGCCGGTTACGACAACGGCTACGCGCAGCCCGGCTACCCGGCAGAGCACGAGGACTACGAGGAAGCCGCGCCGCACGGTTACGACGAAGCGCCGCATCAGGCCGACGCTTACGCCGGGCAGCACGACTACGACGAACCCGTGCAGCACCAGGCGAACGGCTACGCCGAACCCGTGCCGCACCAGGCGAACGACTACGCCGAGGAGCACGGCTACGAGGAACCGTCCCACCAGGCTGACGGGTACCCGGAACAGCACGGCTACGACGAAACCGCGTCGCACCAGGAAGCTGGTTACGACCAGCCGCACCCGTTCGAAGAAGCGCCGCACCAGTACGACGAGCAGCACAGCTACGACGAGCCGGTGCCGCACGAGGCGTCCGAACCGCACGGCAGCAACCTCCCGAACGGGATCGGAGCCTTCGAGGAACCCGCCGCCCCGGCCGCCGAGGACGGTCTGGTCGGCGCGGGCGGCCTCATCGGAGCCGACGGACTGATCGGGGCGGACAGCCCCGCCGACGAGCCGGCACCCCCGCGTCGGCGCTCCCCCGAGCCGGACGCTGACCGCCGCGGCGAAGCCGACGGCCGTGACCAGGAAGGCGGCCGTCGCCGGGCACGGCCGGACAACGAGCGCGTCGCGCAGCCGGACGACATCCCGCTGAACGCCGACCGGTATGGCGAGCCGGAAGACCACCTGCATGGCGGCGACGCCCAGGCCGCCGAGTCCGAGGAGGGTCGGCGCAGCTCCGAGGCGCCGGTCGAAGCCCCGGCGAACCTGGCCGAGGCGAAGCAGGCAGCAGAACCAGCCGAGCACGGCAGTCACGCGGGTGCGGCGGCCGCGGGCCTTGCCGCGGCCGGTGGCCTGGCTGCCGCCGGCCTCGCCGCCGCGCGCGGACGGGGTCACGGGGCCGAGAGCCAGCACGGCCAGCCGGAGCATCCTGCGGAAGCGGCTTTCGAGCAGGGCTTCGACGGCGGCCAGTACGAGCAGTACGACGGCGACGAGGACCACACCGAAGAGCACCACGACCTGGTCCCCAGCCACAGCGGCACCGGACCGGTCGACGACGGCGAGGACCACACGGCCCCGTACCAGCCGATCGACGCAGGCCATGAGGAGCCGGTGCTCTTCACGCACGGCAACGAACCGGCGCGCGACGAGGAGCAGCCGTTCGCGCACGCCGAGGGTTACGACGACGAGCGCCGCGACGAGCCCGCGTACGACGCTGGCCCGCCCACCGCGACCATCCGCCCGGGCGACGAGATCCCTGGCGCGCTGCCGGTGCCGCAAATGCCGGTCCCGCCGCCCTCCGGCGGTCGCCGGGCCGCGCGCGAACAGGCCGAGCCGACTCCGGTCCGGCGCCGTGAGGCGCCTGCCGAGCCGGAGCTGGCCGATCTGCAGGCGAAGCTCGACGAGCTGGACGTGCCCGAGGCCGCGTACCGGCTCGGCGGCCCCACCGAACGCGGATGGAGCGTCGAGCAGGTCGGCGAGGGCTGGCGGGTCGGCTGGTACGACGGCGAGCTGATCAACCCGGCCGTTTTCGGCGACGCCGAGGACGCGGCCGCGTTCATGCTCGGCAAGGTGCTGCTGCACCCGGACGGCTACGTCGTGTCCGAGTCCGCGCCTCCGGTGCCGGAACCGGTTCCCGCCGCGCCGAAGGCACCGGTCCTGGCGACCCTGTCGCCGGAAATCGCGACCGGCTCGTTCCCGGTGCGGCCCAGGGACAACGTGCCGCCCCAGGAGCAGACCGCGTTCACCCCCGCCGACCAGCTGCTGGCCGACGACGAACCGCCGGTCCGGCAGCCTCCGCCGCCGGTGGCGCCGCCGACCCAGGTCGCCCCGCCGGTCGCACCGCCGACCCAGGTCACTCCTCCGGTGGCACCGCCCACGCAGGTGGCTCCGCCGGTGGCACCGCCGACCCAGGTCGCCTCTCCGGTCGCGCCGCCGACCCAGGTCGCGCCGCCGGTCGCGCCGCCGCGCCGGGAAGCTCCGGCCCGCCGCGAGGAGCGCGCGAACGGCGGCCAGTGGCCGATCGGGCCGCTGTCCGGCGAGCCGCCGCTGACCCTGTTCCGCGGCAAGGAGCTGCGCGAGCTGCCCCCCGGCAGCGAACTGGACCGGTTCGGCGGCCCGAACGGCAACCTGACCTACGCGGCCGGCACGCCGTTCGAGGAGCGGTCGCTGGTGCCGGAGTGGGTGAACCGGCCCTACCACGTGTACCGGGTGCAGCGGCCGCTGGAAACCCTTGCCGGCGTGGCGATTCCGTGGTTCAACCAGCCGGGTGGCGGATCGGCGTACCTGCTGCCGGCGAGCATCGAGGAACTGCTCGCCGAGGGCGATCTGATCGAACTGGATCCGGGCGAACCGCCGATCGACTGAGCGGACTGAAGAGAAGGGGCGGGGCCTTCGGGCCTCGCCCCTTCTGCTGTCCCGGACCGGTTACTTCACGACGAGCCCGTTGGCCGCCGCGAACGCCACCGCCAGCTCCACGTCCACGTACGCTCCGCGCAAATCAGCCTGCACCAGCCCGTTCGCGTCCACCGCCGCGCCGCGCAGGTCGGCACCGGGGAACTTCGCGCCGATCATCCGGGCACCGGACAGGTCCGTGTTCCGCAAGTCGGAATCCGTCAGGTCAGCCTCGTTCAGGTTCACTTCCCGCATCCGCAAGCCGGACAGGTCCAGTTTCCGCATCCGTCCGCGGGCGAACGACGCCAGCGACAGGTCGCATTCGGTCAGCGCGATGCCGGTGAACCGGCAGTCCACAAAGGACGATCCGAGCAGGGAGCAGGACGACCAGCGGCTGTCCGCGAGCACCGTCCGGTCGAAGGTGCACGAGCGGAATGCCGACGCGTCGTGCCGTGCGCCGGTCAGGTCGACCTTGGTGAAGTCGCAGTGGTCGAAAGTGCAGCCGCGGGTGCGCAGGTCGCGCAGGTCCGCCTCGGTGAAATCGCAGTCCGCGAACTGGCGTTTTTCCCACCACTGGCCGGAAAGTCGCGCTTCGGTGTAGTCCTCGCCGGTCTCGGTCACCTCGACAGGATGTCATCCGCCCCGTCGGCGGCGTTTGAACGGGGTGGTCGCGAACCGCCGGAGCGGCTGTGTCCACGATACGGCGGCGATCATCGGAAGTCGCGGGACCGGGTAGGGATGCGCAGCGTCAGCTGCTCCATTTTCTCCGCGCGCACGCTCGCGACGCCGTCTGCTTTCTCCACCACGCCGCGCACCAGAAGCGCCGCACTGCCGCGGGCGATGCGGTGGAATCGTTGCCACAGCCCGAGCGTGCAGATCACGTTCACCATGCCGGTTTCGTCTTCGAGATTCAAGAACGTGACTCCGCCGGCGGTCGCCGGGCGCTGGCGGTGCGTGACCGCTCCGCCGACCAGCACGCGCGCGCCGTCGGGCAGATGCAGCAGTTTGTCGGCGGTGACCACGCCCCGCGCGTCGAGCCGGTCGCGGATGAACTCGGTCGGGTAGCTGCCGGGCGAGATCCCGGTGGCCCACACGTCGGCGGCGGCGAGGTCGAGCCCGTCCATTCCGGGCAGCATCGGCGCGTCCACGCCGACACCGGTGCCGGGCAGTTTGTCCGGCCGGTCCTGCGCGACCGCGCCCGCCGACCACAAAGCCTGCCGCCGGTCCGTGCCGAACTCGCTGAACGCGCCCGCGGTGGCCAGCGCTTCCAGCTGCGGCGTGGTGAGCCGGACGCGGCGGCCGAGGTCGGACATGCTCTCGTAACGCCCGTTCGCCGTCCGTTCGGCCACGATCTCCTTGGCCAGTGTCTCGCCGATCGCCCGGACGGTGCCGAGCCCGCCGCGCACCGCGTGGTACTTCTCGTTGCCCGGCAACGCTTCCAGCGTGGCGTGCGGCAGGCTGCGGTTGATGGCCGGGCCGAGCGTGCTCACCCCGTGCCGGCGCGCGTCCGCCACCAGCGACTGCGGCGAGTAGAACCCCATCGGCTGCGCGCGAAGCAGGCCGGCACAGAACGCGTCCGGGTGGTAGTACTTGAAATACGCGCTCGCGAACACCAGGTGCGCGAAGCTCAGCGCGTGGCTTTCCGGAAACCCGAAGTTGGCGAATGCCTTGAGTTTCTGGAAGATCTTCTCCGCCAGCTCCGCGTCCAGCCCGTTGGCCATCGCACCGTCGAGGAACCGGCGGTGCAGCCGCTCCATTTTCCGCTGCGACCGTTTGGACCCCATCGCGTGCCGCAGCTGATCGGCTTCGGCCGGGGTGAAATCGGCGACATCCAAGGCGATCTGCATCATCTGTTCCTGGAAAAGCGGCACCCCCAGTGTCTTGTCCAGCGCCTTTTTCAGCAGCGGATGGTCGTGCTCCCACTGCTCGCGTCCCTGCCTGCGCCGGATGTAGGGGTGCACCGACCCGCCCTGGATCGGGCCGGGACGGATCAGCGCCACTTCCACTGCCAGGTCGTAGAAGGTTGTCGGCCGCAACCTCGGCAGCGTGGCGAGTTGCGCCCGGCTCTCCACCTGGAACACGCCGATCGCGTCGGCGCGGCACAGCATTTCGTAGATGTTCGCGTCGGTGAGGTCCAGTTCGGCGAGGTCGACGTCCTCGCCCTTGAATTCGAGGACCAGGTCGTGCATGTAGTGCAGCGCGGAAAGCATCCCGAGCCCGAGCAGGTCGAATTTCACCAGCCCGACCGCGGCGCAGTCCTCCTTCTCCCATTGCACGACACTGCGGTTCTCCATCCGTGCCCATTCGACCGGGCACACCTGGCTCACCGGTTCCCGGCACATCACCATGCCGCCGGAGTGGATGCCGAGGTGGCGCGGGAAGTCTTCGAGCGCGAAGGCGAGCTGCACGACGTCGCGCGGGATGTCGTGGTCGTGGTCTTTTTCCGTGCGCTGCAATGCGCCCCAGCGGTCGATCTGTTTGCTCCACGCGTCCTGCTGGCCCGGCGAATAGCCGAGCGCGCGGGCGGCGTCGCGGATCGCGGAGCGAGCGCGGTAAGTGATGACGTTCGCGACCTGCGCGGCGTTGTACCGGCCGTGTTTGCCGTAGACGTACTGGATCACTTCCTCCCGCCGGTCGGACTCGATGTCGATGTCGATGTCCGGGTACCCGTCGCGATCAGGGGCGAGAAACCGTTCGAAGAGCAGTTTCGCTTCCACCGAATCGACTTTGGTGATCTCCAGCGCGTAGCAGACCGCCGAGTTGGCGGCGGATCCTCGTCCCTGGCAAAAGATGTTCGCCTCGCGGCAGAACCGCGCGATGTCCCAGACGATCAGGAAGTACCCTGGGAATTCGAGCTTTTCGATGACCTCCAGCTCGTGCTGGATCTGCTTGCGCGCCTTTTCTTCGTGCTTCTTGCCCGAGTAACGCTTGTCGAATCCGGCCCAGACGAGTTCTCTCAGGTAGGTAGTCTCGGTTCGGCCCGCCGGCACGTCGAACGGCGGCAGCTCCGGCGCGAGCAGGTCCAGCTGGAACGCGCATTCCATGCCCAGCAAAGCCGATCGCTGTACCGCGCCCGGGTATCGGGCGAAGGTATCCGCCATTTCGTTGCCAGAGCGCAAAAACGCGGTTCCGTCGCTGGGCAGCCAGCCTTCGAGGTCGTCGATGCTGCGCCGGGCGCGGATGGCCGCGAGCGCGTCCGCGAGCCGGCCGCGTTCCGGCCGGGCGTAGTGCGCGGCGGTGGTCGCGATGGTGGGCAGATTGAGTTCACCGGCCATCTTGGCGAGCAGGTCGTTGTGTGTGCTGTCCAGCGGCTGGCCGTGGTCGATCAGCTCGACGTACACCTGGGTTCGCCCGAACAGCTCCACCAGCCGGCGCAGTTCGGCGATCGCCGCGTCCGGTCCTTCGCGGACCAGGGCCGAGCGTACCGCTCCCTTCCGGCACCCGGTGAGCACCGCGCATTTCCCCGCGACTTCCTCGGCAACCGCGCGCAGATCGTAGATCGGCCGCCCTTTCTCCGCGCGGTCCTCGTTTTGCCGGTCGTGCCCGTGCAGCTGCCCTGCGGTGATCGCGCGGCACAGCGCGCGGTAGCCCTCGTCGCCGCGGGCAAGCAGCAGCAGATGTTCGCCTTCGGGGTCGGCGACGCCGTTCTGCGGCGCGGACAGCCCGAAACTCAGCTCGGTGCCGAATACCGTTGCCACGCCCAGCTCTTTGGCCGCTTCCGCGAATCGGACGACGCCGTACATCCCGTCGTGGTCGGTGAGCGCGATGGCGTCGAGCCGCAGCCGCGCGGCTTCCTCCACCAGTTCCTCGGGATGGCTCGCCCCGTCGAGGAAGCTGAAGTTGGAATGACAGTGCAGCTCGGCGTACGCCACTCGCGGTTCGGACTCGAAGTCGGCGCGCGGCGGCGGAATGTCCGCCGGACGCCGGTACCCCTCGCGCTTGCGTCCCCACGCCGGACTGTCGCCGTGGTCCCCGGCCGGCATCCCGCCGGACAGCGCTCGTGCGAGGTCCTTCCACGGGACCGGCGGGTTGTTCCAGTTCATCTCAGCACATCCAGCCCTGCAGCTCGTCACCCGGCAAAGTTTCCGCCGCTCGCGCCGGATTCCACGTCCGGACGCCACTCTTCCCGAGACCGGCGAATCGCTCAGTCCGGCCAGTTTTCCGTCGAGCGGCGAGGTTTCGGGATCAGCCAGGAGACGGCAACCGGCTCGGCTGGCACCGCGATCTCGACCGGTGCCCGGGGGGCGGGAAATTCGGGGTCCATCAGTCGTAGCTTCCTTCCACTGTCCACACTGGATTTTCGGTTCCGGAGCATCGGACCAGAACCGCTTCCGGCGCCTCGTTTTCGCCGGCGTCGAGCAGCAGCTGCAGCCGCGCCTGCTGTGGTCCGGCCGAGCGCCGCCCGGAGGTGACCGGCCACGGCCCGGCCCATCCGGTGATCGGCCGAGCCGGCCCGCCCGCGACGCGAAGCCCGTGCGGCGGCGCGGTGAGCTTCTTGCGCGCGGTGAGCCCGACCGGCCGCCCCTGTTCGTCGACGACCTGAACCGGCAACGGCTTTTCCAGCACCGTCGCCGGCGATGGCGACGGCAGCCGCGCCGGCCAAGTCGCGTCCGGCGGCGCCCCGGTCTCCCGCGGATCACCCCAGGGGACAAGCCGGACGCGGCTGGCCGGATCGCGTCCGCCGTCGAGCATCGGAGTGACCACGCCGTCCGGACCGAGCAGGCTCTGCACCCGGACGAACGCGCGCCCGGCCCGTTCAGCGGCCAGTTCCTCGTCCTCGCCCGGCCCGGCGCCGGGATCGCCGCCGTGCCACAGCCCGAGCTGCAAAGACCGTCCCTCGACGGTTTCCTCGGGTTCGAGCCGCAACCGCGCCACCCCGGCAGTCGGCCGCTCTCCTGGTGCGGCCTTCAGCCAGCCCTCGAACTGCCACCGCACCCGGTCGGCGACCCCTTGCGGGGTCAGGGGTTCCGCGCATCGCCAGACCCGGCCGAGCTGCTCGCCGTTTTCCGTGGTGGCGTAGATGCCGAGCCGAGTGCAGGCCAGCCCGCGGTCAGCCAGCACCGCGTGGAACCGCGCGCCGAGCTTCTTGGCTTGGAACGCGGCCACGTCCACCCGCGCCAGCACCGGATCGAACGACTCCGAAAGCGTCAGCTCCGGCGGCGGCTTGCGCCGCAACGGCGGCCGATCGGACAACCCGCGGGCCAGCCGGTGCGCCAGCACACCGGTGCCCCCGAACCGAGCCCCCACGTCCCGCTCGCCGAGCGCGGCGAACGCCCCCAGCGTGCGCAACCCGAGCCGGACCAGCAGGTCGACCAAGTCCGCCCGCTCGGCACCCGGTTGATCCAGGTCGGAAACCGGCAGCGGAGAGAGGAATTCGGCGGCTCGCCCGGGCTCGACCAGTTCGCCGCGGCGTGCCGCGAGCGTCGCCGCGAACAGCCCTTCCGACACCCCGACCTGACACTCGACGCCAGCCGCCGCGGCCACCTGGTCCACGAGCTGCTCCGCGAGCCGCGGTTCGCCGCCGAAATACCCGGCCGCTCCCGCGACGGGCACCGCGAGCAGCCCCGGCCGTACTACTTCCAGGCCGACGACCAGTTCTTCGACCGCAAGCGCGACGTTTTCGAACAGCCGGGCGTCCCGCGCCTCGTCGACCCCGAACACCGCCAGGTCCGGGCAGTGGGACTCGGCCTCGCGCCGCCGCATCCCGCGCCGCACGTTCCGCGTCCGGGCCACCGCCGTGCAGGCGACGACCCGGTTGGCGTGAAACACCGCCGCCGGCCGGGTGAGCGCGCTCCCCGCCGCCGCGACGGCCGCGACCGCGGGCCAGTCCGGGCACCACACGACCAACATCCGCGCCGGGTTTCGGCGCGGATCTCGGGACCGCTGGGAGACAGTCATGCTCGCCGCCCGATGACGAAGCCACCGGGTTGTTCCCGGCGGAGGGCGAAGGCCGACTCGCCTGCTCCGGCAAGCCAACGCCCGGCGAAAACGACTCGCCCACCGGCAACCCGATCACCTGCTCCGGCAAACCAGCGCTCGGCGAAAACCACACTCCGGCCTGTCATCCGACAGCCTCCTCCCGTACCGCGACGCGCTTTCCGCCTCGGGAGACCCGTCCGTCCGGTCCGGGGAGAAGCATCGGTGCCGACCGGGGCCGGGCCGCCGCGCCTCGGCCCCGGACCCGCACCTCGACCGGCCGGGACTGCAGATGTCCGGCACCGCGGTCGAGCACCCCGGTCCAGGTGCCCGGGATGCAGTGGAACTCGACGTCCGTGGCAGGCCACTGCCCCAGCGAAAGCAGCACCGCCCCTCGATGCCGTGCCCGCGCCGCGAGCCGGCGCGCGACGTCCGGCCGCACTGAACGCGACTCGGTGACAACCAGATCGACCCCGTCGATCAACGCCCCCATCACCGCCGCGTACTCGGCTCCCGGCCGCGGAACCAACGCGAGCCGCGAAACAACGACCCCGTGCTCCGCCGCCGCGACGATCCCCAGCGACGGCACCCCGACCACCGCGGCCCACGCCCCAGCGACGGTCGCCTCCGCGAGCAACGCGAACAGCAACGAGGTGGAGTGATGCACCGCCACGACGCTCCCGCGCCGCAACCCGGCGCCGGGAAGGAGATCGGCCAGCGCGGGAACGACCGGAAGCATCCGCCCGGCCGCGCCGCTCCAGTCCGCCCGGGAAACCCGTTCGGCCGCAACGGTGCTGGCGGTGCTGACCCCGGGCAGGGACGTCAGCGTGGCGAGCGTCGTTTCCTCGGACGGCGGATCAGCCGGGCGAAGACGAGTCGGGGGGCGGAGCCGAAGCGGGGGCTCGGGCGGTTCCGCTCCGTCGGTGCGGTCTGCCGGACGTGCCGAAGCAGGAGGTTCGAAAGGAACCACCGCGCCGGACTCGCCCGGCTGGCTGGGCGGAGCGGAGGGCAACTGCCGCAATCGGGGCGGCGGTTCGGCGGATTCCGCCGAACACCCCAGCTCCGCGGAAAAACCAGGTCGATCCGAGAGACTTCGCGGGATGGGCGACGTCGCCGAACCACGCGGGCCCGGCGAACCAGCAACCCGCTCGAACTGCCGCCGCGCACGAAGCCCGGGCGACTTCCCCGCCGCTTCGCTGGAAACGGTCGGCACCCACCGTTCGAACAACGCTTCCGCAGAGTGTCGAGTAAGAACAGATCCGTTGCCCGCCAACGGAAGTGCCGGCTTCGGCGCGGACACCGAAGCCGCGGATACGGGCTCCTTCGCCAAGGATTCCAGCCCGGACCACGGAACGAGGATTTCCCACGAGTGTGCCGGCCGCGCCGCCGGCACACTCGTGGACGCAGCAGCCACGGCGTCCCCGCCAGCCGCGGCTGTCCGTGACTTTCGACCAGCTTCCTTGACCGAGGCCGCCGGAAACCTCGGCATACCAGCACCATCCGCCGTGCAGGCACCATCCGCCGTGCAGGCACCATCCGCCGTGCAGGCACCGGCCGCCGCGCTCGGCTCACCGGCCGCGCGCGAAGCCACCCCAGCCACGCTCACGTCCAGCGACCCGAGCGGCCCCGCAACTTCAAGGCCACCGCCCACGACAACCGCCCCCGCGGTCGCCAAGACGGCGGCTTCTCCCGCGCCTCCCTCGGCCCGGGAAACCCCGGCAACCCCCGCAGTCGCTCCAGCAGTCACCGGTCCTCCTTCCTCCGTACGGCCGGCGCACCCGTCCAGGGCAGGAAGTCCGCAGACCCTGCCCAGGACGGATGCCGGCACGCCGCGGGGAAGGCGGCTCCGCATCGCCCACGCGGCTCTCCCCCGCGCAGGTCACCTGACAATCGCACCCAGTGAACACTCCACTGCGTCGAACATCTGTTCGACGCAGTCCAGCAAACACCCCGGCCCGCCCCCTGTCAAGCGCACGTCAGCACATTCCCCGGGCAACCGGGGAATGTGCTCTCTACACTGGGAAGCCTGATGAAAACAGGACACATCGCCCTGCGGGGTTTCACCGAAGCCGATCTGCCCGCGGTCGACCGGTTCGCCACCGACCCGGACGCAGCCGGTCAGTTCGGCTGGGCCGGGTTCGCCGGGGCACAGGCCGGGCGAAGGCGGTTCGCCGAGGACGGGTTCCTCAGCCCGGCGTCCAGCGCGGTCGCGGTGGCGGTCGACGACACCGTCGCGGGAATGGCGAGCTGGGAAGCCGCGGACCGAGGCGGGCCAGCCGGCGGGTGCTTCGCCGTCCGCGTCGCGCTGCTGCCGGATCACCGTAGCCACAGCGTCCGCGAGAAGGCGCACGCGCTCCTCGCCGACTACCTCTTCCGGCACACCCGCGCGCACCGGCTCGAAACCTTCGTCGACAGCGAAGATCTGGCCGCTCAGCAGGCGCTCGAGAAGGCCGGCTTCCACCGCGAAGGGCTGCTGTGCCAAGCCTTCTGGCGCGACGGCGGCTACCGCGACCAGGTCGTCTACGCGCTTCTGCGCGAGGGGTAAAACAAACCGGCCAGGACCCGAAGGTCCCGGCCGGTCCGCGAGAAAATCAGTGCGCGAAGTGCCGCGTGCCGGTCAGGTACAGCGTCATCCCGGCTGCCTCGGCGGCCGCGATCACCTCGGCGTCCCGGATCGACCCGCCGGGCTGCACGACGGCCCGCACACCGGCCTCGATCAGCACCTCGAGCCCGTCCGGGAACGGGAAGAACGCGTCCGACGCGCCGACCGAGCCCTTCGCCCGGTCACCCGCCCGCGAGACCGCCAGCCGCGACGAGTCCACCCGGTTGACCTGGCCCATGCCGACCCCGACGGTCGCCTGCTCGTGCGCCAGCAGGATCGCGTTCGACTTCACCGCGCGCAGCGCCCGCCACGCGAACTCCAGGTCCGCCAGGGTCTGCTCATCGGCCGGCGCACCGGTGGCCAGCGTCCAGTTCGCCGGGTTGTCGCCGTCCGCGTCGATCGCGTCCGGGGTCTGCACGAGCACGCCGCCGGAGATCGGCCGGAGCTCGACCGGGGCCGCGTTCTCGATCGCCGGCAGCTTCAGCAGCCGCACGTTCTTCTTGCGCTGCAAGATCTCCAGCGCTTCCGGCTCGAACTCAGGCGCCAGCACGACCTCGGTGAACACCTCGGCGATCTGCTCCGCCGCTTCGACGCTCACCGGCCGGTTCGTGGCGATCACGCCGCCGTACGCGGACACCGGGTCGCAAGCATGCGCCTTACGGTGCGCTTCGGCGACGTCCACGCCGACAGCGATCCCGCACGGGTTGGCGTGCTTGATGATCGCGACAGCCGGCTCCGAGAAGTCGAAGGCGGCCCGACGCGCCGCATCGGTGTCGACGTAGTTGTTGTACGACATCGCCTTGCCGTGAAGCTGCTCCGCATGCGCGAGGCCCGGCTGCGCGCTGCGGTACAGCGCCGCCTTCTGGTGCGGGTTCTCGCCGTAGCGCAGAACGTCCGCACGGTCCCACGTCGCTCCGAGGAAGTCCGGGAAGCCACTGTCGTCGGCGGGCGCGTACGCGTTGGCGAACCACGACGCGACAGCGGTGTCGTACGCGGCAGTGTGTGCGTACGCCTGCGCGGCGAGCCGCTTACGGTCCGAGAGCTCGAAGCCGCCCGCGGAAACCTGCTCCAGCACCCACGCGTAGCGCGTCGGGTCCACCACGACCGCGACGCTGCCGTGGTTCTTCGCTGCCGCGCGCACCATCGCCGGCCCGCCGATGTCGATGTTCTCGACGCAGTCCTCGAAGCTCGCGCCGGACGCGACAGTCGCCTGGAACGGGTACAGGTTCACCACGAGCAGGTCGAACGCCGCGATCTCGAGCTGCTTGAGCTGCGCGACGTGCTCGTCGTTGTTCTGGTCGGCGAGCAGCCCGGCGTGCACGCGCGGGTGCAGCGTCTTGACCCGGCCGTCGAGCGACTCGGGGAACCCGGTGACCTGCTCGACCGGGGTGACCGGGACCCCGGCGTTCGCGATGACCTTCGCGGTGCCGCCGGTCGACACGATCTCCACGCCGGCCGCGTGCAGGCCGGTCGCGAGCTCGAGCAGGCCGGCCTTGTCCGAGACGCCGATCAGCGCGCGCCGGACCGGGCGCCGCCCCTGTGCTGTGCTCACGAAAACCTCACCTTTCGTCCGTCCACGGTGCACCCACCACGGCCGAGTCGCTCGATCGTTTCAACCAGCAGCCTGCGTTCCACGGCTTTGATCCGCTCGTGCAGGACGTCTTCGGTGTCGTCGTTCTCCACCGGCACCGCCTCCTGGGCGATGACCGGTCCGGTGTCCACGCCGGCGTCGACGAAATGCACCGTCGACCCGGTGACCCGCACGCCCGCGGCCAGCGCGTCGGCGACCGCGTGCATCCCGGGGAACGACGGCAGCAGCGCGGGATGAGTGTTGATCACCCGGCCCGCGAACCGGGCCAGGAACTCCGGCCCGAGGATCTTCATGAAGCCCGCCGACACGACCAGGTCCGGCTGATACGCCGCGACCGCGTCGGCGAGCGCGACGTCCCACGCGGCGCGGTCTGGATGGTCGGCGACGCGCACGGTGAACGACGGCACGTGGACCCGTTCCGCCCGCGCGAGCGCCTCGATGCCGGCGCGGTCGGCGCCCACGGCGACGACGTCGGCCGGGAATCCCGGCTTCGCCACCGCGTCGAGCACGGCCTGCAGCAGCGTGCCGGAACCGGACGCGAGCACGACGATCTTCACCGGGGCGGACAGGTCCAAGCGGCTGGCCAGAACGGGCTCCTTGCACGGCGGTACGCCTCGGGCGCACGGCGCTTCACCAGGTCACCCCAACCTTAACGGTCGTCTCCCGCGGGCTTGGCGTCGCCGGAGTCCTCGGTGGACTCGGTCACAGCCGATGGCTTCCCCGGCTCGTCGTCCGATGGCTTCCCGGGCTCGTCGTCCGACGGCTCGGCGGCCGTTTCCCCGGCGTCGACAGCTTCCGCTTCCGGCAGGTCTTCCAGCAGCTCGAGGCCAAGTTCGGCGTCCGCCTCGGCATCGAATTCGTCGTACTCGGGTTCTTCGGGTCCGGGCTCTTCTTCGGGCTCGGCCGGGTCCTCGTCCTCGTCCTCGTCGGCGTCCGGCTCGGCCGGGTCCTCGTCGGCGTCGGAGTCGGGCTCGGAGTCGTCCTCCGTGTCCTCGGCCGCTTCCGCCGCCGCCTCGTCCGGCTCTGTCTCGTCGTCTGTCTCGGCGAGATCCTCGTCCTCGTCGACCAGCAGCCCGGCCGGCACCGGCGGCTCGTGCGCCCCGGCGAAGAACGCCACGAACCCGGCCGGGATCACCACCCAGCAGAACGCAACGATCGACGCCACTCCGACCGGCACGCTGACCGGGTCGAACGGGCCGTCGCCGAGCCGTCCGCCGGCGAGGGTGCCGAGCAGCACGCAGCCGAACCCGACTACCGCGCCCGCCACGACGACCACCCGCAGCCGGGCCGCCGGATCGTCGTCCACCGCGCGGACCGACCAGCCGACCAGCACGCCGACCGCCAGCGGCAGCACCATCAGCGCCGGCCACCAGGTCGCGGCGTGCTCCGGGATCCCGCCGAGCAGCGGGACCGCCGGAACCTCCCCGCCGCGGTAGCCGACCAGGTGCACGGCGAGGCCGCCGATGCTGAACCCGGGCCCGCTCACGAACGACATCGCGGCCACCACCGCGTTCGGCAGGTACAGCACGGACAGCAGGAGCAGGCCGAAGCTGCTGCCGAACGTCGGCGCGAACAGGCTGGACACCGTGCGCGCCGACAGCGCGGTGGCGATGGTCAGCGTCAGCGCGCCAGCTGCCAGGAGCGCGAACAGCCCCAGCAAGCCCGCCCGCGCGCCGCGCATTGCCAGCGGGTCGAGCCGGTCCGCGATCGTGGCCGGCAGCCCGAACCGCCGCAGCACGCCGCAGCCGGCCGCCAGCGCCGAGATCGCAGCGGGCACCAGCACGGCCAGCGCCACGTTCGCACGCACCGGCTGGCCGAGCGAGAACAGCGAGATCGCGAGCCCGAACAGCAGATGCGCGCCGGACATCGCGGCGATCAACGGGATCGCGTGCCGCGGGCGTTCGCAGCCGAGCCGTTGGACGGCACGGGATGCCGCGCGCGCGATCAGCACCACGACGCCGACCGTCGGCAGCAGCGGCAGCATGCCCAGCGGATGCCCGCCGATGCCGAGCTCGACCTGGTAGGCGGCCAGCCAGCCGGGCCCGGCTGACAGCAGCACTCCGCCCGCGGAGAACACCGCGTGCTCGGCGGTCAGTACGACCAGCGCGAGCAGCGTCGCGACGACCGCGTAGCCGGTGACGATCGGACCGAAGGCCGCGGCGAGCACCACCCGGAGCCGGGATCCCTGCCGGACCGCCGGATCGGCGGACGCCGGGCGTCCGGGACTGGTGAGCACCTGCATGCACTCGACCATGGCATCCGCACTCGGCCGTCCGGGTGAGGCACGCCGCCCGTCGGACGTGGCGAATCCAACGCCCACCCGGTCGGGGCACGAGGGAAAGAAAAACACCCGCTGTGACACGGAGAGTCACAGCGGGTGGGCGGCCCCGCGGCTGGCTGGTCCGTGAAGGGCCCCTTGAGGGACGTAGATTCCCTCAAGGGGCCCTTCACGGACTTCTCACCACCCGTGAACCGGAAAACCTCGGTTTCAGCCTTGCTGTCCGAAACCACCGGGCGGGGTGCCCGGCTTGTTCTGGTCAGCGGGTGGCTGGAAGAACTGGCCCTGCTGCGGCGCGTACGTGGTGGCCTGCGCGCCCGGCGGCGTCGCGGGCGGCTGACCGGCGGGCGGCTGCTGCGGCGCGCCGGCCGGCGGCTGCGGCTGGCCCGGGGCCGCCGGCTGGTACTGCGTCGGCTGGTACTGGCCCGGCTGGCCGAACGGCTGCTGATACGCCGGGACGGACGGCTGCGGCGTCGGCGGCTTGAGCACGCCGTACTCGAACAGCAGCACCGCGACCGACGCCAGCATCTGCAGGATGCCGAGGATCAGCACCACGATGACGATGCCCGGGACGGTCTGCGCGGAGATGACCACGTCGAGCGCGGTCAGCCCGCCGATCACGCTGAACAGCGCCGCGAACGGCAGCGTCTTCGGCCCGTTGGGCAGCGCGTTGAGCGCCGACAGCAGACCGCCGACCAGCAGGAACAGGATGGTCTGCCCGGCGCCGCCCGCCTCGGAGGCGAAGCCGAGGAAGTACTGCACGACGCCCAGCGCGGTCACCCCGAGCGAGAGCAGCAGCGGAAGGTTCGGCGGCGCTCCGGCGCCCATCGCGGGCGGGCCCTGCTGGGGCTGGGGCTGCTGCGGGAACCCGCCCGACGGGGGCGGTCCCTGGGACGGCTGGCCCTGCTGGGGGTAGCCGGGCCCGCCACTGGGGAAGGTCATCGGAAGCTCTCCTGTCTCATCGACCGGCGGTTCGAGTCCTGCGGCGCCCCGGGCAGCTGCGTCTCCCCGCGCACGAGTGAGTGCACGCTAGCGCATCCGCCAAGGGCCGTACGCGACGTTGGACGTGCGGAACGCCGGATCGGTTGCGGGCAAAACGGACGGAGGCCGGGCACCGTGTCGGTACCCGGCCTCCGCCAGTGGAGTCGCTGCTGGTCAGCCGAGGCTGTTGTACAGCTCCCGGGCGAGAACCGCGGTCTCGCTCGGGGTCTTGCCGACCTTGACGCCGGCGGCCTCGAGGGCCTCCTTCTTCGCCGCGGCGGTGCCCGACGAACCGGAGACGATCGCGCCCGCGTGGCCCATCGTCTTGCCCTCCGGGGCGGTGAAGCCCGCGACGTAGCCGACGACCGGCTTGGTCACGTTCTCCTTGATGTAGGCCGCTGCGCGCTCCTCGGCGTCGCCGCCGATCTCGCCGATCATCACGATGACCTTGGTGTCGGCGTCCTTCTCGAACGCCTCGAGGGCGTCGATGTGGGTGGTGCCGATGATCGGGTCGCCGCCGATGCCGACCGCGGTCGAGAAGCCGATGTCCCGCAGCTCGTACATCATCTGGTAGGTCAGCGTGCCGGACTTCGACACGAGGCCGATCGGGCCGCCCTTGGCGATGTCGGCCGGGATGATGCCGGCGTTCGACTTGCCGGGGCTGATCACGCCGGGGCAGTTCGGGCCGATGATGCGGGTCTTGTTGCCGTTGGCGACCGCGTGCGCCCAGAAGTAGGCCGAGTCGTGCACCGGGATGCCCTCGGTGATCACCACGGCGAGCGGGATCTCGGCGTCGATCGCCTCGATGACCGCGTCCTTGGCGAACTTCGGCGGCACGAAGATGACCGACACGTCGGCGCCGGTCTCCTTGATGGCTTCCTCGACCGTGCCGAACACGGTGAGTTCCTTGCCCTCGATGGTGACCGTCTGGCCGGCCTTGCGGGCGTTGACGCCGCCCACGATGTCGGTGCCGGACTTCAGCATCTTGGTCGCGTGCTTCATGCCCTCGGAGCCGGTGAGCCCCTGCACGATGACCTTGCTGTTCTCGTTCAGGAAGATCGACATGTTCAGTTCACCGCCGCGGCGAGCTCGGCGGCCTTGTCGGCCGCGTTGTCCATTGTGTCCACCACGGTGACCAGCGGGTGGTTCGCGTCGGCCAGGATCTGGCGACCCTCGACGACGTTGTTGCCGTCCAGGCGGACGACCAGCGGCTTGCTGGCCTCGTCGCCCAGGATCTTGAGCGCCTCGACGATGCCGTTCGCCACCGCGTCGCAGGCGGTGATGCCGCCGAAGACGTTCACGAAGACGCTCTTCACGTCGGTGTCGTTGAGGATGACGTCCAGACCGGCCGCCATGACCTCGGCCGACGCGCCGCCGCCGATGTCGAGGAAGTTGGCCGGCTTCACGCCGCCGTGCTTCTCGCCCGCGTAGGCCACCACGTCCAAAGTGGACATGACGAGGCCCGCGCCGTTGCCGATGATGCCGACCTCGCCGTCGAGCTTGACGTAGTTGAGGTTCTTGGCCTTGGCCTTCGCCTCGAGCGGGTTCTCGGCCTGCTTGTCGACGAGCTCCCCGTGCGCCGGGTGGCGGAAGGAGGCGTTCTCGTCGAGGGTGACCTTGCCGTCGAGGGCGATGATCTTGTCCTGCGGGTCGCGGACCAGCGGGTTGACCTCGACCAGGGTGGCGTCCTCGGAGACGAAGGTCTCCCACAGCTTCACCACGACGTCGGCGGCTTCGTCGATGATCTCGGCCGGGAAGTTGCCGGCCTTCAGGATCTCGAGCGCGGTCGCCTTGTCGACGCCCTTGATCGCGTCGACCGGGATCTTGGCGAGCGCTTCCGGGCGCTCGACCGCGAGCTGCTCGATCTCCATGCCGCCCTCGGACGACGCCATCGCGAGGAAGGTGCGGTTGGCGCGGTCGAGCAGGAAGGAGAAGTAGTACTCGGACGCGATGTCCGAGGCTTCCGCCACCAGCACGCGGTGCGTGATGTGGCCCTTGATGTCGAGGCCGAGGATGGCTTCCGCCTTCTCCTTCGCCTCGTCGGGCGTCTGGGCCAGCTTGACGCCGCCCGCCTTGCCCCGGCCGCCGACCTTCACCTGCGCCTTGACGACGACCTGGGTGCCGATCTGCTCCGCGGCGGCCTTGGCTTCTTCCGGGGTGCTTGCCACGGCGCCCGGCAGAACCGGTACTCCGTGGGCGGCGAAGAGATCCCTCGCCTGGTACTCGTAGAGGTCCACTACTCCAGTCTCCTGACGACACGCCACTGTGGTGGTCCGTTTTCCGGACCGCGCTGTCGGACCAGTCGAGGTTAGCGACCTGCGCAGACGCAGGGGACGCCGCACCTGGTGAAGTCGGTCACCGTGCGCGGTCAGAGGGTGTGCCGAGAGTGTGAGACCGCCCACCGAGAAGCGTTTCGGCGGCTTTTTCGGCGTCTTCCGCGGCTAGCTCGACGACCTCGACGCCCGGGAGCGCTTCGGCGAGCGCGGCGGGAACGGGTCCGCCGAGGAGACCCAGAATGTCGGGATCCTCCTGTTCCGCCGTGCGCACGACCTTGTCCACGGTGTCCAAGTGTCCGACGTGGACGACCTCGAGACCGGCGTCGCGCAGCAAACGCGCCAGCGGGATCGCCGCGGTTTCTCCGGAAAGCTCGACAAGAACGACGCGCAGCGGACTCATTTTTTCGCCCCGACCGCCGCGGCACCGGCCGCGACCCCGGCTGCCACGGCAGCGGCGAGCCCCAGCCAGAACCCCGCGCCCGGTTGCGCACCGTCGATGGCCGAGCCCACCAGCGGAAGTTCGGCCACGTGCAGCGCGAGCAGCACGACGACGCCGGCCAGCCCGGCCGCCGCGACGCCAGGCCGCGCCCGCACGCTCAACCCGAGAGTCCCGAGCACGACGAGCAGCGTGGCGAGCAACCCCCAGGACGGAGTGTCGAAATCGGACCACAGGCCGGGTGCCGGGTAATCCGGGGCGGTGAACACCGGCGTGCTGAACGCCGCGATCGCCAGCACGGCCGCGATTCCGGCCGGAATCACGATCGGCGAACGAGGTCCGCCCGAGCCGGCGTCGTCGCGTTCCACGACACCGGCGACGACCGCGGCGAGCGCGGTCAGCCCGGCGAGGCCGAGCGCTATCGCGGTGAACACCGCCCCCGAGCCGAGGTGGAAGCTCGGAGTGCCAGGCATCCCGAGCTCGCCGAGCCCAGACGCTTCGGACGCGGTGATCGCGGTGCTGAGCACCGACGTCCCGGCGAGCACCACGCCAGCCCACACCACCGCGAGCACCCCGCGCGCGGTTGCCGCGGCCCGCTGGACGAGAAGGAACGGGGCCGGCAGGAAAACCAGGATCGCGGCGACAATCAGCAACCAGCGAGCCGGGCTGCCGGTGCTGTCGCCTACCTGCGGCGCGATCGCACCGATCGCCGCCGCGACCGCGGTGAGCAAGGTGAGCAAGGCGGTGAGGGCTCGCCAGATCGTGAGCCCCGGCACGCGCGCCTCGCCCGCGAGATCGGTGCGCTCGTCCGGTGTCTGCTGCGGTGTCGCAAGCGGAATGAGGGCGAGCACGAGCGCCATCGGCACGACGGCGAGGTACGCGCCGGTCGAAACGTGCAGCCCGGGCACAGCGAGTCCCGCGACCCACGCCGGCAACGCGACCGCGAGCACCGCTGCCGCGATCCCGCCGAGCGTCCCGCGCGCGACACCGTCCGAGCCCGCGGAAATGCCGAGCACCGCGGTGATCGGCAACGCGGCGGCGAGCAGAAGGTATCCGGCGAGCGCGACCCCCGGCCCCTCGAAAGCCGACCGGGCAAGGAGAAACGGATCGTCGGAGAGGACCGGGGTCATCAGCAACCCGACCGCGGCGACGACTGCCAGCAGCGGAATGACCAACCGCAACCGCCGCTTGTCCGCACCGCCCGCGATCTCGTTGCGTTCCCTGACCGTCCGGGCGGCGACGATCCCCGCGACCAGGGTGAGCAGGTGCCCGCCGATCAGCAGCCAAAACCCGGGGCCGACCGCGCTGCGGTCGAGGAGCCGATCGGGGAAGTACAGCTCGGGGCGGATGGTTTTGGAGCCGTTGGCGAGGAACTGGAGATCGACAACCAGCCGCCCCGGGGCGAGCGCGGCGAGGCCGGCGAGGAGCCCGGCGGCCAGCCCATGCCGCCCGCTGAACGCGGCGGCAAGGGCGATCCCCGCCGGGACCACGGCCAGGACCAGCAGGAGCGGCCAGGAGAGATAACCCGGGGCCGCCGCTGGGGAGACGTGGGCGACGGCCCCGCCGGAGAGGGCCACGGCACCGACGGCGGCGAGGGCAGTGGCGACGCGGAGCTGAGGGGCAGGGGTTCGGTCGGCTAGGTCGAGGGGAGCGTCCGATGGCGAGATCCCGCTCGGCTCGGCAGCCGCTCCGGCTCCGCGCCCAGCCCCCGCAGCAGCGGCCTCGGTTCCGTGCTCAGACCCCGCAGCAGCGCGGCCTGGTTCTCCGCCTGCTTTGGCCCCTTCGCCAGTGACGGCTTCGGTTCCGCGCGCAGCCGCCTCACCGGCGTCCTCATCGCGGGCAGCGGCCGACGATGGGGCGTCGCGTCCGGACGTGCCAGCCGGATCGGCCCGGCCCGGCTTCGCTCGCCCGGCTTCCCGCCGGGCTTGTGCGCGGGCGGCGGCCTTGCGCTCGGCGAGGCTGGGCCGCCGGGGTGTGGCGGGACGGCCCGGGGCGGAGTCGCCGTCGGGTGGCTCTTGAGTCGGCGGAGTCATCGCTGGCGACGCTAGCAAGTACCCGCCCCGGCAGGGGGACTACCGGGGCGCCGCGACCAGGTCCGGACGCATTTCGCCGGGAAGTGCGCTATCGGGTGAACCTCCGGCGGTCCCATGCGTCTGGAGGGGTGCGGAGAAAAAATCCGCCGAACCGCGTAAGAGGGGCGCGGGCCGGCGGTCTCGAAGGCAAGAGGGGACGCGGCGTCGGGGGACGTCACGACCTTCGGGGAAACCCCGGGTCCGGGAAACCGGGCACGGGGAAATGCGCCGGAGTCGCGTAAGGGGGAGGCGTTCGGGGCGTCTCCCCTCCGCGGGACGAAGGACCGGGGATCCGCCGTGGGGATGGCGGAGCGAGGACGAGCGCCTGTTCGGGGCAGGCGTTCGACCAGGTCGCGACGGGGGGTCGCGGCGGTTTCAGCAGGACTCGGGCCGCCTGCCGGAGCGGGTCACGCAGAGCTGCCCAGGAGTGGTTGCCTGGCCGGGAACCGTGGGGGAACCGGCCCCGGCCAGGCAACACGCCCGCTGCAGCGGGCGCACCAGGCCCGGAGAGCAGCAGCCGCTGTCAAGGCGCTCCGGCGGGCCGCTGACACCCGCGCCGGAGAGGCCCGCGGCGGCCGGTTGACGCGCGAACGCCCGTCAACGCATCCGGTCCACTGGTTATTTCGCCGCCAAACCCGTCGAAACCGGCTTCAGCGGCCCGCCACCAGCCGAAGGTATGTAATCAAGGTCACAACTTCTGGAGTAGTCCTCGATTAACTTTGGGTAGTTTCCACAGCTAGAAGCTCGGCGGAGACCACTCGATCGGCCGAAAGCCAGTACGCGTCTTGCCCATTGACGTTCCCTTTCGTTACTGTCCCCCGGTCCCCATTACAGTCCGGTCACGAAGCATCACGACGCTGAGCGAATCACCCCCGAGGTTCGTTCACGGGATCCCCCGCCCGAGTCCGCTTCCGCCCGACTCCCCGACGATGGAAGGCCCTGTCTTGGCTTCACACCGCTCCCCCGGCGGCCAAGCCCCTTCCCCGGCGCTGAAAGACGCACTGGACGGTGCAGTCATCCGCGTGCGGGGCCAGCACCGCATCGCGCCGCCGTCGTCCGCTTTGCGCGGGCGCGTCGTGGTTGCCGCCGTCGCGGCCGGCGCGTTCGCCGCGGCCGCAGCCGGGCAGACGCTCAAGGGTGCCGCCGGCACCTCGGACGCCGCAGTCACTCCGCTCGCCAACACACAGAACGCGAGCGCCTCGTTCACCCTCGGCAGCTCGGGCTCCGGGGGAGCTCCCGAACTGCTGCCGACCGGCCACGCCGTCGATGCCTCCGCCGAAGCGGCGAAGATGGCCGACAGCGCGAAGGTCACCCAGGCACGCGTCCAGGCGGAAGCCGATGCCGCGCGCAAGGCCGCCGAAGAGGCGTCCCGCCCGAAGACCTGCCTGCCCGCGCACGGCACGTTCACTTCCGGTTTCGGTGCCCGCTGGGGTACCAGCCACCTCGGCATCGACATCGCCAACGCGATCGGCACCCCGATCTACGCCGCCTCCGACGGCACCATCATCGAAGCCGGCCCGGCCAGCGGCTTCGGCCTGTGGGTCCGCCTCCAGCTCGACGACGGCACCATCCAGGTCTACGGCCACATGAACAGCTTCTCGGTCCACGCGGGCCAGCGGGTGAAGTGCGGCGAGCAGATCGCCGAGATCGGCAATCGCGGCCAGACCACCGGCCCGCACCTGCACTTCGAGGTCTGGCAGAACGGCACCAAGAAGATCGACCCGCGCCCGTGGCTGGCCGCCCGCGGCGTGGACGTCTGATTCGGTCCTCGTTCCTCCGGCTCCTTTCGCTGGGTTTTTGCACCTGGGCTCCACTGTTCGGCCTTCACCGCGCCTGAACGACTAACGCTGACGCGCCGCGCCTGAGCAGCTAACGCTGGGCCGCCAGCATCGTGCGGCGTGCGCACTGTGGCCAACTCCAGCCCAGCTCGCGACCGATAGCCCACCAGGGCTGCCGCTCGCAACAAAGCCGATTCCGCGCGCAACAAAAGCGCCCTGCTCCCGAAGCAGCCTTCTCACGGATCCACGCCCGGCAGCTGCCGAATGAAGTAAGCCACCGCCACCTGCCACACCGTGCACAGGCCAGCCGGGCGACGCCTCGGCAGCCATCGCGCGACCCCGTCCCGGGTACGTGAGGCCTCGCCGCACACCACGCATCTGCCGTCCGGTCCCAGCGCGTGCTGCCGCAGCAACGCCCGCCACGCCGCGGCCAGCCGGGCCACTTCCGCCGGCACCGCACCGGCCGATCGAGTTGCCGCCCCCGCCGCAACCGTTCCCATCACCCGCCGTAGGTACTCCTGTACCCCGGCAGCGAACACGCCAAACAGCACCGCGTCCATCCCTGCGCCCTCCCTCAGCATATCGCACGCGATCGAACTTGTGTTCGATCGACGCATCCGAGTATGCCCAGAGGTACCGACAAGATCGGCACCCGCGCAGGTCAGTTCACTCAGTCCGGTGAACGGCGTCCACCGGCGTCCGATGACGCCGGGGTCAGAGCTTCACCATCGGCACGCTGCCGATCAGCATCAAACGCACCTTCCCGGAAGCCCCGAAGTCGATCGTCGCGGTGGCTCGCGGCCCGACTCCATCGCAGGAAACCACCGTGCCCAGACCGTATTTGTCGTGGCTGACCCGGTCGCCGACGTCCAGCTTCAGCGCCACCGTGTCCTTCCACCCCTTCCCGAACGGCGATCCGGAGGACACCGACGGCGAAGACGACCGCCGCCCCCAGGTGGTCGCCGCGCGCGGGCCGGACGAGGCCCCTGACGACGAGCCGAAGTTCCCGAAGCCCGGCGAGGACGGTTCGAGCCGCCGCCAGTCGACCAAGTCCGACGGCAGTTCGTCCAGGAACCGCGAGGCCGGGTTCATCTGCGGCTGCCCCCATGCCGATCGGGTAAGCGCCCGCGACACGTACAGCCGCTGCCGCGCCCGCGTGATCGCCACGTACGCCAGCCGCCGTTCCTCGGCCAGTTCCGCCGGGTCGCCCAGCGCGCGCTGGTGCGGGAAAACGCCGTCTTCCCAACCGGTGCAGAACACCACCGGGTACTCCAGGCCCTTCGCGGTGTGCACGGTCATCAGCGTGACCACGCCCGCACCGCCTTCCCCCTCCTCGCCGCCGTCCGGCGACGGGATGGAGTCGGCGTCCGCGACCAGGGAAACGCGCTCCAGGAAGGCGGGCAGCGAACCGGGCGCGGGCACACCGTCGTCGAGGACCAGTTCCGCGTTCTCGTCGTTGGTGACCTCGGCGGTGAATTCCGCGAATTCGCGTGCCACGGTCACCAATTCGGTGAGGTTCTCGACCCGCGACGCGTCCTGCGGGTCGTCGGATTCCTCCAGCTCCGCGCGATAACCGGTGCGCTCCAGGACCGCTTCCAGCAGGTCGTGCACCTCGGTGCCGGCCGCCGCCATCTCGCGCAGCTCGTCCAGCATCGTCACGAACCCGGTGATCGCCTTGGCCGAGCGCGGGTTCAGCAATGCCACCTTGTCCTCGACCGCGTCGCGCAACGCGGCCCAGAACGAGATCCGCTCGCGCTCCGCGTGTGTGGCCACGACGGCCTCGGCCCGGTCGCCGATCCCGCGCTTGGGCACGTTCAGCACCCGGCGCAGGCTGACCGTGTCGTCCGGGTTCGCGAGCACCCGCAGGTACGCGATCATGTCCCGCACTTCGCGCCGCTCGTAGAACCGCACGCCGCCGACCACCTTGTACGGCAGGCCGAGCCGGATGAAGATTTCCTCGAACACCCGCGACTGGTTGTTGGTGCGGTAGAACACCGCCACGTCGGAGTAGTCCGCCGCGCCCTTCTCCGCCAGCGAGTCGATCTCCCCCGCGACGAACGCGGCCTCGTCGTGGTCGTTGTCCGACACGTAGCCGACGATCTTCTCGCCGTCGCCCGAATCGGTCCACAGCCGCTTCGCGCGCCGGTTGGGATTGCGCGCGATCACCGCGTTCGCGGCGGACAGGATCGTTTGCGTGGAGCGGTAGTTCTGCTCCAGCAGGATGGTGTGCGCGTTCGGGAAGTCGCGCTCGAATTCCTCGATGTTGCGGATGGTCGCGCCACGGAAAGCGTAGATGGACTGGTCCGCGTCGCCGACCACGCACAGTTCCGCGGGCTGGATCCCGCTGTCGGTCGCCTCGGTGCCGGCCAGCACCCGGACCAGCGTGTACTGCGCGTGGTTGGTGTCCTGGTACTCGTCGACCAGGACGTGCCGGAAGCGGCGGCGGTAGTACTCCGCGACGTCCGGGAAAGCCTGCAACAGCGCGACCGTCTGCATGATCAGGTCGTCGAAGTCGAACGCGTTCGCGCTCGCCAGCCGCCGCTGGTACTCGGTGTAGACCTCGGCGACGCGCCGCTCCAGGTCGTTCGCCGCGTCCGAGGTCGCGGTCTCCGGGTCGACCAGTTCGTTCTTCAGGTTCGAGATGTGCACCGCGAGCGTGCGCGCGGCGTACTTCTTCGGGTCGATGTCGAGATCGCGCGCGACGAGCGTGATGAGCCGCTTCGTGTCGTCCGAGTCGTAGATGGAGAAACTCGACGACATTTCGAGCGTCTTGGCCTCGCGGCGCAGGATCCGCACGCACATCGAGTGGAACGTCGACACCCACATCGCGTTCGCGCGCCTGCCGACGAGAGACGCGACGCGTTCGCGCATCTCCGCGGCGGCCTTGTTGGTGAACGTGATCGCCATGATCTCGCCGGGGTGCACCCCGCGTTCCCCGAGCAGGTACGCGATCCGTCGAGTGAGCACGCGCGTCTTGCCCGATCCGGCTCCCGCGACGACCAGCAGCGGACCTCCGGCGTGCGTCACCGCCTCGCGCTGGGCGGGATTGAGGTCCTCGAGCAGGTCTGCGGTTCCCGGCCGGGGCTGGCGAGCGGGAGGGTCTGCGGGGAGATCGAAGAGGGTGTCCATCGTCTGTCCACGCTACCCCGGGGGTACGACAGACCCGGAACAGCCACGGGGTCGGACTGCGCTCGCGGACGTACGCCGGAGTGTCGCCTCGCACCCGACGCGCGAGCCCGTCCCGGCGCGGACCATCGAACGGTATGGACGACAAAATCCCCGCCCGGTTGAGGGCTTCCGACAGCGACCGAGAGCGCGTCGCCGAAACTGTTCAGGCCGCCGGTTCCGAAGGACGGCTCACCCTCGAAGAGGTGGAAGACCGGCTGAGCGCGGTCTACGCCGCTCGCTACACCGACGAGCTTCGCGAGCTCACCGTCGACCTCCCCCGCCCGGCGCCCTCCCGCCCTCGCGGCGGCTGGCCGCTGACCCGATCCGCGCTGCGCGAGCATCCGGCGCTGCGCGTCCACCTCGGCATCGTCGTGCTGCTGGCGACCTTGCTGATCGTGCGCTGGGCGATCGGCGGCGCGATGTTCTTCTGGCCGGCGATGCCGATGTTCTGGCTGTTCGTCAGCCTTCTGGTGCACGCGCGGGTGCGCACGTTCGGGCGGCGTCCAGGCGCGCCTGTGCCATACTGAAACCGTGCGGCACCACAGCGAGCGATTTTTTTACGGGACCCGGACTCCGGCTCCCGTGATCGCGTAGTGCCTCACCCGCCATCACCCGCAGCCCCGGAGTCCACTGGACCCGGGGCTTTCGCCGTCCCAGGGCCAGCGAGTCCGGACTTCAGAGAGGTCCCGATGAACGCGCAGACGCAGAACGCCGACGGGCAGCCCGCCGAGCACACCAAGGCGGGCGAGGACATTTCCGCGCTCCGCGAAGAGATCGACTTCCTGGACACCGAGATCCTCCGGCTCGTGAAGCGCCGGGTCGAGGTGTCCAAGACGATCGGCGCGGCCCGGATGGCCGCCGGCGGCACGAAAATCGTCTACAACCGCGAGATGGACGTGCTGGCGCGCTACCGCGAGCT
This sequence comes from Amycolatopsis benzoatilytica AK 16/65, assembly GCF_000383915.1. Classification (NCBI taxonomy): domain Bacteria; kingdom Bacillati; phylum Actinomycetota; class Actinomycetes; order Pseudonocardiales; family Pseudonocardiaceae; genus Amycolatopsis; species Amycolatopsis benzoatilytica. Next base: position 6,043,174 of record NZ_KB912942.1, read on the forward strand.
GGGCCCGGAGGGCCGTCAGCTGGCGATGCTGCTGCTGAACCTGGGGCGGGGCCGGCTGGGCCGGTGACCCGGTCTCCGGGACATCCCCGATCCGCGCCGCGGCAGAACCGGGCAGACTGGACACATGATTGACCTCATCGCCACCATCATCGCGATCGCGAGCGTGCTGGCCGGCCTGGGCTACCTCGGCTATCTGGCGCTGCTCAACAACGCGGCGGGCAAGCGGGCCGGCGGCGCGCCGGTGGCGCAGTACGTGCGCAGCCGCTGGCCGATCGCGGGCGGGGCGACCGCGGTGTCGCTGCTCGCCTGGCTGTTCACCTCGGGCAACACCGCCATGGACATCCTCGCCATCATCCTCGCAGCCGGTAGCGGCGCGACTTCGGTGAAAGCGCTGCAGTCCACGCAGGCGAAGTACCGCAGCGGCGGCTGACCGGAGCGCGAGCTGGGCAAACGCCGGGCGGCACACTGCGCAGAGTGACGTGCCGCCCGTTCGGGCGCACCCGGCCGAGTGAAACCGGTGCAAGTTGCAGGTTGGGTGAAGACTTTCGCCCGCCGGTTTCTTACTGTGAAGGCCGTGAGGACCCTGGCGTCTGCGTCGGGCTATGCCCGGAGGACGCGCGGGAGCTGCGGCACCGCGCGTCTGTCTCCGCGTGCGCGTGCAGATGCTCGGGAGTCCGCAAGTGTGGACGCACCGGTCGTCCGCCGCCGGTCTGCTCCGTTCGGGTTGATGGTCGCCGCGGCGCCGTCACGCCCCTCCCGGCGAGGGGTCGGATCGGCATGACGGGAAACACAGTGGGCGGTCCGCGACACGCAGACCGGCCCGGCGCGATGGCGGACGCCGAGGTCACCATCCCCGGCCGGCATCGCATCCACGCCGACGGCACCTGGACCCCGGTCGTGCCGCCGCGCGCCGCGGGCCACCACCGGCACCGCACCGAAGGCGGTGCCGCGGCAGGCACGCCGGTGGAGCGCGGCAGCGAGACCAGCGAGACCCCGGTGCAGCGCGGCCCGCACACGCCCCGGCAGCCGGTGATCGCCAGTCCCCCGTTGCGGGCGAACGGCGCTCCCCGCCGGGTCGGACAGCCGGTCTACCCCGACTCGAGCGGCACGCTCCCGGTCGCCGCGCCCCCGTACGGCCCGGATCACGGCGGCCCTGTCCGCGGCGACGAGCCCGCGACGTCCAGCTCATACGCGAGCGGCACGTTGCCGGTCGGCGCACCCGGTACTTCGGACCAGGAGACCGTTGCCCCGCGCGCGAACGGCATGCTGCCTCAGCCGTCGGGCCGCAGGTCCAGCCCCGGCGAATCCGCCAGCCCCCGGGTGAGCGGCACGCTGCCGGTCGGCGGTCCCGGCCAGCGCGCGGAGAACCGGAACCGCGCGGCCTTCGCCCCGCCACAAGACCAGATCCCCGACGAGCACCGCGCCTTCGCCCCGCCCGGAAGCGCCCTGCCGCAGCCAACCCGGCGCAGCCGGCAGGAGCGTGTCGCGACGACCGCCGCCGCGCTGGCCGCGGCACCGGAGACGGAGAAGCCGCAAGGCGGGCGCGAGCGCGTCGAGCTGAACCCGGCCGCGGGCGACCCGCTCCGGCGGCAACGCGTCACTCTCCGCACCGCGCCGGTCGCCGCACCGGAGCCGGAGTCGCAGGACGACGAGGTGCGCGTGTACTCCGCGCCGTTGCTGGACGGTCTCGGCACGTTCGATCTCGGTTCGGTCCCCGCGTCCGTCACGCCGCCCAAGACCTGGCGCAAGGCCGCTTGGTTCGCCACCGGCGCGTCCGGCGCGGTGGTCGTGGGGCTGCTGTTCGCGGGGACGTTCCTGGTCGGCGGACCGGCCACCACCACGACAGACGCGATCGGCGGCTGGCCGGGCCGCCAGAACGGCGGCGGCCCGGACCTCAGCGCGCTGCTGCCGAACGGGCAGCACGGCGGCGCGGGCGGCAACGTCCCGCGCAACGGCACCAGCACCCGTACGGACGGCACCCCGTCGGACAACGGCACGCAACCGCAGCAGGGCAACGAATCGAGCAGCGCGGCGAGCAACAGCTCCACCGGCCAGACCACGCCCGCCGGTCCGGACAGCACCAGCGCGTCCGCGCCGGCCACCACGAGTTCCCCCACGTCCAGCGAACCGCCGGAGAAGCCGCCAGTCACCCCAGCCCAGCGGGAGACCGTGCAGCCGACCTACTTCACCACCAGCAACGCGAACACGATGGGGAACAACTCGGAGAAGTTCTTCAACAACGTGACCACCGACCCGGCCACGGCATCGTCGGTCACCTCCGGCGACCTCAAGGAAGAAGGCCCGCAGGGTTTGCGCAAGCGCTACTCAGGCGTGGCGTACTACGAGGTCAAGAAGGTCACCATCGACCCGGAGCACAACACCACGGTGAACACCGTCGAGGTCACGAACCGGGACGGCAGCAAGACCACCGAGCAGCGCACGCTCACCTTCGACGACAACGGCAAGATCACCGACGACGGCCGCTGACCAGCCCAATGTGTGCAAATGCGGATGCACGTGCGGTGCGGTGAGCGGTCGTGCGCTCGTCCGGGTGGGTGACTTAAGCTGCCGTTCGTCGTACGTCGGGAGCATTCCAGCGACGGACTCTGGCGGCCGCCGGCCGCCACAGGGTTACCTGGCGACGACAAGGTCCGGCCCCGACCACGAATCGGCGGTCCGGACCGCCTGGAGGGTTCCGCCGCGGCGCGGGGCCCCGCCCCCGAACCCCGGAGCGAGGATTTTCGTGCTTGAACGGCAGCGGAACCGGCGAGAACCCGACGCCCTGCGCGTCGAGGACGTCATCCCGCCGGAACTGCTCGAGGACGTAGGCGCGGCCGACCGTGAATACCTGGAGCGGGTGTTCCGCGAGCCGCAGAAGTACCTGCCTCCGCGCACCCGGCGTCCGGTCGTCGCGATCGCCGAGCCGCTGGACGAGCCGGAGAGCAAGCTCGCCCGCCGCGCGAAGCTGGTCGGGCTGGTCGGAGCCGGCGCGCTGGTCGCCGGTGCGGTCGTCACCGCTTCGCTGCTCAGCGGCGGCCCGCGGCCGACCGTGCCGGCCGCCGAGGAGACGATGATTCCCGCCGGGTTCTCCGCGGGCGCCGCCGCGCTGGGCGGCCAGGCAGTGCCGGAACAGCGGCAGGGCCACGCTTCTGGCGGCACGACCGCCGGGCATCGCGAAAGCAGCCAGTCCCGGCGTCCGAGCACGGCAGCTTCCGCGTCGGCCGAAGACGGCGCGACGACGCCGGAGACCACGTCCGGCACTTCGTCCACCGCTCCTAGCGTCTCGTCGCCCTCCGGGCACGAGAAGGCCGCGGCATCCTCCGCGGCCGCGCCGGACCCGGTGAAGCTCGCCGCGGTCCGCAAGTTCTACTCGTCGATCGACCACCACCCGGAGAACGCGCTCTCGCTGCTCGCGCCGAACGTGGCGAGCGGCGAAACGGGCAATCTCGTCCGGGCGTGGAGCGGTGCCGACTCGATCGTCGTCCAGGACCTGCACCTGCAGGACGACGGTTCGGTGTTCGCGGTCGCGCTCGTTCGCCAGGCCGACGGGACCGTCCTTCGGGTCACCCAATTGTTCGACGTCGTCGAGCAGGATGTGATCTCCCAGGCCCGGGTGCTGTCCGCGGTCTACTCCTGACCTGCGAATATCCGGTTGCGGCCGGAAGGCCGGAGTGTGCCGGGTGCGTGTGCGCAGAGTGAGCGCCTAGCCTTGTCACGGGCCGGTCTCGGTAAAACCTGCACACGGCCCACTGCAGGTGCCTACGCTCCGGTGCCGCGGCGGGTTCAACCTCACCCCTTTGGGGTAGAGAAGTCCCGCCCGGAAAGTCGGAGCCCCAAAGGGAGGTCGCGTGAGCGACGAGGGTCGTCTGGTCGCTGGCCGCTACCGCATCGCCGGGAAAATCGGCTCCGGTGCGATGGGCGCCGTCTGGCGGGCCCACGACGAGGTGCTGGGCCGTACGGTCGCCATCAAGCAGCTGCTCCTGCAGCCCGGGCTCGAACACCACGAGGCGGAGGACGCCCGCCAGCGCACCATGCGCGAGGGCCGGATCGCCGCCCGGCTGCACCACCCGAACGCGATCACCGTGTTCGACGTCGTCACCGACGACAACGGCCAGCCCTGCCTGATCATGGAATACCTGGACTCCACCAGCCTGGCCCAGGTGCTGCAGGAACAGGGCACGCTGCCGCCGCTCGAAGTCGCGCGGATCGGCGCGCAGATCGCCGCCGCCCTGCGCGAGGCGCACGCGGTCGGCATCGTGCACCGCGACATCAAGCCGGGCAACATCCTGCTCGCCGGCAACGGCACGGTGAAGATCACCGACTTCGGCATCTCCCGGGCCAAGGACGACGTCACCGTCACCAAGACCGGGATGATCGCCGGCACCCCTGCCTACCTGGCTCCCGAGGTCGCGATCGGCGGCGACCCGGGGCCCGAGTCGGACGTCTTCTCGCTCGGCTCGACGCTGTACGCCGCCTGCGAAGGCCAGCCGCCGTTCGGCCTCTCCGAGAACACGCTGAGCTTGCTGCACGCGGTCGCCGCCGGGCAGATCAACCCGCCGCGCCAGTCCGGTCCGATGGCGAGCGTGCTGGCGGTGCTGCTGCACCCGGACACCCAGCATCGGCCGACCGCCGAGGAATGCGAGGAGCTGCTCTCCGCGGTCGCCCGCGGCGAGACCCCGCTCGGCGGCCCGGCCGACGAGACGATGATGGCCCCGTCCTCGGGGACCCTGGGCGCGGCAGCACTCGGCGCGGCGGGAGGTGCGGCCGCCGCCGGAATGCTGGACGAGCAGGCGACCAGCCACTCCGGTTCGCTGCTCGGCGAGCCGGGGGCGACCCAGCAGTACGACCCGAACGCCCAGCAGTACTACGGCGAGGACCCGTACCCGGCCGGCTCTGGTTACCCGGAAGACGACTACGACGACTACGGCTACGAGCACGACGACCGCTACCAGCAGGAGCCGCCGCTGTACGGCGACCCGAGCCGCAACGGCCTCGCCGCCACGCGCGCGGTGCCGATGCCGGGCGGCTACGAAGACGACCCGTACGACGACGAGCCGCCCCCGCCGCATTCCCGCGCCCAGACCGCGCCCGAGGACGACGACGAGAAGCCCGGCGCGTGGAAGAAGCCGGCGATCATCGGCGGCATCGTGGTGGCCGGCCTGGTCGCGCTCGGCGTGTGGCTGCTGACCCCGGGCAACCCGCCTGACGCGTCGCAACAGGGACCGGCGCCGTCCTCGTCGGCGGCCGTGCCGACGTCCGTCACAGACTCGTCCACTGTCGCAACCACGAGCGCGCCGAACACGTCTTCCGTGGAAAGCCCAACTCGTGAAACCGCGTCGACCCGTCATACTTCTTCTCGACGGGCGACCAGTTCAGCAGACGCGCCGACACAGGAGTCCTCGCAGACGCAGGCAACCACCCCGACGTCGTCCAGCAAGCCGAAGCCGCCGGCGTCGTCGTCGGTGGCCCCGTCGACCAGCGCGTCTCCGTAAACGGACCAGGGACAGCTTTGAGTTCAGAAGGCAGCATCGTAGGAGGGCGGTACCGGCTCGACCAGCCGATCGGCCGCGGCCGCGCGGGCATCGTGTGGCAGGCGTTCGACACCCGGCTGTTCCGCACCGTCGCCGTCAAGCGCATGTACCTGCCCGTCGGCCTGCCGCCGGAGCGGGCCGAACAAGCCCGCGCGATGGCGATGGAAGAGGGCAAGGCGGCCGCCAAGATCGATCACGCGTGTGCGATCACGGTGTACGACGTGCTGCCCGACGGACCCGATGTCTGGCTGGTGATGGAGTACATCCCGTCGCGCGGGATGTCGGTGTTCCTGGCCGAGCACGGCCGGCTCACCCCGGAGCAGGCCGCGTTCCTGGGCATCCAGCTCGGCGACGCGATGGCGTCGATCCACTCGGCCGGCATCGTGCACCGCACGCTCGAGCCGAACACCGTGCTGCTCGCCGACGACGGCAGCGTCAAACTGACCGACATCGGCATCACTGGCGGTGGCCCGCACGCGGCCTTCCAGGCGCCTGAGGTGGCGCGCGGTGGCCCGCCGTCGCCGGAAGCGGACGTGTTCTCGCTGGGTGCCACGCTCTACACCGCGGTCGAGGGCGTGCCGCCGTTCGGCGAGGACGGCAGATCCCCGCAACGACCGGCCGAGAACGCCGGTCCGCTCGCCGGTGCCCTGCAGAAGATGCTGCGGGCCGACCCGGCCACCCGGCCGACGATGGACGACACCGTCTACGCGATGAAGGCGATCACCGAAGGGCGCGAGCAGACCGCGTTCATTCCGCCGACCGCGCCGGCGATGCCGACCGTGCCCGCGTCCCGGCCGATCCCGACCAACCAGCCGAACCTGCCGGCCGCCGCGCAGCAAGCGATGGCCGCGCAGCAGACGGTCGTCCAGCAACCGGTCGTGCCGCCGCCTGGTCCGCAGCAGCCGGTCCCGTTGATGCAGCTTCCGGTCCAGCAGGTGCCCCAGGCGCCCGCGCCGCCGCAACCGATGCAGCAGCCGACCGCGCGGTTCACGCCGACGCCGGCGCAGCAGGCCATGTCCGCGCAGGCAGTCCGGGAAAAGGCGGCCGCGCGGAAGCGGTTGATCCTGACCATCGCGGCGGTGTTGTGCGCGGTGCTGATCGGGATCGGCATTTCCCAGCTGTTGTTCGTTTGACGCTGGTCAGGCGACGTTCGCGATCGCTTCCTGCATGGCTTCGAGGAACGTCCGCACGGCCGGGCTGCCCGCCACCCGAGCGGACACCGCGGCGTGGATGTGCCTGCTCGGCTGCGGATTGCGGACCCGGCGCACCACCACGCCCGGATGCGGGGTGCCCAGCCCGAGCTCCGGCACCAGGCCGACGCCGAGCCCGGCGGCGATGAACCCCTGCGCCGACGGATAGTCCTCGGACTCGACCACCACGTTCGGGTGGAAACCGGCCGAGGCACAGGCCCCTTCCAGGATCGCGCGGCAGGCGCCCGGGATCGGGTCGACTCCGACCCACGGCTCGTCGGCGAGGTCGGTCAGGTCGAGGACGCGTTTGCGGGACAGCCGATGCGCGCGCGGCAGCACCGCCCGGTAGGGATCGTTCAGCAACGGCACCAGCTCGATCCCGGGACCCAGGTCGGCCGGCCGCGGGTAGACGATGATCGCCAGGTCGGCGCGGCCTTCCTCGACCTCGGTGAGCGGATCGCCCGGGTCGATGAGCTTGAGGTCGAGCCAGACTCCCGGGTGTTCCCGGCGCAGTGCGGCCACCGCGTACGGCACCATCGTCGCCCCGGCGGTGGCGAAGTAGCGGATGGCGAGCTTGCCGGTGCGGCCTTCCTTCAGCTCGGTGAGCGCGGCTTCGGCGCGCGCCAGCTCCGCGCTGAGCGTCTCGGCGTGCTCGGACAGCAGGGTGCCGGCCGGAGTCGGCTGGACTCCGCGGCCGACGCGTTCCAGCAGCGGCGTGCCCGCCTCGCGTTCGAGAACCGCCAGCTGCTGGCTGATCGCGGACGGCGTGTACCCGAGATTCCTCGCCGCGGCGGTGATCGAACCGCTCGTGATCACCGCGCGCAGCACCTGCATCCGCCGCACGTCGAGCATCGCTTGATCCTACAGCTTTGCTTAACTGTCCCTGCAGTTAATTTCGCTTGTTCTTACTCCTTGCCGCGGCGAAGCTTGCTGGGGAACGAGAAGGAGGAACCGCAGGTGGGCGAGACGAAGACGCTGCTGAGGATCGCGGCTCTCGCGTTGATGTGGGGTTCGAGTTTTTTCTGGATCAAGCTGGCACTGGACGCGTTTTCCCCGGTGCAGCTCGTGCTCGCGCGGCTGGTGCTCGGCACCGCGGTGCTGCTGGCGCTGTGCCTGCTCGGCCGGCGCCGCCTGCCTTCGGATCGGCGCACTTGGCGGCACCTGCTGGTCGCCGCGTTCTTCCACAACGCTCTGCCGTTCACCCTGTTCGCGATCGGCGAGACCACCGTCGACTCCGGGATCACCGGCGTGCTGAACTCCACCACCCCGCTGTGGGTGCTGGTCGCCGCGCCGTTCCTGGGGGCGTCGAACAAGATGAGCCCAGCGCGGATCGCCGGGCTGGTGATCGGGCTCGGCGGCATCCTGCTGATCTTCGCGCCGTGGCAAGCGAGCGGTCTGCTCAGCTGGGGCGCGCTGGCCTGCCTCGCCGCCGCGGCCAGCTACGGGTTCGCGTTCGTCTACGAAGGCCGCTACCTGTCCGGCACCGGCACCTCGCCGTACTCGCTGGCTGCCGGGCAGATGCTGCTGGCCACCGGTTTCCTGGTGCTGGCCATGCCGTTCGGCGGGATGACGCCGGTGCACCTGAGCCCGCTGGCACTGGTCTCGGTGCTGGTACTCGGCGTGGGCTCGACCGGGATCGCGTTCGCGCTCAACTACCAGCTGCTGGCCAGCGAGGGCGCGGTGGCCGCGTCGGTGGTCGGCTATCTGCTGCCGGTCGTTTCGGTGCTGCTCGGCGCGGTGTTCCTGCACGAGCAGCTGAACTTCCGGGTGATCGCGGGCATGGTGGTCGTGCTGGCCGGGGTCGCGCTGACCCGGATCCAGCGCAAACCCCTCGCCGTACCGGAAGCGCCGGTGGCGGAGCCGGTCTGACTCAGACCAGGCGGCGGTCGGAGGCCCAGCGGGAGAGCTCGTAGCGGTTCGACAGCTGGGTCTTGCGCAGGACGCTGGACACGTGCGTCTCGACCGTCTTCACCGAGATGAACAGCTCCGAGGCGATTTCCTTGTACGCGTAGCCCCGGGCGAGCAGGCGCAGCACGTCGCGCTCGCGCGGGGTGAGCAGGTCCAGCTCGGGGTCGTTGATCGGCGCGGAGCCGGGGCGGTCGGCGAACGCGTCGAGGACGAAACCGGCCAGCCGCGGCGAGAACACCGCGTCGCCGTCGGCCACCCGGACCACGGCGCGAACGAGTTCCTTCGACGAGATCGTCTTAGTGACGTAGCCGCGCGCGCCGGCGCGGATGACCGCGATGACGTCCTCGGCCGCGTCGGACACCGACAGCGCGAGGAACACGATGTCCGGCAGTTCCGGGCGGACCCGGCGGAGCACTTCGGCCCCGCCGCCGTCCGGCATGTGCACGTCGAGCAGCACCACCTGCGGGCGGGTCCGCGCGATCCCGGCGACCGCCTCGGCGACCGAACCGGCTTCGCCGACGACCTGCACCTCGTCGGTGATCGAGTCGAGTTCCGTGCGCACCCCTGCACGGAACAACGCGTGGTCGTCCACGAGAAAGACCTTGACCGGCTCCCGCTGGCTCTCCGTCACGACTGCCACTCCCTCGCTCGCGTCCCCCGAGCATAGCGAGGTCACGCCACCCCTTTGCTCGCTTTCACCGGCATGGCGAGCTGGACTTCGGTGCCTTCGCCCGGCGCGGTGCGCAGCTTGCAGGTGCCGCCGTGGCGTTCCATCCGGCCGCGGATCGAGTCGGCGAGACCGTGCCGGTCGGCGGGCACCACGTCCGGGTCGAAGCCCTTGCCGCGGTCGCGCACGAACACGGTGACTTCGGTGGGTTCGACCTCGGCGAACACGCTGACCTCGCCGACCCCGGCGTGTTTGGCCGCGTTGACGATCGCCTCGCGGGCGGCTTGCACCAGCGCGGTGAGCGCCGGGTTCAGTTCCGCGTCGCCGACCACGACCTGGCCGACCGAGATCGCGAACTGGTCCTCGACCTCGCCGCACGCGGCCGCGAGCGCCTCGGACAGCTGCTGGCGAGCGCCCTCTTCCTCTTCTTTGGTACGTGTCTCGCTCGGCTTGCCGTAGCCGCCAGGCCCGTACAACCAGCCGCGCAGCTCGCGCTCCTGGCCACGGGCGAGCCGGGCGACCTCCGCGGGCTGGTCGGCCTGGCGCTGGATCAGCGCGAGCGTCTGCAGCACGGAGTCGTGCAAGTGGGCGGCGATCTCGGCGCGTTCGTCGGTGCGGATGCGGGCCTGGCGCTCGTCGCTGAGGTCGCGGACCAGCCGCAGCCAGAACGGGATAGTCAGGACCGCGACACCGACCAGCGTCGCGAGGACCGCGATCAGCGAAAACTTGACCTGGTCGAAACTGCCGGTGGCGAACACGACGACGCCGATGCCGGTGGCCACCAGCGCGACGCCGGCGAGAATCCGGATGGCCGCCGCGACCCGGCCGCCCTCCCCGACGAGCGCTCCGGCGACCCCGTCCCTGGCCCCGGCACGCCACCGCCGCCGCTGCGACTCGTCCGCTTCCCGCCAGACGACCGCCGCACCAAGCGCAGCGACCGCCAGCGGCACCGCGACCCAGCCGCGGATGGTGCCGGTGAGCGTGCTGCTGGCGATCGCGAGGCCGATGCCCAGCACGATCAGCCCGTACGCGCGCTGCCGGTCGTTCGGCTTGGGCGCGGTGGCCGCTTCTTCGGAACTCTGCGGGACGAACACCCAGAGCAGGCCGTATGCGAGCAGCCCGGCCCCGTTGAGCGCGGCCAGCAAGGCGAACACCACGCGCACCCAGACGACCGGTACGCCGAGGTGCTCGGCGAGCCCGCTCGCGACACCGGCCACCGTCCGCCCGGACCGGCTCCGGTACATCTTGGGCCGCTTTTCCGGTTCGGCGACGTCGGTCACCTGAGCGGACACGAGCGTCGACGGCGTCGAAGGGTCCGTCGAAACGCGCGAGGCGGCGCCAAGGTCGAGAAAGTCCTGCACGGGTCCCATCGTCACACGCCCCAGCGGCCCCGACATCGGGGAAGCCCCTGATCCACTCCCCTGGAAACTTCAGCGAAGGACCGCGGCGGCACGGCGGGAGTCGGTACCATGCAGGGGGCGGCCGACTACAGTGCGTACACGCGATGCCGGGGAGGGCGAGCATGACCGACCAACACCGGGCTCAGCATGTCGAGTCTGCGGGCGACTACTACGCCCGGACGTACCAGGAGAACCTGGCGTTCATGGCCGGCGTCTCGAAGTGGGCCCAGCAGTCGACCCAAGACGAAGCTTCGACCTACTCGGTCCAGCAAGGCCAGCAGCTGCTCCAGGGCCAGCAGACCCGTAGCGACGCGCCGGCACCGGACGCGAACTACGCGTCGTTCAGCCATGAGGACCTGCACAAGATGGTCAACCACGGGCTGGATTTCGACGGCATCAACGAACGCAGTCGCGTGACTAATACGTACGGCAACTGGCTGGCGGACGCGTCCAACCAGTTCCGCGACGCCGCGACGACGGCGGGTGCCGAGTGGCAGGGCGCGGCAGCCGAGCAAGCTCACTCGTTCTTCCAGAGCACGGCAGAGCACACCGAGCAGACCGGCAACGCGATGCAACTGGTGTCGAACCGGTACTCGCAGCAGTCCGCCGCAGCTGACTACGCGCACCGGAACATGCCGGAGCCGACCGGGTTCAACCAGCAGGCCGAGATAGACAAGGCAACCCAGGCGTACCAGGACGGCAACCCCATCCAGGGGGCGACCGCCATGGCGAACGTCGCGGTCAAGCAGCAGGCGGCGGACGCCGCGCACCAGCAAGCGGTGCAGGTCATGCACAACCTGGACCAGACGTACCACGAGACTTCTACGACGCAGCCGGTTTACGCTCCGCCGCCACAGATGAACAGCGACAGCACGACGGCTAGCAGCGCGGCACCGGTCACCACGTCGGGCGGCATGTCCAGCGGCCCGTACACCGGTCCGGGCGGGCACGCGTTCAGCGGTTCCGGGTCGTCGGTGCCGAACGGGCCGGGCGGTTCCTCCGGCTTCGTCCCGCCCGCGGGCGGGAGCGGCGGGACGCCGTACAACCCGGCACCGGGGGTCAGCACTGGCACCGGACCGCTCGGGAACCCGGGCCTAACCGGCGGCACCGGCGGCCTTCGTCCGACGCCCGGCATCGGAGGACGGCTTTCGCCGGAAGGCATGACGTTCGGCGGCAACGTCGGGACGCCTGGGTCCAGCTCGGAATCCACGTCGACCCGGGGCCGAGCGGGGACCGGCGCCGGCGGGACACGCGGCGGTGGCGCAGGCGGCCGGGTCACTGGTGCCGGGGAGTCGGAGGGGAAGCCGGGAGAGGGCAAGGGCAGCGGAAAGGGTGCTGCTGAGCGGCTTGAGCGCGGCGCTACCGCAGCGGCTAATGCCGGCGGCAAGGGCGGGAAAGCCGGTGCTGCGGGTGCTGGTGCTGCGGGTGGCGGGAAGAAGAAGGAAGACGACAAGGAACACAAGAACAAGATCCCAACCCAGGTCGACCCAGACGAGGTGTTCGAGGTCCGCCCGGAGCGGGGGCCGAACGGGGAGAAGATCACTCCGCCAGTGCTGGGAGGTTGACCCAGCTGACGACCTCAACGACATCTCTGCGCTCGATCAGCGGCGCTAGTGCGACTGGCAGGAGCAACGCATGACAGACTCAGCATTCGTCCCTGACGACCCAGCGCCCTCCGGCCCGCCAAACTCACCAGGAGACGCGGCAAACGTTTTCCTCTCTGGTCTGTTCGCCGGCCCAGTCGACTCCAAAGCAGCCGAGAAGATGCGCACCGCAGGATCCCAGATGAAGACGCTCGCACAGGAGGGAGCCTTTGCGATCAATGAAGCTGGATTTCAGGCATATATGAAAGCTTGCGACTTCTTTCTGCACGGCTTCGACTCAATGAGTCTGGATTTGCAATTGCTGTCACAAGAAGCTCAGATGGGCAGCTCCGACTACGCGGGTCGAGTAGCCACCTTCAACACACAAGTAGCCAACGGCGACAATCAGTCGATGCTACCTAATCTCAACAAAATGAAGATCGCCGTTGAGACCGCACGATGAGCTTTGACCATAGCCCGTAAAAACTACAAAGAAAACGAATCCGAAAACAGTCAGACGTTCGCTGATCTCGAAAAGAAGATCCAAGAAAAGTGACGACCATCAAGAAATCTTTCGGAATTCTGACCTTGCTCAGCGCAGTCGCGGCACTGGGCGGATGCTCAAAGTCCGTTGACGGGGCAACGGAATCGTCTACACCGACATCTCCTTCCGCGCCCAGCTCGTCCGCGAGTTCAGCAGAAGGTTCGCTCACCGGATTGAACCAATGCGATTTGCTCGATCAAGCACTTGCCGGACAAGGATTCCCTCCAGCCAAACCAACAGTCGCTGATTCTAAGCGCACCTGCGGAAGCCAGAAGCTTCCACCGAGCGGCAGCTCGGCACCGTCTGTAGTCGTCGCACTCTCCCTGCAAAGCGGTCAGCGTTACACCGATAACGTCAATCACCCAGAGACCGCTCGCACCGGTCACATTAAAAAACGCGCATCCATCGAACAGCCCGCACCTTTGGGGATATCCGGCGGTTGCCAGATCAACATGGCGGTCGGAGAAAACTCACGAGTTCTCGTGGTGGTCACATCAGGATCAGATACCGACGGAGCTTGCAAGATGGCCGCGAATGTAGCAGCCGCCGTAGAACCCAAGTTGCCCGCATAAGGCGTCCAGCGAGGAGCACCCCTGAGACCTCACCCGGATCAGCCCGGACTAGGCATTCAAGACCCAACTAGGACCGGGACCAGATACGGAAAATCATCCGCCAATACCAGGCTCGTCGAGGTTGGAGCGGCTGGCGCTCCCCTTTCAGCGTCTTCGCCGAAGAAACCTCGCCCGCGCGGTGGTCACCGGAGGCAGTCGAACGATTCCAGCGTTCTGGGCACGTCAACCTGCCGGTGAAACCCCGTCGCCATGTCGCGAACCCGTTCGTCGGGCTTATCCGAGCCCTTCTGCTGGACGGCTCTCACCTGCCAACGCTTCCCCTCCGTCCCGAACCGTATGCGCCAGCCGTCTTAAGGAATCGCCAGCGCTCAAGCCGCCCTCCTAGCCCAACGATTGCAGGGCCGACCTGGCCATCAGCCCAATCGCATCCCGGTCGTTGGTGCAAGCGGCGCTCATTCCGTATCGCGCGAACCGCCTCACACTTCGCCCTCAGCTCAGGGAACAACCTCCGGGATGAACTCAGGGACCTTCCCCGATGTGCCCCCTCCCGCTGTCCACCATGCTGTATCCCATGAGTGGTGCGAACGAGGCGCGGTCTCCGCGGACGAATCCGCTGAACGGGTTCGAGGAGACCGTCAAGGACTTCTGGGCCAGCAGGCCGCGGCGGCCGCACTCGCGTCGGAAGGTTGCCGGCGTTGCGGCGGCTCTTGGGGATCGCTATGGGATCGATCCGGTGGTCATTCGGGTCGCGTTGGTGGCCGCGACCGTTTTCGGCGGGTTCGGGCTCATGTTTTACCTGCTCGGGTGGCTGTTCTTCCCCGAGGAGCACGATGAGACCTCCGGTTTCGAGGCGTTGCTCGGGCGCGGGCATTCGAGTATGTCCAAAGTCTTCACGATCGCGCTGTCGATCGCGGTGATCCCGGTCGGCGGCTGGACCTTCGGCGGCGTCGGCTGGTTCGACGGCGGTGGCCTCATCGGGTTCGCGCTGATCTCGACCTGCCTCTATCTCCTGCACCGCACCCGCGGGCAGGACAACCGTCCGGCGCCGGTTGCCGCGTTCGCGGCCGCCGCTCCGGCCGCTTCCGGAACCGGAGCTTTCACGATGAACAGCGATGCGCCGACGTCGGCGGCGGCACCGGGATGGGATCCGCTGGCCGCGGACCCGGCCGGATGGGACCTGCCAGAGCCCGCGACTCCTGCTGACAACTACGACTACAACGAGCCGTCGGCTCCGCGGCCGCCTCGGCGGCGGTCCAAGGTCGGGGCGGCCACCTTCGGCACCGCGATCATCGTGGCCGGGGTCGGGATCGCGCTCGGCTTCAACGGGATCGACTGGTTCAGCCTGCAGCACATCATCGGGCTGACGCTGGGCGTGCTCGGCATCGGGCTCGTCGCCGGTGCGTTCGCACGCGGCGGGAAGGGGCTGATCGCGCTCGCGATTCCGCTGTCGATTGCCGGGCTGGTGCTCACCAACAGCACGTTCGACAACTTCAACGTCCGCGGCGGTGTCGGCGACCTGTCCGCTTCTCCCCGGTCGGTGGCCGAGCTGCAACCGGTGTACCGGCACGCCGCCGGGAACATCCGGCTCGACCTGACGCAGCTGCCCGCGACCGGTCCGATCAGCACCACGGTCTCGAACGGCGCGGGCGACACCAAGGTCGTCGTCCCGGCGAACGCCGACGTCACCTTCACTTGCGACACCAGCGCGGGCTCGATCGACTGCCTGAATCGCTCGTCGGACGGCGTCGGACAGCCCACCATCAGCGGCACCGACAACGGCGCCGACGGTCCCGGCGGGCAGCAGATCACCCTGCACGTCAAGAACGGCGTGGGCAACGTGGAGGTGCTCCGTGGCTGACAACCCTTACGGCTACCAGGAAACCGAGGCTCCGGTGGAGCGCAAGCGGGGCGTCGACCTGATCACGCTCTTCGTCGGGATCGCGACGCTGCTCGTCTCCGGCTACGTGCTCTCCGACGGTTCCAGCTGGCTGCCGTCCTTCGACTTCCGGTGGATCTTCGCCGGTGCCGCGGTCTTCTGCGGGGTGCTGATGGTCGGAGCGTCCTTCCGGAAACGTCGCCCGTAATGCGAAGAACGGGGCCCGGACTCAGCGTCCGGGCCCCGTTTTCGTCATTCCCACTCGATGGTGCCCGGCGGCTTGCTCGTCACGTCCAGCACCACGCGGTTGACATCGGCCACTTCGTTCGTGATCCGGGTCGAGATCCGCTCCAGCGTCTCGTACGGCAGCCGGGTCCAGTCCGCGGTCATCGCGTCTTCCGACGACACCGGGCGCAGCACGATCGGGTGGCCGTAGGTCCGCCCGTCGCCCTGGACGCCGACGCTGCGAACGTCCGCCAGCAGCACCACCGGGCACTGCCAGATCTGCTGGTCCAGCCCGGCCGCGGTGAGCTCCTCGCGGGCGATCGCGTCCGCCGCGCGCAGGATTTCCAGGCGCTCCGCGTTCACCTCGCCGATGATCCGGATGCCCAGCCCCGGGCCGGGAAACGGCTGGCGCTGCACGATCGTCTCCGGCAGGCCCAGCTCCAAGCCGACCCGGCGGACCTCGTCCTTGAACAGCAGCCGCAGCGGTTCGACCAGTTCGAACTGCAGGTCGTCGGGCAGGCCGCCGACGTTGTGGTGGCTCTTGATGTTCGCGGTGCCCTCGCCGCCGCCGGACTCCACGACATCCGGGTACAGCGTGCCCTGGACCAGGAACTTGTAGTCGCCCTGCGCCTTCAGGTCGCGTTCGGCCTGCTCGAACACGCGGATGAACTCGCGGCCGATGATCTTGCGCTTCTGCTCCGGGTCGGTGACGCCGGCCAGCGCGGTCAGGAACCGCTCGCGCGCGTCGACGGTGACCAGGTTGACGCCGGTCGCGGCCACGAAATCGCGCTCCACCTGGGTGCGCTCGCCCGCCCGCAGCAGGCCGTGGTCGACGAACACACAGGTCAGCCGGTCGCCGATGGCGCGCTGGACCAGCGCCGCGGCCACCGCCGAGTCGACACCGCCGGACAGGCCGCAGATCGCCCGGCCCTCGCCGACCTGCTCGGCGATCCTGGCCACCTGCTCGTCCACAATGGACGAAGTGGTCCACTGCGGGGTGACGCCGGCGATCTCGTACAGGAACCGGCGCAGCACCTCCTGGCCGTGCGGCGAGTGCGCCACCTCCGGGTGGTACTGCACGCCCGCGAAGCGCCGCTCGACGTCCTCGAACCCGGCTACCTCGGCACCGTCCGAGCTGGCCGTGACGACCGAGCCTTCGGGGGCCTTGGTGACGCTGTCGTTGTGGCTCATCCACGCCGTCTGGTGACCGGGCAGCCCGGTGTGCAGGACGCCGCCCTCGCCGAGGATCCGCACGTCGGTGCGGCCGAACTCGCGCACCCCGGTCGGCTCGACGACACCGCCGAGCGCGCGGGCGAGCAACTGGTGGCCGTAGCAGATGCCGAGGATCGGCACGCCGGCCTCGACCAGCTTCGGGTCCATCGCGGGCGCGCCCTCGGCGTAGACGCTCGACGGGCCGCCGGACAGGATGATCGCGGACGGGTTCTTGGCGAGCAGCTCCTCGACGGTCGCGCTGGACGGCACGACCTCGGAGAAGACCTGCGCCTCGCGCACGCGACGGGCGATCAGCTGCGCGTACTGCGCCCCGAAGTCCATGACGAGTACCGGACCGGTGGGAGTGGCCACCCAAGACCTCCAGGTATCAGCGCTTTTGCCACCATCGTCCCAGGTGGGCCCCGTCACGTCGGCAATGCCCCCGCAATGAGGACGCGAGCTGTCCGCGAACCGGCTTACCGTTCCGGCATGACCATCACCTGGAGCAGTGAACTGGCCGATCAGCTCGACTGGCACTGGCAGCACCACGTCCGGGAGCGGCTGACCGGGCTCGCCGACGACGAGTACCTCTGGCAGCCAGTCGACGGCTGCTGGACGATCCGTCCCCGGGCGGAGAAGCCGGACGGCCCGGGAACCGGCGACTTCACCGTCGACTTCTCGTTCCCCGAGCCGACGCCGCCGCCGGTGACCACGATCGCGTGGCGGCTCGCGCACGTCATCGTCGGCGTGCTCGGCATGCGGGCCGCGTCGCATTTCGGCGGGCCGCCGATGACCTATCAGGACTTCGCGTACGCCGGCACGGCCGATGAAGCGCTGAAGCAGCTCGACGACGCGTACGCGAACTGGATCGCCGGCGTACGCAGCCTCGACGCGGAAGCGTTGGAGCGCTCATGCGGTCCGGCCGAGGGGCCGTACGCGGAATACTCGATGGCTGCGCTGGTCCTGCACATCAATCGCGAGATGATTCACCACTGCGCGGAGGTTCTGCTGCTGCGAGACCTCTACCGAAACCGGTGAGCAGCATGCCCAGCGCCATCCCGAGCAGGGCGGGCATTCCGTGGTTGTCGTGCAGCACAGTGTCGAGAACGGCCAGCGGCGCGAGCAGGATGGCGGCGACGTACAACCCCTGAGGCGGTTCGGCGGCGCGCGAGCGCGGTCGGGACAAGCACCACGCCGGTCAGGATCGGGCGACGAGTGGGGCCGATCCGGGCGAAGCAGGCCCGGATCGGATTGGCGGACCAGCGAACGGCGGCCGAGTTGGTCATGGCTCGACCGTCGAACCCTGGGTCGCCGAGCGCTCCGGACAAATGTCATCTCGCTGCCGGGACAAACGCACTGGGCCGGGGTGCCGAACCTGCCGCTCCCCCATACCTTGGTGCGCATGGACACGATCACCCCACAGCCCCGGCCCGCGTGGATCGCCGGTCAGGCTGAACAGGGCTCGGACACCTTGGTGGTGCACCATCCGTTCGACGGCAGCGAAGTGGCGACCGTCGCGGTGCCCAGCGCCGAGCAGGTAGAACGGGCGGTGGCCGCGGCGGGCGCGGTCGCGAAGGAGTTCCGGCGCACCCCTGCGCACCAGCGGGCGGGAGCGCTCGAGCAGGTGTCGCGAGGGCTGGCGATGCGAGCCGACGAGTTCGCCGAGGTGATCACGGCCGAGAACGGCAAGCCGTTGAAGTGGGCCGAGGCCGAGGTCAAGCGCGCGGTGTCGGTGTTCCGGATCGCCGCCGAGGAGGCGCGCCGATTCACCGGCGACGTGCAGCGGCTCGACGCCGACCCGTCCGGCGACGCCCGGCTCGCGCTGACGCGCCGCGTTCCCCGCGGTCCGGTGCTCGGCATCGCGCCGTTCAACTTCCCGCTGAACCTGGTCGCGCACAAGGTCGCGCCGGCGCTCGCGGTGGGCGCGCCGATCATCGTCAAACCCGCGCCGCGCACGCCGTTGTCGTCGCTGATGCTCGGCGAATTGCTGGCCGAGACCGACCTGCCGGGCGGCGCGTTTTCGGTACTGCCGTTGGGGAACGAGGCGACTCAGGCGCTCGTCGCCGACCCGCGGCTGCCGGTGGTGTCGTTCACCGGCTCGGGCCCGGTCGGCTGGTCGATCGCGGACGCGGCGGCGCGCAAGCACGTCGTCCTCGAACTGGGCGGCAACGCGGCGGCGGTCGTGCTGCGGGACTGGCCGGACGTGGAAGGCGCGGCGCAGCGGATCGCGACGTTCGGCAACTACCAGGCCGGCCAGTCGTGCATCGCGGTACAGCGGGTGATCGTGGACGCGGCGATCGCCGAGGAGTTCGTGCCTGCGCTGACCGAGGCCGTCGAAGCGCAGCAGACCGGCGATCCTTACGACCGCAACACCGATGTCGGCCCGGTCGTCGACGAAGCCGCGGCGAAGCGGATCGTCGCGTGGGTCGAGGAAGCGGTCGCCGGCGGTGCCCGGGTGCTGACCGGCGGGACCCGTTCCGGCGCGTCGGTCGCACCGACGCTGCTCACCGATGTTCCAGCGGATGCCAAGGCCTGGGCGGAGGAAATCTTCGGGCCGGTGCTTGCGGTGTCCATTGTGGATGGTGTGGACGAGGCGTTCGCCGCGGTGAACGCGTCCGCGTACGGGTTGCAGGCCGGGGTGTTCACCAGCGACGTCCAGCTGGCATTCCACGCTTCGGCGGAGCTGGAAGTCGGCGGCGTGATCATCGGCGACGTGCCGTCCTACCGCGCGGATCAGATGCCCTACGGCGGGGTGAAGGGTTCCGGCGTCGGCCGCGAAGGCGTGCTGTCGGCGATGAACGACCTGACCGAGGAGAGAGTGACCGTCTTCACCGGCGTGGATCTGTAGCGGCTCGGGCGGGGCAAGGACTGGCCTTGCCCCGCCCGAGGTTTCACGCGCTCTGCGCGAACTTGAAGAAGCCGTTCGGGTCGTACTTCTTCGCCACCTGGTCCAGCCGGGCCGCGTTGTCGCCGTAGTAGGCGGTCTTCCAGTCCGGCAGCTCCGGGTCGATGTAGTTCACGTAGCCGCCGTGCGCGCCGGCGTCGGACAGCCCGGCGACCACAGTGGACACCGACTTGCGCACACTGTCCTGATTGGACGCGGTCGCCGGTGCGTAGACCTGGATGCTGGCCAGCGCTTTCCGATGCCAGAACGCGGTGTCCGCGGGCGCGACGGCACCGACCGCGCCGCCGAGTCCGTCGATCAGCAGATCCATTCCGACGTGCCCGGACGCGAGATCGGCGACTGTGCCGCCGTCGACCGGGTCAGTGATGATCCGCGACGAGGCCACGAAGGTCTGCCGGTCCGAGCTGCCGGAGAAGTAGTTCATCGCCGCGCCGTAGCTGAGCGTCTTCATGGTCCGTTTGGTCGGCGAGACGGACAGCCCGCCGAGCGCCGCCGTCAGCTGGCTCGAGCTGCCGACGAACGCGCCGCCGATCCGGCTTGCCCCGCTGGCGCCGCCGGACACGACGCAGTTCGACCACAGCTCGGGCGGTGTCGTCGGCAGCCAGCGCTGCCACGCGTCGACCACGTCCCCCGCCGAGCCGGCCGCGAACCGCAGCGAGAAGACCGTGATGGTCGGCGCTTCCACCGTGCTGAAGGTGAACGACGTGACCACACCGAAGTTTCCGCCGCCGCCGCCACGCAGCGCCCAGAAGAGATCCGCGTCCGCGTCCGCGCTGACCGTGCGCAGTTTGCCGTCCGGCGTCACGATTTGCGCGGACTGCAAACGGTCGCAGGTCAGCCCGTATTTGCGGGCCAGCACGCCGATGCCGCCGCCGAGTGCGAGCCCGGCGATGCCGACCGTCGGACACGAACCCGCGGGCAGGCAGCGACCGGCCTTCGCCAGCGCGGAATACACGTCGCCGAGCCGCGCGCCCGCGCCGATCACGACCTGCTCGCCCTGCACGTCCACGCCGGACATGCCGCCGACGTCGATGACCAGCCCGCCGTCCGGGGCCGAGTACCCGGCGTAACTGTGCCCGCCGCTGCGCGCGGCCAGCGGCACCCGGCCGCCCGCCGCGGCGACGCATGCCTGCACGTCTTCCGGCTTCGCGCAGTTGGCCACCGCAGCCGGTTTCCGCCCGTCGAAAAGCGGGTTGAAGGCTCGCTTCGCGGTGGCGAATCCATTGTCGTCCGGCAGCACCAGACCGCCGGAAACCTTGCCGCGCAACGCGTTCCAGTCCGGCGGACCGGCCGGCGGGGTGCTCGCGCTGGGGCTCGGCGGCACCGACGACGTCGTCGGACGCGTGTCCGGCACCGGCGGAGCCTGGGTCGAACCGCAGGCCGCGGCCGCCGCGCCGACGGCCGCCAGCCCGGCCGCGCGCAGGAAAGTCCTTCTCCCGACAGTCATGGTCATTCAGACGCACCGGCCCGGGCTGGGGTTGCGAGACGGCGTGCCGTCCTCCTCGAGCGGGTGCCCGGGTACGAAGGTCATCACAGCGTTCACCCTGTCCAGTCCGCGCCCCGGTGGCAAGCTCAGCGCGCACAAAGCTGTCGTTGATTATTTCCCGGGCCCGCTCGGCGGCGCCGGGTCAGATCAGCGAACGGAAGTCCGGCACCGGCCCGGTCAGCGACTCCGCGTCGCCGCGCCCGGTCAGCCACGCCAGCACCGCGCCCGGCGAGCCGGCGACCAGTTCGCCGCCGTCGCCCAGCGTCCAGGTGTGCGTCCCGTCGCTGACCCGCAACGACGGCACCTCGTGCGGCGACACCCGGATCAGCGCCGACACCACCGCGTCCAAGTGCTCGCCGAGCAACCCGGTCGCGCTGGCGAAATCGTGGCCGGCATCGAGGTCGACCAGATGGATCGTCGCTTCCGCGAGCCGCAAAGTCAGCAGATCGGCACCGGTCAGCAGCTGACCCAGCCGGTGCTTGATCTGCGCCGACCACGCGGCTTCCGCCGCCCGCGCAGCCTGTTCCTCGAATCGGCGGCCGGACGCGATCACGTCGGCCACGATCTCCTCGGCCTCCCGGCGCGCGCCCGCTTCGATGTCGTCGTCGCGGGCCGTGCCGGGGCCGTACATCGACTGCTCGACCCCGGTCTCCGCCCAGGTCAGCAGGTTGCCGAGGCCGTCGGCGTTGCGCGCGAAGTGGGTGAGCAGGTGCGCCCGCGTCCAACCGGGCAACGCGCTCGGCTCGCGGAACGCCGCCGCCGGCAACGCACCCGCGACCCGGGCCCACACCTCGTGCAATTCCCGGATCCGACCCAGCCGCGTACTCGTCACCTCGCGATCATAGGACCGGAAGTCAACGGCCGGCAGTCAACGACCAGCTTTCCCCGCCGGAGCTATCCCCGCCGAAGCTTTCACCGGCGCAGTGCCGCCGGGGCGCTCTCCGGAACCGCCGGATTCTTCGGCGCGACCGGCTCCATCCGGGCGTACCCGGTGCTCTGCTCCGGCCGCTGGTCTTCCTCGCCCTTGTTGGGCCAGAAGGAGAACGCCCGCTCCGCCTGCGCGGCGATGGTGAGCGACGGGTTCACGCCGAGGTTCGCGGTGATCGCCGAACCGTCCACAACGGACAGTCCGGGATAGCCGTATACCCGGTGGTACGGGTCGATCACGCCGGACTCGGCGCTGTCGCCGATCGGCACGCCGCCGATGAAGTGCGCGGTCAGCGGAATGTCGAAGACCTCGCCCCAGGTCCCGCCCGGCATCCCGCCGATCCGTTCGGCGGTCCGGACGTTCGCCTCGTGCCCTGCCGGAATGAAGCTCGGGTTCGGCTCGCCGTGGCCCTGCTTGGACGTGTACTTCCGCCGCCCGAAAAGCCCGCGCTTGGTGTAGGTGGTGATGGAATTGTCCAGGCTCTGCATCACCAAGAGGATCACCGTGCGCTCGCTCCACCGGTAGGCGTTCAGCAGTTTCGCCGATTGCACCGGGTGCTTGACCAGGAACGTGACCGCCTGCCGCCACCGCGGCACCGGCGAAGATCCGTCGGTGGCAACGGTTTGCAGCAGGCTCATCGCGTTGCTGCCCTTGCCGTAGCGCACCGGCTCGATGTGCGTGTTCTCGTCCGGATGAATCGACGAGGTGATCGCGACGCCGCGACTGAAATCGCGGTCCGGGTCCACCGTCGTGCGCGCCGCCCCGATGATGGCCTCGGAGTTCGTCCGCGTCAGCTCGCCGAGCCGGCGCGACAGCTTCGGCAGCACCGCGGTGTCCTTCATGCGGTGCAACAGGTTCTGCGTGCCCCAGGTGCCCGCGGCGAAGATGACCTGCGTCGCGGTGACCGTCGTGCGGAAGCGCTGCGAGCGGGTTCCGGTCTTCTGCAGCGTGATCGCGTACCCGTCGCCGCGCGGGCTGACCGACGTCACGGTGGTGAGCGGGATGACCTGCGCGCCGCCCTTTTCGGCCAGGTACAGGTAATTTTTCACCAGCGTGTTCTTCGCGCCGACCCGGCAGCCAGTCATGCACGCACCGCATTCGGTGCAGCCGACACGATCCGGCCCGGCCCCGCCGAAGTACGGGTCCCGCACCGTCTCGCCGGGCTTGCCGAAGTACACCCCGACCGGCGTCGCGTGGAACGTATCCGCCACGCCCATGTCCTTCGCGACGTCGCGCATCACCACGTCCGACGGAGTGATCGTCGGGTTCGTCACCACCCCGAGCATCCGGCTGGCTTGGTCGTAGTGCGGCGCGAGCTCGCTCTCCCAGTCGGTGATGTGCGCCCACTGCCGGTCCTGGTAGAACGGCTTGAGCGGCCGGTACAGCGTGTTCGCGTACACCAGCGAACCGCCGCCGACGCCCGCGCCGGCCAGCACCATCACGTCGTTGAGCATGTGGATGCGCTGGATGCCGTAGCAGCCGAGCTGCGGAGCCCAGAGGTAGCGCTTGAGGTCCCAGGACGTCTTGGCGAACTCGTCGTCGGCGAATCGCCTGCCGGCCTCGACCACCGCGACGCGGTAGCCCTTCTCGGTCAGCCGCAACGCCGCGACGCTGCCGCCGAATCCGGAGCCGACCACGAGAACGTCGTAGTCCGGCTCTTGCCGCGTGGTGGTGTTACTGGCAGTCACAGGTAGCAGCGTAACCCGCGCGTCCCCGACAGGCCAGCCCTAAGTTACCCGCCGGTTTACCCCGACCGGTCAAAAGCCGTGAAGGGCTCCTTCCGGGAATCAGATTCCCGGAAGGAGCCCTTCACGGACAGCCGGAGCAGACTCAGCCGCGCACGGACAGTCCGACGCGCTGGAACTCCTTCAGGTCCGAGTACCCGGTCTTCGCCATCGCGCGGCGCAGCGCGCCGAACAGGTTGACGACCCCCTCCGCGTCCGAGGACGGGCCGAACAGCAGCGTCTTGAGGTCCGCCGCGAAGTCCGAGTCCGGGCCGGCCACCACGCGCGAGCGCGGGAGCGACGGGTGCGCCGCCGCGGAGGTCCAGTACAGGCCCTGGCCGGGGGCTTCGGCCGCGGTCGCCAGCGGAGCACCGAGCATCACCGCGTCCGCGCCGCAGGCGATGGCCTTCGCGATGTCGCCGGAGGTGGTGATGCCGCCGTCGGCGAGGACGTGCACGTAGCGGCCACCGGTCTCGTCCAGGTAGTCGCGGCGGGCCGCGGCCGCGTCGACGATCGCCGTCGCCATCGGGACGCCGATGCCGAGCACTCGGTCGGTGCTGGTGACGCCTTCGGTGTAACCGTGCCCGACGATCACGCCGGCCGCGCCGGTGCGCATCAGGTGCATCGCGGTGCGGTAGTCGCTGACGCCGCCGGCGATCACCGGGACGTCGAGCCGCCCGATGAACTCCTTGAGGTTGAGCGGTTCCGCGTCGCGCTGCACGTGCTCGGCGGAGATGATCGTGCCCTGCACGACCAGGATCTCGACGCCGGCCGCGAGCAGGTCCGGGGTCAGCTCGGCGGCGTGCTGCGGGCTGACCCGCGCGGCCACCGTCACGCCCGACTCGCGGACCGTCTTGATCGCCTCGGTCAGCAGGTCGAGCCGGATCGGCGCGGCGTGCAGCTCCTGCAGCTCGCGCACGACCGCGGTCGGGTCTTCGCTGTCCTCGGCCGCGCGGACGAGGCGGAAGATCGCCTCCTCGACGTTCGCGTGCCGCGCCCACAGGCCCTCGGCGTTGAGCACGCCGAGACCGCCCAGCTCGCCGATCGACACCGCGGTGCCCGGCGACACGATCGCGTCGGTCGGGTGGGTGACCAGCGGCAGGTCGAACTGGTAGGCATCGATCTTCCACGCGGTGGACACCACCGACGACGAGCGCGTCCGCCGCGACGGCACGATCTCCACGTCATCGAGGCCGTACGCCCGCCGCGCGGTGCGGCCCATGCCGATCTCGACCAGATCCCGCACGTGATGTCCCTTCTCGCGGCTGACGGCAACGGCGTCCATTGTCGCGAGTCGGCACAGGTGACCTGCGACGGGGGCCGGTAGCGGTGGCGACAACCACCGGTTGTGCGCACGGTTGTTTGCCACCGGCGACGCCGGGTGGTTGGCTGCGGTGCTGGACGAGGGGGATGAAATTGGTTCTGGGCAAGGACTTTGGCCGATTGTGGCTGGCTTTCGCGGTGAGCACCGCGGGCAGCTACCTCGCCCTCGACGCCTTCTCGATCATCGCCGTGCGAGTGCTGCACACCACAGCCGCGCAGGTGTCCCTGCTGGCCGGCGCGGGGCTCGCGGCCGGCGCACTGATCGCGCTTCCGCTCGGTCCGTGGGTCGAATTCCGGCGGAAACGGCCCGTGCTGGTCGCGATGGACCTGGTCCGGTTCGTCGCGCTGGCGACCCTGCTGCCCGCCTACCTGCTCGACGCTCTGACGTTCCCGCAACTGGTGGTCGTATCGGTGCTCGTCTCGGCGGCGAACATCACGTTCACCGCCGCCAGCGGCGCGTATCTGAAGTCGCTCGCCTCCGGTCCAGACCTGCTGGCGGCCAACGGCCGGTTCGAGACGACGCAGTGGACCGCCACCGCGATCGGGCCGCCGGCCGGCGGCGCGGCGATCGGCCTGTTCGGCCCGCTCACCACTGTGGTCCTGGACGCGGTCAGCTATCTGCTGTCCGCGCTTTCCCTCTCGACGATCCGCACCGCCGAACGCATCCCGGCCGTCCGCTCGGCCGGGTTCCGGGCCGCGGACCTGGCGGAGGGCTGGCGATACCTCTTCCAGCACGCCCGGTTGCGCATGCTGTTCCTCAACGGCTGCCTGGTCAACGGCCTGATCATGGCGACCACCCCGCTGCTGGCCGTGCTGCTTCTCGGCGAACTCGGCTTCCCGACCTGGGAGTACGGGCTCGCGTTCGGTG
Organism: Amycolatopsis benzoatilytica AK 16/65; assembly: GCF_000383915.1. NCBI lineage: Bacteria > Bacillati > Actinomycetota > Actinomycetes > Pseudonocardiales > Pseudonocardiaceae > Amycolatopsis > Amycolatopsis benzoatilytica. The sequence goes on from NZ_KB912942.1 coordinate 6,069,116, forward strand.
TGCCCTGCCTCGGCGGCCTGCTCGGTTCCCAACTCGCCCGGCGGCTGGTGCCCCGGTACGGCCGGGTCCGGCTGCTGCCGGTCCTGGCGACCGCGCGGGCCTGCTGGTCAGTACTGCTGGCGTTCGTACCGGCCGGGTTCGCCGGGCTCACGTGGGTGATGGCGGTGGAGTTCGGGCTGATCGTCTGCGCGGCGATGTACAGCACCGTCCTGGCGACTTATCGCCTGGAGGAGACCGACGACCGGTATGTCAGCCGCGTGTTGTCGGCGTGGCGGATCAGCAGCACCGCGACCACCGCGGGGCTGACCTTGCTGTGGGGTTTGGTCGCGGCGTGGCTGGGCACGCGCGGCGGGCTCGGCCTGGCGGGCGCCTTGATGCTGGCGACCCCGCTGCTGCTGCTTGGCTGGAACCGGGCTCGGAACGAGACCCCCTCCGCCGAGCCGGTGCGCAGCACGGATTCCTGATCGCGACCTGAAGCTGGTCAACCCTCCGGAAAACCGCGTTCGCCCGCCCCGTCCCCCGTCGCTGGACGACCAGGGCGGGCGGACGGAGCGGGCGAACCGGGCAGAACGAGTTGATCAGCGGGTCGTGTAGTTCGGCGCTTCGACCGTCATGGTGACGTCGTGCGGGTGGCTTTCCTTGAGCCCGGCCGCGGTGATCCGGACCAGCTGCCGCTCCTGCAGCTGCGCGACCGTCTCCGCGCCCGCGTAGCCCATGCCCGCGCGCAGCCCGCCGACGAGCTGGTGGACCACGTTCGACAGCGGGCCGCGGAACGGGATGCGGCCTTCGATGCCTTCCGGCACCAGCTTGTCCTCGTTGAGCACGTCGTCCTGGGCGTAGCGGTCCTTGGAGTACGACTTCGCCTGGCCGCGCGACTGCATGGCGCCCAGCGAGCCCATGCCGCGGTAGACCTTGAACTGCTTGCCGTTGACCAGAATCAGGTCGCCCGGAGATTCGGCGGTGCCGGCCAGCAGGCTGCCCAGCATGACGGTGGACGCGCCGGCCGCGATGGCCTTCGCGATGTCGCCGGAGTACTGGATGCCGCCGTCGCCGATCACCGGCACGCCAGCCGGGCGGCACGCCAGGTCGGCCTCGTAGATCGCGGAGATCTGCGGCACGCCGACGCCGGCGACGATACGGGTGGTGCAGATGGAGCCCGGGCCGACGCCGACCTTCACACCGTCCACGCCCGCGTCCACCAGCGCCTGCGCGCCCGCGCGGGTCGCCACGTTGCCGCCGACGATGTCGACCGTCTCGCCCAGTTCTTTCTTCAGCAGCCGCACGGTCTCGACGACCGCGCGCGAGTGGCCGTGCGCGGTGTCGACCATCAACACGTCCACGCCGGCCTCGGCCAGCGCCATCGCGCGCTTGTGCCCGTCCGGGCCGACGCCGACCGCGGCGCCGACGATCAGCCTGCCGTCCGGGTCCTTCGACGCGAGCGGGTACTGCTCGGTCTTCACGAAGTCCTTGACGGTGATCAGGCCGCGCAGCTTGCCCGCGCCGTCCACGATCGGCAGCTTCTCGATCTTGTGCCGGCGCAGCAAACCGAGCGCCGCCTCCGCGGTGACCCCGACCTGTGCGGTGATCAGCGGCGTCTTGGTCATGACCTCGCGGACCAGGCGGGTGTGATCCACCTCGAACCGCATGTCGCGGTTGGTGATGATGCCCACCAGCGCGCCGGACGCGTCGGTGACCGGCACGCCGGAGATCCGGAACCGCGCGCACAGCGCGTCGACCTCGGCGAGCGTGTCGTCCGGAGAACAGGTGACCGGGTCGGTGACCATGCCCGCCTCGGACCGCTTGACTACCTCGACCGCCGCCGCCTGCTCCTCGATCGGCAGGTTGCGCTGCAGCACGCCCACGCCGCCCTGGCGGGCCATCGCGATCGCCATCCGCGCCTCGGTCACGGTGTCCATCGCCGCGGACACCAGCGGCACGTTCAGCGTGATGTTGCGGGTGAGCCGGGTGCTGGTGTCGACCTGGCTGGGCACCACGTCCGATTCCGCGGGAAGCAGCAGCACGTCGTCGAAGGTCAAGCCGAGCATCGCGAACTTGCTGGGCACGGAGGGGGTGATGCTTTCGCTGGTCATGAGGGGCGAAGGGCCTTCCTGGCGGGAGTGGGCTCGGGAGTGGGCTGGAGTCGCGGGCAGCGGTGCCTGACGCGGCCGAGGGTGGTCGGGCCTTCCCCTCATGATATCCGGGCCGGGGCACTGGTCCGGGTGGGTGGCCCGACGGGTAGCGTGCAGGCCGTGCCGCACGATGTGTTGCCCCCCGATCCGTTCGCGGACGACCCGGACGATCCGGCCCGGGCCATCCCCGACCCCGACGACCACCTGGAAGAGCCGATCAGCGCGGACGAGCGCACCGAGCTGCTGGCCGACCTGTCCGACCTCGCGGTGTACCAGGCCCTGCTGGAGCCTCGCGGGGTCCGCGGCATCGTGGTCGACTGCGGCGAATGCGACGAACCCCACTATCACGACTGGACGCTGCTGCGGGCGAGCCTGGAGCAGCTGCTGTCGGACGGCCGGATGCGCCCGCACGAGCCCGCTTTCGACCCGAACCCGGCCGACTACGTGAGCTGGGACTACTGCCGCGGCTTCGCGGACGGGGTCACCGCGAACGAGAGCGCGTACTGACTTTTGTGGCGAAGAAGGTCCTGGTGAGCTTGGCCACCAGGACCTTCTTTCGTTCGCCGGACCGCTAGTCGTCGCGTGATCCTGTTCGCTTCGCTTTACGGCGGAACTGCCGTGAAGGGGCCCTTGCCGGACTCAGGTTCCCTCAAGGGGTCCTTCACGGACCTGGGTCGCCGCGCCAGGTCCGGCCCCGCGCTCAGCGGTCCAGCCGCCGGACTTCCTCAAGCTTGGCTTCGGCGAACCGTTTCATCACCGGCTCGGTCAACGCCGGCCACGGCGGACGCCGCGCCACCGCGAACGTCGCGAGCGCGGCTGCCACGAAACCCGTGCACACCCCGATCATCGCGATTCGGTGCTGGTCGACCGCCGGCGTCCAGGTCACCCCGTCCGCGGTCACCGTGTACAGCCCGACCGGCCGCCCCTGCCCGCCTCGCCGGCCGGCCCGGGTGACGGTGACGAGCACTGTCCCGTCCCCGGTCTCGTAGGGCTCTCCGAAAGCCAGCATCGAGCGCTCCCCTCGACGACGAAAAAGGTCCCGGCACTGGACGTGCCGGGACCTTCGGGCGAACTACGAGCCGCTGCTGGTCCCGTTCGGTACACCGGCGCCTTGCGACGTCTCGTTGCGCGGGCTGCCACCCGGGTCGTTCGCCGTCGCGCTGGTGCTCGGCGCAGACGAACTCGGCGTGGACGTGACCGGCGGAGGCGGCGTCATCGACGGGTCCGGCACCTTCGTCCCGGTCGCCGGCAGCGAACTCGGCTGGCCGGGCTGCGGCTGGTGCGCGGCGCTGCTGGCCGGGTTGTCCACCGGCGGAATGGACGGCGGGACCGAGGGCTTGTTCCCGGTCGGCGACGTGGTCGGCACACCGAGCTGCTGAGCCAGCTGACGGTGCTGCTGCAGGAGCTGATCACGGTTGTCCGACTCGGCGACCTGGGTGAGCGCGGCCTGCGCGTCGGCGAGTGCCCGGCGGGCATCGGCGAGGCGGTTGTCGGCCAGCGCCAGGTTCGCTTTCTCCAGGTCGAGCTTGGCTGCGGCGGCGGCCTCGACGGAGCGGGCGTGGTCGGCGTACAGGACCTTCGTCAGGCCCCACAGCGTGTCTCCCGGCTGAGCGTCGCGCGCGGCGAGGCCGGTGCCGGTGAAAGCGATGGCGGCGGCAGCGCACGCGGCCGCCACCGGCACGAAAACGCGGCGGCGCCGGCCGCGGCTCGAGTATTTGCGCGCCGACGCGGCGCTCTTGACGGTGCGGACCGCGGTGTCGGCGTCCACGAGCTCGCCCAGCGGTTCGCTGTCGATGTCGCGGCGCCACGCGAGCAGCAGCGCGTTCAGTTCCTGGTCCCCGAGCCCGTCAGCAACCGTCGGATCGGTTCCGCCGAGCGCGTCGAGCAGGGCGTCGTCGGCTTGGATAGCCGTGAGGTCCCCGTCGGCCTCCGCTTCGTAACCGGTCAGGTCGTCCCCGTGCGCGGAGGACGACAAGTCTCGGTCCCGGTCTTTGCGGTCGGTCACTCAGATCACCTCCTCGGCGGCGAGCACCTTACGCAAACGGGCCAGCGCGCGGTGCTGAGCCACCCGGACCGCACCCGGCGTGGACCCGACGGCTTCCGCCGTCTCCTCCGCCGACAGTCCGACTACGACTCGCAGCACGACAATTTCCCGTTGCTTGTCCGGCAGCACCTGCAGCAACTGCGCCATCCGCTCGTTCAGCTCGCCCTGCAGAGCGCGCTGCTCCGGGCCGACGCTGTTCTCGATCTCGTCCGGGATCTCGGCGACCGGATCGGCCCGGTTGCGTCCCGCGGCGCGGTGCGCGTCGGCGACCTTGTGCTGTGCGATCCCATAGACGAACGCCAGGAAGGGGCGGCCCTGGTCACGGTACGAGGGCAATGCCGTGAGCACCGCGAGACACACCTCCTGCGCAACGTCGTCTGCCGAAGCGAACGAACGCTCCTGCCTGCCTACCCGGGCGCGGCAGTACCGCACCACCAGAGGACGAATGGCGGCCAGCAACCGCTCGACTGCCTGAGGGTCTCCCTCGACAGCGGCGGCGACCGGCTCGTCCAGTCCATCCCCCACAGTGGCCATCGCAGACAACAGTCCCAGCGTTACGTGTAGGCGTGCAAAGAATCCGGCGCGTGGTCATACCCGCCCGCCGGTCACCGCTACCGTACCGTCGGAGTCCTGCCAGACAACCGCCAGAGGTGGTGACCGGCGCGCCGGTCCCGGAAGCGCCGCCCGAGTGAATCGGGCCGACCGGGGTTTGCGCAGGTTGGCGGTAGTTCGGGCAGTGCCGTCGCTCGGTGGGGACCTGGGCGGCGCGTGCGCGTCGGGAACAAGACAACAGGTTTCGGCAACAGGACAACAGGTACGGGCCAGGGCGGCTGCCCTGGCCCGTTCGTCACCGCGGGAGTCGGATCGGAAGTCCCCGTTTGCCGGATGTCTCTCAGCCGGTCAGGACACCAGGCCGCGCCGGAAGCCGTGCGCGACGGCCTGTGCGCGGTCGCGGACGCCGAGCTTGCGGAACAGCCGCCGCGCGTGCGTCTTCACGGTGTCCTCGGAGAGGTACAGCTCGCGGCCGATCTGGCCGTTGCTCTTGCCCTGGCTCATGCCGCGCAGGACCTGCAGCTCGCGCTCGGTGAGCTGCACGCCCGGGTCGGACGGCTGCCGCGGCGCCGGCACCGAGGTGCTGGCCAGCGTGTGCGCCAGCGCGGCGACCAGCTCGGGGCGCGAAGCGTCCCAGCGCAGGTAGCCGCGGGCTCCGCCGGCGATCGCCGCGGCGATGCTGCCCGCGTCGTCCGGGGCGCCGAACACGATCACGTTCGCCTGGGGGTTCGCGGAGACGAGCCGGCGAGTGGCCTCGACGCCCGTCGGGACCGCGCGTTGCGTCCCGACCAGCACGACGTCGACCGGCTGACGGGTGTACCGGGCCAGCAGCTCGTCACCGTGCGCTACGCAGTCGATGCGACTGACCCCAGGCACCGCGGACATCACACGGGTGAGCCCTTCGCGGACACTGCGTCGGTCGTCGCAGATCAAGACCGTCGTCACGGGGTTTCCTTCCTGCAGCCGGGTGACATTCCACTTCCCCTATCGGACGCTTTAGCCCGAACCTTGACACGATCCGGTGGCTTTTTTTGAAGTTTCTTAGCCCAGTTGCCGGAACGCCTGTTCCCGCAGGCCTACTGGGGTCCGACGGGCACCCACGGGGATTCGAGTGCGATGCGCGTCACCCCAGGATCCGCGTGCCGTAACACTGCGTGCAACACCTCCCGGCTCCTGAATCGATACTCCTCGGCCCGGCCGGGGTCCAGGTCGGCGGCGACCTGGGCGGCCACCCAGCCGAGCGAGTCCAGCCCCTGCTTCTCGGCGGCCTCGAACGCGGCGATGACGAGTTCGCGCGCACCGGGCCGGCCGGCGGCGTGCAGCGCGACGCCGAGGACGATGCCGGACTTCACGACGTGCCGGGCCGCCCCCCTGGAAACAGCCGTGTCGTATGCGAGCTGAGCTGGGGCGATAGCCGCTTCGGGCTGCCCGTCGGCAAGTTCGGTCTCGGCGGCGACCCAGCCGCCGCGGACGGTCGCGCGCCAACGCCGGTCCGCCTGCGCGGCGCGGACCGCCAGCCGGCGGGCGGCGGAAGTGCGACCGAGCGCGAGGTTGTCGGCAGCCAGTCCGAGAAGCGCGTCGGCTCGGGCTCCAGCCAGGTCCAGCCCGTAGTCGCTCGGTTCGGCGGACCGGGGAGACAGTTGGGTGTTTCCTGTCGTTTGTGCCCGAGTGTCCGTTGCGGTCAGCCCGACGGCGAGCAGCGCCTGACCGTCCAGCTTCCGCGCCGCCGTGTGCCCGCCCAGCTGCCGCCGATGCGACGCGAGCGTGCTTCCGGCGAGCGAAGCCGTCACCGGATCCGCTGCTCGCCGCAGCGGCTCGAGCAATGCCGCCGCGGCCGCATACCGGCCGCGAGCGCCCAGCACGATGGCCGCCAGGAGGCGCCGCCTTGGCGATCCGTCGCGAGGTATCGAGTCCGGCAGACTGGTGCCTGAACCGAACGCGACAGCGGCCAGTGCTTCTTCGTCCACCGGATCTTTCTATCGCGGAGCACCGACAAGAACATGCTCGACGCGGTTTGCCGCGGCGCCGAGATCCGGCAGCAACTCGACCTTGGGCGGCAACATCCCGGGATCCCAGCCGGGGCCGCACGCGAACAACCGGCTCCGCTGCCTTCCCCGAGAGATGCGCGTGAACAGCCGAGAGTCCGCGTCCGACCGATGCGCCCAGAGCACGACTGCCGCTGGCGCGCTTCGCCGTACGGCGACCGCGAGCACTTCTGACGGCAAGGCGATTCCGAAAAGCTGCGCGCCGATCCGTCGCCCGGCGAGCGCGGCCGCGAGCGCGTACACCGGCATGTTGTCCCGTTCTTCCGGCACGCAGGCAAGAAGGACTGGCCGTTGGTTACGAGGCTCGTCGAGAACCGGCGTCGCTCGCACTAGTGCCGCGTACACGCACTCAGCCAGCAGATACTCGACTTCGGCGCCCGCGTGCACGCCGCGCCACCGCGCGCCTAACGCCGTCAGTACTGGGTCGATCACGCCAGACCACGCAGACAGGACGCCTAGCTCGCCAATCGCGTCAGCGAGCATCCGCTGAACCGCGCCAACGTCCATGGCCAGCGCTGCGGTGCTCAGCCGGCGCGCGAGCCGAGAAGGGACTTCGCCGTCGTCTACGGGCGCCTTCGATCCGTTGGCTTCCACGGGCTGCGCGGGCGCTGGCACCGCGTCCGCTCGCGGCATCTGTTCCAACGCATACCGCGCGGCCTCCGCCGTGGACGCGCCGCGAAGCAGCGCGCGTTGCATGAGCTCAAGGCGTCCGATGTCGGAACTGCCGTAGCGGCGATGCCGCCCGTCCGTGTGCCGGCTGGGACCGAGACCGTAGCGACGGTCCCAGGTTCGAAGGGTGGACGGCGCGACACCGAGCCGACGGGCGACCGAGGCCACCGGCAGGGTGGGTTCTCCATCGCCTGATCCCACCCGGTCAATATCCAGCCCGCGAGCGGTCCCGGCAACCCGAGCCAAAAGCCCAGCTCACACATCCGGGGGATGCCTAACGGCTGAATCGCCGCGGATCTATTGAACAACTATTGGCGCGCTTCTAACGTTACCGCCGTTGCACCGAATGGAGTATCGGCACCACAGCAGAGCAGCTAATGGCATCGACCGGATGACGGAGGCGGTCAGGATGGCAGACACGCGCAGGCTCCCCGGCCCCAATGCAGATATGTGGGACTGGCAGCTGGAGGGGTCGTGCCGGGGGATGGACAGCGGTTCCTTCTTCCACCCGGACGGAGAGCGGGGGCCGGCGAGGGCGCGGCGCGAGGCCAGGGCCAAGGCGATCTGCCTGTCCTGCCCGGTGCTGGACCTGTGCCGCAAGCACGCGCTCGCCGTGCACGAGCCCTACGGCATCTGGGGCGGACTGTCCGAATCGGAACGAGACCACATCATCAAGCAGGACAAACGTGCGTTGACGATGGCGCACGTCTGAGTCTTCAGCATGGCGCGGAAGGGGCGGTGTCCACCTCGGACACCGCCCCTCCGCTGTCTTTCGGCCACCACTCGAGCGCGAGGTCGACCACGGTCATCAGGGTGTCGAGGGTGACTCCGTCGCGCGCCTGCATGGACAGGCCGTAGAACACGGTCGTGTAGAGCGCGGCGAGCGCTTCGGTGTCGACGGTGGCGGCGAGATCGCCTTCGTCCACTCCGCGGCGAAGGCGCTCCCGGATCTGCTCTCGCACGCTATCCCGCGAAGCAGCGAGGTACTTCCAGACCGACGCGTTGGCTGGCGTGCAGTTGGTCGCCGCCAGCACGACCATGCAGCCTTTGGGGTGCCCAGGCTCGACGTATGCGCGGGCATTGTCGCGAAGCAGCGCCTCGATCGCTTCACGAGCCGTCGGCTGCTCTCGCAGCGCGCGTCCGGTGTAGTGCCCGTACGCAGACTGGTAGTGCTCAACCGCTTCGCGGAACAGCGACTCTTTGTCACCGAAGGCCGCATAGAGGCTCGGCGGACGGATGCCCATCGCTTCGGTGAGCTCCGCCAGCGAAGCGCCTTCGTAGCCACGCTCCCAGAACACGAACATGGCCTTGGTGAGCGCCGCCTCGCGGTCGAACGCGCGAGGACGGCCACGCGGTGACATGGACCACCTTCTTTAGCGAACGATACAGAATCCTTGACCCGGCCCATCCTACGTCGCTATTTATTTAGCTATCACTACAGAAAGGGGTGGAGCATGGGGACCCTGGACGGCAAGGTCGCGCTGATCACCGGCGGAAGCCGCGGCATCGGCGCGGCGATCGCACTCCGGCTGGCCGAGGACGGCGCGGACGTCGCGATCACCTACGAACGCGCCGCCGACCGGGCCGCGGAAGTGGTAGCCAAGATCGAGAAACTGGGCCGCCGCGGCCTGGCTCTGCGGGCGGACGCCGCCGACGCGGACGCGGTGACCGGCGCGGTCGACCAGACCGCGGCCGAGCTCGGCGGGCTGGACGTGCTGGTGAACAACGCCGGCATCTTCCCGGCAGGCCCGATCGACCAGCTGACGAACGAGACGATCGACCGCACCCTGGCGATCCACGTCCGCGCACCACTGGTCGCCATCCGCGCCGCGCTGGCGCACCTGGGCCGAGGAGGACGGATCGTGTCGATCGGCAGCGACTTGGCCGAACGCGCGCCGTTCGGCGGACTGAGCCTGTACTCGGCGAGCAAGGCCGCGTTGGTCGGGATGACCCGGGCACTGGCCCGCGACCTGAGCGAACGCGGCATCACGGCGACCGTCGTGCACCCGGGTTCGACGAGCACGGACATGAACCGGCCGGACGGTCCGCACGCGGGCCAGCAGCTGGCGAACATCGCACTGGGGCACTTCTGCGAACCGGAAGACATCGCGGCGACGGTGGCGCACCTCGCGGGTCCGGGCGGGCGGTACATCACTGGGACCGCGATCACGGTGGATGGCGGGTTCACGGCCTGAGGCCGGAGAAAGCCGCGGTCCGCGGCCGCGTCTTCCCTATGCTCCAGGACATGATCTTCCGGGTGCGCTTCCGCGCGGACGACGCGGCAGCCGGCTGGCCCCGCATCCAGCCGCGCGTCACACGACCTGAGGCAACCGGCAGCCGCGCCGCCCGCAGATCGCCGCCCAGCGAACCGGCGGTCTGGCGGGTCGCGTGCTTCAGCCATCCGGTCGACACCATGCCCCGGAAACAGCGGTGACTTCAGTGATCGAGACTCCGCGGCTCGATCTCCTGCCGCTGCGGGTGGCACACGCCGACGAAATGGCGATCGTGCTGGCCGATCCGGCCCTGCACACCTACATCGGCGGTGCCCCGGATCCGGTCGAAACCCTCCGCCAGCGCTACCAGCGCATGACGGCCGGCTCTCCCGACCCGGCCGTGTCCTGGTTGAACTGGGTCATCCGGCTGCGCGCCGATTCCTGCTTGACGGGCACGGTCCAAGCGACAGTCGCCGAGCGAACAGCCGAAATAGCCTGGGTGGTGGGCACGCCGTGGCAAGGACGCGGCATCGCGACCGAAGCCGCGCGAGGGCTGGTCGGCTGGCTGGCTCGGCAACCGGTCGACGAGGTCGTCGCCCACATCCACCCGGACCATCACGCCTCCGCCCGGGTCGCGGCCGCGGCCGGGCTCGTGCGGACTGCCGACTGGCACGACGGCGAGATCCGCTGGCGGCTCAAGCCATGAAAAACGGGGCGGCACCCCAAGGGATGCCGCCCCGTTTCACGAAAACCGCGTCAGTGCGCGTGGCCGTGGCCGGCCTCGGGCTCCTCGTCGGCCGGCTTCTCGACCACGGAGCTCTCCGTGGTCAGCACGAGCCGGGCGATGGACGCCGCGTTCGAGACGGCCGAGCGGGTGACCTTGACCGGGTCGACGATGCCGGCCGCGATCAGGTCGGTCAGTTCGCCGGTGGCCGCGTTGAAGCCCTGGCCCCAGCCCTGCTCCTGGACCTTGTGCACGATGACCGCGCCCTCGTGGCCCGCGTTCGACGCGATCCAGAAGAGCGGAGCGGTGAGCGCGTCGCGGACGATGCGCACGCCGGTGGCCTCGTCGCCGGAGAACTCGGACTCGAGCCCTGCCAACTCTTTGACCGCGTGCACCAGCGCCGAGCCGCCGCCGGGCAGGATGCCCTCTTCGACGGCCGCCTTGGTGGAAGCCACGGCGTCCTCGATGCGGTGCTTGCGCTCGTTCAGCTCGGTCTCGGTGGCCGCGCCGACCTTGATCACGGCCACGCCGCCGCCGAGCTTCGCGAGCCGCTCCTGCAGCTTTTCGCGGTCCCAGTCGGAGTCGGTGGTCTCGATCTCCTTGCGGATCTGCGCGGTCCGCCCGGCGATGGCTTCCTTGGTGCCGCCGCCGTCGACGATCGTCGTGTCGTCCTTGGTGACGACGACGCGGCGGGCCTTGCCCAGCGAGCCGAGGTCGACCTCGGACAGCTTGCGGCCGATCTCCGCGGAGATCACCTCGCCGCCGGTGACGACCGCGAGGTCGTCCAGGAACGCCTTGCGGCGGTCGCCGAAGAACGGGGCCTTGACGGCCACCGCGGTGATCGTCTTGCGCAGCGAGTTCACCACGAGGGTGGACAGCGCCTCGCCGTCGACGTCCTCGGCGATGATGAGCAGCGGCTTCTTCGCCTCGACGACCTTCTCCAGCACCGGAAGCAGGTCGGCCAGCGCCGAGATCTTCTCGCGGTGCAGCAGGATGTAGGCGTCCTCGAGGATCGCCTTCTGGTCCTCCGGGTTCGTCGCGAAGTGCGCCGACAGGAAGCCCTTGTCGAACTGGACGCCCTCGGTGATCACGAGCTCGGTCGCCAGCGTGGACGACTCCTCGATGGTGATCACGCCGTCTTCGCCGACCCGCTCGACGGCCTCGCCGAGCAGCGCGCCGATGGCCGAGTCACGCGAGGTGACGGTGCCGACCTGCGCGATCTCGTCGCGGCCCTTGACCGGGGTGGCCTTGGACTTCAGGACCTCGACGACCTTCTCCGCGGCCGCCTCGATGCCCTTGCCGAGCGAGGTCGGGTTGGCACCGGCGGCCACGTTGCGCAGGCCGTGCTTCACCAGCGACTGGGCGAGCACGGTGGCGGTGGTGGTGCCGTCGCCCGCGACGTCGTTGGTCTTGGTGGCGACGCTCTTCGCGAGCTGCGCGCCGAGGTTCTCGAACGGGTCGTCGAGCTCGATCTCGCGAGCGACCGTGACACCGTCGAGGGTGATCGTCGGACCGCCGAACTTCTTGTCGAGAACGACGTGGCGACCGCGCGGGCCGAGGGTGACCTTGACCGCGTCGGCGAGCTTGTTCACCCCGCGCTCGAGCGCGCGACGAGCGTCCTCGTCGAAACTGATCTGCTTGGGCATAACGCTTTCCGCTTACCTTTCGGTTGGTCGTGCGACGCAAAACGCCCCGTACCCCGGCATCGTGCGGGGCCCGGGGCGTCCTTGCGCTGCGAGTGACGCGTCAGTTGATGACGGCCAGCACGTCGCGGGCGGAGAGGATCAGGTAGTCCTCGCCGTTGTACTTGACCTCGGTGCCGCCGTACTTGGAGTAGATGACGACGTCGCCGACAGCCACGTCCAGCGGAACGCGGTTGCCCTTGTCGTCGATGCGGCCCGGGCCAACGGCCAGAACCTTGCCCTCCTGGGGCTTCTCCTTGGCGGTGTCGGGGATGACGAGGCCGGAAGCGGTCGTCTCCTCGGCCTCGCTCGTCTGGACAACGATCTTGTCCTCGAGCGGCTTGATGTTCACGCTCACCGGGTTGACCTCCACGGTCGTCGAAAGCGTCGGCATGATGACTTGTTACGGCTCATACCACCCCCGCCGTCGCGGGTGCCGGGGCGTGTCCGGGCCGTTCGATTAGCACTCTAGCCATGGGAGTGCCAGCTTCGCAAGGAGGGTCGGTTTGACGTGGCGAAACGTGTCGCGGAAGCGGCTGACCGGCGGCTTTGTTCCGGGCCGGTTCCGCGATCCGGCCCGGCGGCGTGACCGGGCTCGCCGTCCGTCCGCCCTGACGAACAGGATGCCCGGGCTCCGCGGTCTGATCGTCCCGCACCGGCTGGCCAGGCGCGGCCGGGACGAGAGCGAACGCGCCGTTCGACCGCTCGGCGCAGACCCCCGTCGGCGCGCTCGCCCAGGCCCCGGTCAGCCGTTAAATTCACCCCCGATGGCCATCGAACCTGGGGGTTTCCATCATGTCTCGTTCAGTTCACCGGATCGCCGCCGCCGGCGCCGGGCTGGCACTGCTGGCCGGGCTGACCGTGCTGACCGCGCCGGCACAGGCAGCCGCCGCGCCGGGCAGTCAGCGTCAGCGCGATTTCGCGGCCGCGGCCGGCGAGTTCGGCGTACCGCTCGACGTGCTGCTCGGCGTCTCCTATTTGGAGTCCCGCTGGGACGACCACGCGGGCACGCCCAGCACCGCCGCCGGCTACGGCCCGATGCATCTCACCGACCTGCGCACTGCCGGGGCGACCGGCGAGTTCGGCCCCAGCGACGACCCTCGTGGCGACGACGCGCGTCCGGGCTTCCGGCCGATGGCACCGCCGCCGACCACTGCTTCGCCGAGCCTGCAGACCGCAGACGCGGCAGCCGCTTTGCTGCGCACTGACGCGACGACAGTGCGTACGGACCCAAAGCAGAACATCCGCGGCGGCGCGGCGCTGCTCGCGCAGTACCAACGACAGCTAGGGGTACGCAGCGAAGCCGCTAAGGACTGGTACGGCGCGGTGGCGCGCTACAGCGGTTCCGAAGACGTGGCGGCGGCGCGATCGTTCGCCGACGAGGTCTACGGCACCATCAGCAGCGGCGTGATGCGTACGACCGATGACGGCCAGAACGTCGCGCTCGCGGCCGCGAAGGACGTGAAGCCGGACCGTACCCAGGCGGACCGACTGGGGCTGCGAGCGGACGCTCCGCCGGCAGCCGAGTGTCCGGAGTCGGTGGCGTGCGAATCGGTGCCCGCGCCATATCAGCAGCTGCCCGTCGGCAGCTACGGCAACCACGACGTCGCGGACCGGCCGACGAGCCAGAAGATCGACTACATCGTCATCCACGACACCGAGACGACCTGGGACCAGGCGCTCAAGCTCGTGCAGGATCCGACGTACCTCGCCTGGCACTACACGGTCCGGTCGCAGGACGGCCTGATCGCGCAGCACGTGCCGACCAAGGACGTCGGCTGGCACGCCGGGAACTGGTACGTGAACTCGAAGTCGATCGGCATCGAACACGAAGGCTTTGCCGCGCAAGGAACCTGGTTCACCGAGGCGATGTACCGCTCGTCCGCGAAACTGGTGCGCTACCTCGCCGGCCGCTACCGCATCCCACTGGACCGCGCGCACATCATCGGCCACGACAACGTGCCCGGCACCACTCCGGCGACCATCGCCGGCATGCACTGGGACCCGGGCCCGTACTGGGACTGGCAGCACTACTTCGAGCTGCTCGGCGCTCCGCCGCACCGCACCGGCAGCACCAGCTCGCCGCTCGTCACGATCGCCCCGGACTACCAGCGCAACCCGCAGACGTTCACCGGCTGCGACCAGATCGGCTCCGGAAACCCTTGCCCGGCCATGAATTCCGAAGCTGTGGTGCTGCACACCGCGCCGAGTGATTCCGCGCCCCTGGTCTCCGACCCCGGACTGCACGGCACCGGTCCGTCCACAATGGATGTGTCCGATGTGGGCAGCCGGGCGGCCACCGGCCAGCAGTACGCGGTCGCCGACCGCAGCGGCGAATGGACAGCGATCTGGTACCTGGGGCAGAAAGCCTGGTTCCACAACCCGGGCACCGCACCCGCCGCCGTGCCCGCGTCCGGGATGATCGCCACGCCCAAGCCGGGCAAGGCGACCATCCCGGTCTACGGCCGCGCATACCCGGAAGCGTCCGCGTATCCGGCGAACATCCCGCCGCAGGCACTCGCGCCGATGCCGTACACGTTCGCCGCGGGCCAGCGGTACGCGGTAAACGGCTTCCAGCCGTCGGAGTACCTGTGGGCCACCACGTTCGACCCGGCGCAGCACGTGGTGGTGCGAGGGAAGACGACGTACGTGCAGGTCCAGTTCGGCCACCGGATCGAGTACGTCAACCTCGACGACGTGCAGCTGCTGCCGGCTTACTGAGGTTTCCTCAGCAAGGCCGAGAGCGGCGGGTTAGGCATCGCGATGCCCGCCAGGACGCCAGCGGGGACGAGGCAACCCCGCTCCCGCAGAAGTGCGTGAAGGGAACCCTGAGGGACTCTGAGTACCTCGATGTTCCCTTCACGTACTTCAGCATCGCGTACCAAGCCATCGGGTCAGGTAGCACCCTGCACCAGCTACCGAGAAGCCTTACTGATCACTGGTGCCGCGGGGGGGTGCAGCACTCCGTGGCCTCCGGACCGAACGTCTGCGAGTCCGCCTTTACCGTGTAGACCTCCCACGGCTCCTGCCCGGGGCCGTGCACCCACACCTTGTCCTGTACGGCGTAGCAGCAGGTGGTGTTGTCTTCCGGCAGGGTGTCCAGCCCTTCGCCGGTCAGGCGCTTGCTCGCCGCGCTGACCTCGTCGGTCGATTCCACCTCGACGCCCAGGTGGTCCATCACGGTCGCCTGGCCCGGCTCGCCTTCCAGCAGCACGAGCTTCAGCGCCGGTTCAGCCACCGCGAAGTTGGCGTAACCAGGTCGCCGCTTGGCCGGTTCGACGCCGAACAGCTTCGAGTAGAAGTCGACCGAGCCTTCGAGATCGCCGACCCGCAGGGCCAGCTGCACACGAGACATCCGCACTCCTTGATTAGAAGATTGTCTAAACAGTGCCCTCAGATTGCCGCTTGAATAGACGTCTGTCAAGATAGACGCATGCCGAAACAGCTGCCGATCGTCGCGATGGACGCCTGCTGTTCACCGCTTGCCCGCGAGCCGCTGAGCGAGGAGCAAGCCGTCGACCTGGCCAAGCTGTTCAAGGCGATAGCCGACCCGGTACGGCTGCGACTGCTGTCCCTGATCGCCTCGCACGAGGGAGGCGAGGCCTGCGTCTGCGACCTCACCGACGCGTTCGAGCTGACCGGCCCGACCATCTCGCACCACCTCAAGGTGCTGCGCGAGTCCGGCCTGACCACCGGCGAACGGCGCGGCACCTGGATCTACTACCGCGTCCACCCCGAGGTGCTGGCCCGGCTTTCCGCCGTGCTCGTCCCGGGCGACGTCCCGGCGCCGGCATGACCAGGCCCGCCCGGCTGTCCACGCTGGATCGCCTGCTGCCGGTCTGGATCGGTGCCGCGATGGCCGCCGGACTCCTTGCCGGACGGTGGATTCCCGGGCTGAACACCGCGGTGTCCGCCGTACAGGTGGACGGCATCTCCCTGCCGATCGCACTCGGCCTGCTGGTGATGATGTACCCGGTGCTGGCGAAGGTCCGCTACGACCGGCTGTCCTCGGTCACCCGCGACCGGCGGCTGCTGTGGCCGTCACTGGTGCTGAACTGGCTGGTCGGGCCGGCGCTGATGTTCACACTCGCCTGGCTGCTGGTGCCCGACCTGCCCGAGTACCGCACCGGCCTGATCATCGTCGGGCTGGCCCGGTGCATCGCGATGGTGATCATCTGGAACGACCTCGCCTGCGGAGATCGCGAAGCCGCCGCGGTGCTGGTCGCGCTGAACTCGGTGTTCCAAGTGGTCGCGTTCGGATTGCTGGGCTGGTTCTATCTCTCGGTGCTGCCGGGCTGGCTCGGCCTGCCACAGACCGATCTGACGGTGTCCGGCTGGCAGATCGCGAAAAGCGTGCTGATCTTCCTCGGCATCCCGCTCGTCGCCGGGTATCTCACCCGCCGCCTCGGCGAGCGGGCGAAAGGCCGGGAGTGGTACGAGAACCGGTTCCTGCCGCGGATCGGCCCGGCCGCACTGTACGGGCTGCTGTTCACCATCGTCGTGCTGTTCGCGCTGCAGGGCGACCAGATCACCGCGCGACCGCTGGACGTCGCCCGGATCGCGGTGCCCCTGCTGGCCTACTTCGGGCTGATGTGGGCCGGGTCGTACACGCTCGGCAAGGCGATCGGCCTGTCCTACGAACGCACCACCACACTGGCGTTCACCGCCGCGGGCAACAACTTCGAGCTGGCCATCGCGGTCGCGATCGCGACCTTCGGGGCGAAGAGCGGACAGGCGCTGGCCGGCGTGGTCGGGCCGCTGATCGAGGTGCCGGTGCTGGTGGGCTTGGTCTATGTCTCGCTGGCGCTTCGGCGCCGGTTTCGGAGTGGAGGTCGTGTGCGCACGCCGGAAGTCCTGTTCGTCTGTGTCCACAACGCGGGCCGTTCGCAGATGGCCGCCGCGCTGCTGCACCAGCACGCGGACGGACGCGTCGCCGTCCGCTCCGCCGGATCAGCGCCCGGGAACGAGGTGAACCCGGCGGTGGTCGAGGTGATGGCCGAGATCGGCATCGACGTCTCCCGGGAGTTTCCGAAGAAACTCACCACCGACGCGGTGTCGGCGGCGGACGTCGTCATCACCATGGGCTGCGGCGACGCCTGCCCGGTTTTCCCGGGAAAGCGTTACCTCGACTGGAAACTCGACGACCCGGCCGGACTCTCCGCCGCGCAGATCCGCCCGATCCGCGACGAGATCGATCGGCGCGTCCGGGCGCTGCTGGCAGAACTGGACGGATAGCCCGGGGCTCCCGCGCGAGCCCCGGGCCGTCACGCGTCCAGGGCGACCTTCACGCCCGCGCTCGTCTCGGTGTTCCGCCGAGTCTTCGCCCACCCGTTACGCCCACGCACCAACCGGAACAGCGCGCGCCAGGACGTGATGTAGAAGGTGTAGATGTACAGCGCGTACAGCAGCCCCATGCCGATCCCGCGGAAGATGTTCTTGCTGCGCAGGCATTTCATCTGATAGATCGGCCCCCACACCACGAACGGCAGCAGTCCGAACGAGCCGTAGATCGCGAAGAGGATCCAAGCGCCGCCGGTGAACCACGTCCACACCTGGCCCGGATCGCCGGCCGTGTTGACCAGGAGCAGGATGAACGGAACCGGGTAGAGCAGCGAGCCGAGCAGCTGCATCCACGGCTGCGCAAGGTAGTACATCATCTCCGCGGCGCCCAAAGTGGACACGTGCGGCGAGTCCCAGATCCGGCGCAGGTACCGCATGCACTGCATGGTGCCCTGCCCCCACCGGGTGCGCTGCACGAGGAACCTGCGCAGGCTGTACAGCCCTTCCTGATCCACGTGGGAGTCCGGGGTGAAGCCGGTGCGCCAGCCCGCGGTGAGCAGGTGCACGCCGAGTTCGAAGTCCTCCAGCAGGGAGCCTCGCCACGGGGCCATCTCCCCGCCGCCGATCGAGTCCAACGCGGACAGCCGGGTGAACTGCCCATTGCCGCCCATCGAGATCGTGCCGGTGAAGCCGCGCGAGGTTTGGATGGCGGCGATCGCGGTGCGGAACTCCAGGTCCTGCAGCTGGGCGAGTTTCAGGCCGAACGCCCGGGAAAACCAGGTGCGGCCCGGCGCGCGGCCGTGCACGTTGCTCATCCGCACGTCGAGCTGGACGGCCCCGATGGTCTCGTCGCCGAACAAATGGTCCGCGGCGCACACTTCGAGGCAGTTGGGCGCGGGACGGCCGTCCGCGTCGACCACGACGACGACCACCCGGTCCCGGTCGGCGTTGGGGCCGAGCCAGTCGTCCAGTTCCCGGTAGGCGGCGTTGAGCGCGTCTCCCTTGCCAGTACGGGCTTCCGGGCGCTCGCGGGCGACCAGGTGCAGGTTCGCGTCGTAGCCGCCGTTGCGCCGCCAGACCGATCGGACCACGCGCGCGGTCCGGTCGTCGGAATCGTCGTCGACGACCCACACGTGCGCGCGGCGGAACGTGCCGCGCAGGTAACGCACGGTCTCGCGGATCACCACCTCCTCGTCCCGGCACGGAACGAAGAAGTGCCAGGAGAAGTCGGCCGGATCGCCGACCGGGGCGGGTTTGCGGCGCAGGTAGGGCACCACGATCAGCACGACGTACACCA
Source organism: Amycolatopsis benzoatilytica AK 16/65 (assembly GCF_000383915.1). Lineage (NCBI taxonomy): Bacteria > Bacillati > Actinomycetota > Actinomycetes > Pseudonocardiales > Pseudonocardiaceae > Amycolatopsis > Amycolatopsis benzoatilytica. Next base: position 6,087,751 of record NZ_KB912942.1, read on the forward strand.
GGAACGCGACGCTCATGGTGAGCGCGAACGCCTGCGTGACCGACAGCAGGATCTTCAGGCCGGAGTCGCTCACGCCGCGGCCTGCTTCTCGGCCTTCGTCTTGCGCGTGGACAGCCACACGAACAGCACCAGGGAGATCGCGCCGCCGATGACACTGACCATCGAGCCGAGCAGGGTGTGCCCCCAGTAATAGCCCTCGTCCGTGCCTAAGGCGTTGACGAGGCCGACGATCGTCAGGATCCGTAACTGATTAACCAGAATCACCGCGATCACGGAAATTCCCAGCGCAAAAAGGAGCCGCCGGGCATTCCGCGGCCGGAACCAGAGCAGCACCGCGGTTACTAATAGCAACGGCAGCAGCAGGAATACCGAGGAGCATTCTGGCGTCATTCGCAACCCGAATGGAGTATCGCCAGTCAACCCGAAGTAGACCGTTTCCCGGTTTCCGGCGACATATACACCCGATGAGGTGATGACGCGAAGGATGGCACCGGCCAGGTGCACTTCGAGTTCGCGGTACGCGCGCTCCACGAGCACCAGCAGCACTCCGGCGACGAGCACGCAGAGCACTCCGAACAGCGCGATACGCTGCGGGAACTTGCGTGAACCAGTCACCGGAACATGGACAGCAGCCACGACGACCCTCTCAGCCGAAAACCCAGCGGAAACGAAGCGGACCCCACGGCGAGCTTAAGCCACGAAGTTTCCTCCCTGCACCGGACTGCCCCCATTCCGGAGACACCGGAGCAGCCTTCGGCACGATCCGCCGCAATCTTGCTAGGCCGTTCGAGTGAACGTTTACCCGACCTGGGACAAAGCGAATTTCTATCACTCGATCCGGTGGTCGAGGGAAAAATCTGTGCCATTTCTGAAACTCCCGGCGATAACCGATCCGCGTGCCGACTCAAGGTTTCAGCGGGTTTCGTCCGTGCCGCGGCTCGCCCAGAGAAAATCGGAGGACCAGTGAAGAGACACCTCGTGCGACGGGGCGGAGCGATCGCCGCGGTCGTGGCGAGCATCGCCTTGGCCGGTGCCGTTCCGGCCAGCGCCGCTCCCGGCGACGGGTCGGCCTACGGCGTCGACGTCAAAGTGACGCTGCTCGGGCAGCCCGCGGTGACGCTCGGCCCGCTCGCGGCGGCGAACACCAACGGCCCGACGCACAACACCGCGGTCTCCGCGAACGTGCCCGGCGTGCTGTCCACCGGCGTGATCAACACGTCCGCCGTGCGCGACGACAACTCCGGCTCCGTGACGTCGAAGGCGTCGACCGCCGACGTCGGTTTGCCGTTGCTCAAGGCCGCGCTCGGCAACGTCGGCGCGAAGGCCGTCGAAGCGGTGTGCACCGCGACACAGGAAGGCGTGAAGGGCAGCAGCACACTGGTCGGTGCGAACCTCGGCAGCCTGGGCAAGGTCGACGCCACCCCGGCGGCGAACACCCAGCTCGCCGTGAACGTCGGCCCGCTGCACATCGCGACGCTGATCCTCAACGAGCAGATCAAGAACAAGGACGGCAGCCTCACGGTCAACGCGCTGCACCTGAAACTGCTCGGCGGCGAGGCGCTCGGCGCTCTCGGCTCGGGCGACGTGGTCCTGTCGTCGGCGACCTGCGGCCCGGCCGCTCCCCCGATGCCGCTCGCTTCGGGCACCGGCATGTGGGTCGGCTTCGGCGTGCTCGCCGCGATCGCGGTGCCGGTCGGCCTGCGATTCAGCCGCCGGCGTTCGGCTGCCTGACCCTCGTGAGGTGATGGATCGATGTACAAGTTGCCTGGTGCCGGGGTCGGCGTCGCCGGTGGCGGAGTGGGCACCCTCGCCGCCACCGGCGCCGACGTCGGCTGGTGGCTCGCGCTCGGCGTCCTGCTGGTGATCCTCGGGGTCGCCGCACTGGTCGCCGTGCGCCGCCGGAACCGGCGGTTCGCCCGCCTGGACGGCTGAAGTCCCGGGCTGCCGGCGGTCACGCCGCCGGCAGCCCGGTTTTCCGGGACACTCGAGAGGGTGAAGATGGTGGACGTGATGCTGCTGGCCGGAACCCGGCCGGAAGCGGTCAAACTCGCGCCGCTCGCGCTGGCGCTCGACGCGCACCCCGGGTTGCGTCCGCTCGTCGTGCACAGCGGACAGCACCAGGGCATGGTCGAGCAGGCGCTGGCGCCCTTCGGGGTGACTGTCGACGCGTGGCTGGACATCCCGCCGCGGGTCACCGGCACCCAGGCGGAACTGGTGTCCGGCCTGCTGCCCGCGCTGGACGCGGCGCTGCGCCGGTCCGAACCGGCCGCGGTCGTCGTGCAGGGCGACACCACGACCGGACTGGCCGGCGCGCTCGCCGCGTTCTGGCTCGGCATCCCGGTGGTGCACCTGGAAGCCGGGCTCCGTACGCACGATCTGACTTCGCCGTTCCCCGAGGAGGGAACGCGGCAGATGATCTCGCGGATCGCGGCGCTGCACCTGGTTCCGACCACCGCGGCGGCGGTCGCGTTGCGTGCCGAAGGCGTTCCGGAGGAACGAATCACGCTCACTGGCAACACGGTCGTCGACGCGGTGCTGGCGGTGGCCGCGCGAGACCTGCCCGCGCGAGACCCGGCGCTCGCGTTGCTGGAGATGGAGATCGCCGAGGCGGGCGAACAGCTGGTACTGGTGACGTCGCACCGGCGGGAGTCCTGGGGACTGCCGTTGACGCGCACGCTCACCGCGGTGCGGCAGATCGTCGACGAGCATCCGAACGTGCAGGTCTTGTTTCCGGTGCACCCGAATCCGGCAGTGCGGGCGCAGGTCGAAGAGGAGCTGGGCGGGGTCGAGCGGGTGACCGTGACCGAACCGCTGGAGTATCCGGATCTGGTGCGCGCGTTGCGGTTGGCGTCGCTGGTGCTGACCGATTCCGGTGGGATTCAAGAGGAAGCGCCGACCTTCGGCACCCCGGTGCTGGTCCTGCGGGACACCACGGAGCGGCCGGAAGCGGTCGACGCCGGCTGCGCCTGGTTGGTCGGCACGGAACCGGAGCTGATCACCACGCTTGCCGCGCGCATTCTCGGCGGGCAGCTGCGAGCAGCCGCGTCCGCGAACCCGTATGGGGACGGGTCCGCGGCAACGAAATCCGTGCTGGCGATCGAGACTCTGCTGGGCCACTCTCGCGCCGCGGCGAGCCTGGTGAGCGAAGAAGCCGGTTAGAACCGGCTCTGCCGCATGAGGTCAGAGCGACACGATCTCCACCGGCAACCCCGGGTTCGCGGAGAAGTCCAGCGGCGCGGTCGCCCGGCCCGCCGCGACGACGTGCGCACCCAGCGCCGCGATCATCGCTCCGTTGTCCGTGCAAAGCTTCGGCCGGGGCACCCGGAGCTCGATCCCGGCTGCCGCGCACCGTTCGGCAGCCAGCTCGGACAGCCGCGAATTCGCTGCCACCCCTCCGGAAATCACCAGCGTGCCGATGCCCTGTTCGTGGGCGGCCTTGACGGCTTTCGCGGTGAGCACGTCGGCGACCGCTTCCTGAAACGATGCGGCGACATCGTTCACCGGGATCTGGTCACCGGCCCGCTCGGCGTTCTCCACCCAGCGCGCCACCGCGGTTTTCAAGCCGGAGAAGGAGAAGTCGAACTTCGCATCCCGCGGACCGGTCATCCCGCGAGGGAACGCGATCGCCTTCGGGTTGCCCTGCTTGGCCGCCTTGTCGATCGGCGGACCGCCCGGATAGGGCAGGTCGAGCACCCTCGCGACCTTGTCGTACGCCTCCCCCGCCGCGTCGTCCACAGTGGAGCCAAGCTCGGTGATCTTGGACGCGATGTCGTCCACCCGCAGCAGCTGGGTGTGCCCGCCGGACACCAGCAGCGCCAGCACCGGCGACGGCAACGGCCCGTGCTGCAGGGTGTCGACCGCGATGTGGCCGGCCAGGTGATTCACGCCGTACAGCGGGACGTCCAACGCCGTCGCGTATGCCTTCGCCGCCGAAACGCCGACCAGCAACGCACCGGCGAGCCCCGGGCCGGCGGTCACCGCGATCGCGTCCACATCGGACAGTTTGAGGCCGGCGGTCGCGAAGGCCCGCTCCGCGGTCGGCACCATCGCTTCGAGGTGCGCCCGGCTGGCGACCTCGGGCACGACCCCGCCGAACCGGGCGTGCTGGTCCACACTGGACGCGACCTCGTCGGCCAGCAGCTCCACCGAACCGTCGTCGTGGAGCCGGACGAGGCCGACGCCGGTCTCGTCGCAGGAGCTTTCGATGCCCATGATGACGCGCGCCATCAGCCGGCCACCTCGTCTCGTGCCGGGGCCTGCGCGGGGCGGGCCATGGTGAACGCGTCGGCACCGGAGGGCTGGTAGTAGCGCTTCCGGATACCCAGCTTTTCGAAACCGTGTGCCTCGTACAGCTTCACGGCAGGGTCGTTGTCCGTGCGCACCTCAAGGAACACCGGCGCGCGCATTTCGTCGGCGCGGGTCAGCAGCGCACGCAGCAACGCCTTGCCGATGCCCTGCCCTTGCGCCTCCGGTACCACGCCGATCGTGTGCACTTCCGCCTCGTAATCCCCGCGGCGGCCCACTACCGCGAGGCCCGCGTAGCCGAGGAGCGTCTCGCCGTCGTCGGTGCGAGCGGCCAGGTAGTAGTAGCCCTGGTCCAGCTCGGACTGGAAGGCGCGCGCACTCCACGGATCGTCGCCGGGAAAGAGGATCTTCTCGATCTCCGCGCACCTCGCGACATCAGCGCGGCGCAACTGGTCGAGTTTCACGGCGCGGTCACCCTCTTGCGCGCGGTCGGCTCAACAGCGTCCGGGCGACGCAGGTACAGCGGCGTCAGCGCTTCGGGCTCCGCGCGCTCGAGAAGCGCCGTACGCGCCACGCGCACCAACCCGGCCGGTGACGGGAACCGCGGCTCAATAGGCACCACGCCTACCGCGGCGGCGTACTGCAACGCACCGTCGCCCGCCGCGACGCGAATGTCCGTCTCGACCTCCGCCGGACGCTGTACCTGCGGACCGTCGACCCGCACGCCCGAAGCGTCATACGCAGCCCAGTAGACCTCGCGCCGCCGCGCGTCCGTGAAGACGAGGAACGGCTTGTCTGTACGCACGACATCGGCGGCGATCGCGTCCAAGCTGCACACCGGGTACGCCGGGATGCCGAGCGCGTGCGCATACGCAGCAGCCGTCGCCATGCCCGCGCGCAACCCGGTGAACGGGCCAGGCCCGACGCCGCAGACGATCGCGTCGAGCTCGCGCAGCGTGACGCCAGCCTCTTCCGCCGCAGCCATCGCGTGGGGCGCGATGAGCTCGCCGTGCGCTCGCGGGTCCACCGTGACGCGCTCTGCCCGGGTGACGAGCTCCGCCTCGTCGACGGCAACGATGCCCGCGGTCACCGCCGGGGTCGCCGTGTCGATCGCCAATACCAGCACGATTTCCCAGGGTAGCCCTGGACCCGACGGGACGCGGGGGCGGGAGGGCACCGCCGACCGGATACGGAAAGTGACCGGACCGGCGGCGATCACTGCGGTAAGTGAGCACTTCCCCTGCCCGGCTAGGGGATTTTGTCCGCACTGGGAACCGTCGGCGACTAAGCTGAGTCCGAACGTCGGCAGAGATAGACGCTGCCGCCGGGTACTAGGGGGAGCGTGATCGTGGGCAACGGCCAGTCGTCCAGCAGCGAATCGTCCAGCTCGAGCAATCCGGCGGACGGGCGCGCCGGGTACGTCGACCCGGAAGAGCAGGCCCTTCGCGACCGCCAGGACGAGCAGTTCGGCGAAGCGATGAACATGAACGGCGTGCACGTCTACCAGCGCCGCGCGGCCGAGGACGCCAAGGTCAACGCTGCCGCCGCGGGCGGCGGGTTCCACATGGACATCGACGCGATGAAGAAGCTCCAGCCCCAGTGGCAGAGCATCGCGGACAAGCTGAGCGACATGATCGCCGCCGGCGGCCAGCTGCGAGTCGTGCCCCCGCCTGCCGAAGACCCGGCCAGCTCGATGCAGAAAAAGGCGGCGGACATGCACGCCGACGCGTACTTGAAGAGCCTGCGGCAGCAATACGAATACGCGAAGGGCTACGCGAGCAAGCTGCAAGAAGCGATCGACAAGACCGCGGCGCAGGATCAGGCCAACACCGACAGCCTCCGCAAGCAGGGATGACCCGAGTGAAGACACGCATCGCGGCCGGCCCGGCCGTCGGCCTCCTGCTGCTTGCCACGGCTGCTTGTTCCTCGACGCCGGGCACCCCGGCACCGGCCGCGTCCGCCGCGCCGTCCAGCTCGTCGCCCAGCGTGCCGAAGGTGAACGCCCCGCTGGATGCCGCCAAGTACGAGCAGAACCCGTGCGCACTGCTCAGCTCGGCCCAGGCGACCGAGGTGATCAAGTCGGTCCGCAACCGGCAGGGCAAAGGCCTGGTCGGACCCATTTGCACCTGGAACGATGCCGACAGCAACAGCGTCGCCGTCGGGTTGGTCCCCGGACAGGGCGGACTCGCTAGTTCCTACGCGTACCGCGACAGTGCCGCCGGCTACTTCCAGGTCGCACCGGACGTGAACGGCTACCCCGCGGTGTACACCTCGCCGTCGGACGACCGGAAAAACGGCGGCTGCCAGGCCGTGGTCGGCATCAAAGACGACGAGACCCTCACCTCTTCGGTCTTGCTCGACAAAACGTCGCCGGATTACCGCGACCCGTGCTCGCTGGCCGCGAAGGCCGCCGCCGCGGCGGTCGCCACTATCAAGGCAGGTGCGTGATGGCCAACCTCAGTCCGCAGGAAATCGTTCGCCTGGTCAAGTCCGGCAAGGGCTCGGTCGGCCTGTACCAGGGCTCCGACCAGTCCGCCCAGCTGTCCGCGCAGCACGAGCAGATCGCCGGCGAGATGCGCCGGCTGCAGAGCTCGATGAGCGAGTTCTGGCAGGGCGACTCGGCCGGCCAGGCCTACGCCGGCGCCGGACCGCTGGTTCAGGCATCCCAGACAAGCGGGCAGCACCTCGCGCAGGCCCAGGACCTGTACCAGGGCCAGGGCGGTTCCTTCAACTCTCTGCAGAGCAAGATCCAGGGCGTTGGAGACCTCGGCGACAAGCCGGCCAACGACTGGGTCTCCGACACCCCGCTTTCCTTCATGTCCAATCGAGCCGACGAGATCGACGCATGGAACAAGAAGGCCCAGATCGTCACTGACAGTTACAGTACTTATCACTCCCAGTCCTCGGACAACTCGGCCCAATGGACGAACCCCTCGCAGTACGGCGAGCTCGCTCTGCCCTCGGCCGGCGGCGACTTCACCGTCACCCAGCCGAGCAGCACCGGCACCGGGCATCTGCCCACGCGTTACCTGCCGGGCGGCGGGTCGATGCCCAACGACGGTTACGCCGGCGGCGGCAACAGCACCACCAGCAGCACCGGCAGCACTAGCACCGGTTCCGCCACCGACCACACCAACGACCGCACCGGTCCGCCGGGAGCCCTGCCGCCGTCGGACACGCATCCGTGGGGCCCGAAGGACGTTCCGCCGGCTCACCCGCCGGTCGACCCGCCGGTCCGGCATTCGGGCGGGACGGAGGAGACCACCACGTCCGGCTACGTTCCGCCGGACGTCACCACGACCAACCCGGTCAACCCCTGGTCGCCGAACGGCACCGGGCCGAACCCGACCAGCGGGGGCGGCGGGAACAGCAACAGCCTCTACGCGCCCGGGGTCACCGGTCCGTTCGGCGGAGCCGGCGGCAGCGACTTCAGCGGCGGGCGCGGCGGCTCCACCGGCGGTCCGGGCGGCAGCGGCGGCGCGGGCAACAGCCTCGGCCGCGGCGCGGGTGCGGGCACCGGCGCCGGGTCGGTCGGCAATGCCGAGGCCGTCGGCGGCAAGGGCGGCGTGGCCGGTGCGGCCGGTCGTCCAGGGGCGTCGGGCATGGGCGGCGCGATGGGGCACGGCAAGAAGGGCGAAGGCGAGGACGACCTGGTCCACGAGACCGCCGACTACCTCGTCGAACAGGACCCGGACGCCGCGCTGATCGGCGAGCTGCCCAAGGCGGTCCCGCCGGTGATCGGTCTCTGACGATGCTCGTGCTTTCGCGCGAGGTGGTGCTTCCGGCCGACTCGTTGCCGCTCGCGGCAGAGCTGGCCGGGGTCTCGCTCCCCTCCTCGCTGTCTCCTGACGTGCTCTGGCGCGACCCGGAAGAGGACCGCGCGTACCGCGACGCGGCGGTCGACGCCATGGCCAGCCAAGGCGTGTGGGGTCGTGGCGGTCCGGACGAGGCATTCGTCCGGACCATGACCGTGCTGTGCCGCGGCACCACGGAGCTGTCCGCGACCGTCGAAAGCGGCCGCGACCGGCATTACCGGCTGCTCGTCGCCGCTTCCGGCAAGGACGCCGTGCTCGCCTGTCACATGCCCTCCACCAGCACCGTTGTGATCCGGCCCGCCCGGCCGGACGCGATCGCGGACAGCCTGGTCCGGGAACTGCCCCGGGTCCCGCCCGCGGACGGGCCGGCAGTGTCAGTTCCCGAATCCGCGGTGCAGCTCGCGATCGACGGCGGACCGGCCCGCCACGACGCGCGGCTCGTGCTCGACATCGCCGCGCTGCCCCGGCACGGCGGCGGCCAGATCACCGCCGCCACCCGGGACGGCCTCGGCGGGCGGCGGACCAGCGGGCCGGACGTCTGCACGTACTACGACACCGACCACGGCCGGTACCTGTTTTCCTTCTCCACCACCGACGGCGGCGAGCGCTACGTGAACGTGGCCCCGGCCCGGTACGAAACCATGGTCACCCGGATGCACGCGCTGCTCGACCACCTCACCGGACAAAGCCCAGCGCCGTTGCTGTGAATCGGGCCCGGGCACGAGGTACGGTGCGATTCCAGGTGCCGGCGACGCAGGAGGTCCGCGAAGTGCCCGATCCGCTTTTCCCCGCAGTCGCCGCCGGATCCGCGAAGGAAGCGCTGCGCTTCGGCGACCGGAAGCTGACCTACGCCGAACTGGGCTCGGTCGCCGGCGCGCTGGCCGCGGAGCTTCCCGCCGGGCGGGTGGCGGTGTGGGCGACGCCGACAGTGCACACCAGCGTCGCGGTGGTCGCCGCGCTGCTCGCGGGGGTCGCGGTCGTGCCGCTGAACCCGAAGATCGGCGAGCGCGAACTCGCGCACATCCTCGCCGACAGCAAGCCGGAGCTGGTCCTCGCCGAGCCAGGCGTCGAACTGCCCGCCGCGCTTACCCTGCCGAGGCGCGACATTCCGCTGACCGGCGAAGGCGCGCCGCCGAGTGAAGAACCGGACGCGGAAGCGCCCGCGTTCATCGTCTACACCTCTGGCACGACCGGCCCGCCCAAAGGCGTCGTACTGCCGCGCCGCGCGATCTCGACCACGCTCGACGCGCTCGAGGACGCCTGGCAGTGGACCGCGGACGACGTGCTCGTCCACGGGCTGCCGCTGTTCCACGTGCACGGCCTGATCCTCGGCATCCTCGGCCCGCTGCGCCGCGGTGGTTCGGTGCGCCACCTCGGCCGGTTCTCTCTCGAAGGCGTCACCCGGGAACTAGCGAACGGCGCGACCATGCTGTTCGGCGTTCCCACGATGTACCACCGGATCGCCGAGACGGTCGCCGACGACGAAGCGCTCGCCGGCGCGCTCAAGTCCGCCCGGCTGCTCGTGTCCGGCTCGGCCGCGTTGCCGGTGCACGACCACCAGCGGATCACCGCCGCGACCGGCCAGCAGGTCGTGGAGCGCTACGGGATGACCGAGACGCTGATGAACACCAGCGTCCGCGCGGACGGCGAGCGCAAACCGGGTTCGGTCGGCGTCCCGCTCGCCGGGGTCGAACTGCGGCTGATCGACGAGTCCGGAGCCGAAATCAGCGAGCCGGACACGGTCGGCGAGATCCAGGTCCGCGGGCCGAACCTGTTCACCGAATACCTCAACCGGCCGGACGCGACGGCCGCCGCGCTCGACGGCGGCTGGTTCCGCACCGGCGACATGGCCACCCGCGACCCGGACGGGTACGTGCGGATCGTCGGCCGCAAGGCCACTGACCTGATCAAGAGCGGCGGCTACAAGATCGGCGCCGGCGAGATCGAGAACGCGCTGCTGGAACACCCGGACGTCGCCGAGGTCGCGGTGACCGGCGAACCGGACGACGACCTCGGCGAGCGGATCGTCGCCTGGGTGGTGCCAGCCGGCGAGCGGCCGACCGTCGAGCAGCTCGCCGACCATGTCGCGAGACTTCTCGCCCCGCACAAGCGGCCGCGGGTCGTGCGGTACCTGGACGCGTTGCCGCGCAACGACATGGGCAAGGTCATGAAGCGAGCGCTGGGATGACCGGCTCCGCACGCGAGCTGCTGGGCGAGCTCGCCGCCGAGTTCACCGAGCTGTCGACGGTGCACCCGGTGGCCGACAATCCGATCGAATGGCCGGGCTACCCGGAAGCCCACGCCAAGGCGGCCGTGCGCACCGGCGAGACCGAATCGGCGATCGTCGGCGAGGCTCGGATCGACGGCCTGCCTGCCGTGCTGATCGCGTGGGAGTTCGGGTTCCTCGGCGGTTCGATCGGCCAGCAGACCGGCGACCGCATCGAAGCCGCCTTCGCGCACGCCAAGGAGCGCGGACTGCCCGTCGTGTCGCTGGTCGCGACCGGCGGCAGCCGGATGCAGCACGGGATGCGCGCCCTCTCTCAGCTGCAGCGGATCGCACGCGCCTCCGCCGAAGCCCGCGCGGCGGGCATCGCACAGCTCTCGGTGCTGCGCGACCCGTCGACCGGTGGCGGCTGGGCGACGCTCGGCGCGGGTTCCGACGTCGTGCTCGGTCTGCCGTACGCGCAGGTGGGCTTCGCGGGCTCTCGAGTACGGCCGGCATCGTCGCCTTCGGAGGCGTACAGCGTCGAAGCGAAGCTGGAGTGGGGTCAGGTCGACCGTCTCGTGGAGCCTGAGGAGCTTCGCGACGTACTCGTGCGATGGTTACAGCTGCTGTCCTCACGATCGACAGAGCCCGCTCCCCCGCCTGCGGCCCGTCGCGCCGTCGCGCTACCCGAGACCGGGTGGGACGCCGTACGGAGGGCGCGCGCTTCTTCGCGAGCGCGCGCCCCGGAGTACCTCGACACCTACTTCGACTGGCGAGAGAACATCCAAGGCGACCGTGTCGGCCATGTCGACGAAGGCGTGCAGTGCGGCTTCGGCTGGCGAGAAGGACGCGCAATCGCGTACGCAGCGCAGTGCGGCACTGCGACCCGTCCGGCGGGCTTCCGCACCGCTGCCAGGCTGGTCCGGCTGGCGTCGCGGCTAGGAATCCCGGTGTTGACGCTGGTGGACACACCCGGCGCAGCCAACGACGCCGACGCGGAAGGGAACGGCATCGGACCGGCGATCGCGGAGCTGTTCGAAGCGATCGCGACCGCCGCGGTGCCGGTCACCACGCTCGTGATCGGCGAAGGCGGATCCGGCGGCGCGCTGGCGTTCGCCGCCTCGGGCACGACCTGGATCGCGCCCGACGCGTACTTCTCGGTCACTTCCCCGGAGGCCGCGGCAGCGATCCTGAAACGGCCGATGACCGAGATCCCGGCCGTAGCCGACCAGCTGCGGTTGCGCCCGCAAGACCTGGTCGGCCTCGGCCTGGCCGTCGGGATCGTCGAGCCTTAGGCGCGGCTGCGCCAGTTGCGCTGCGCGTAGGACGCAAGGGAAGCCGCGACCGCGACTCCCGCCGTCGCACATGTTGCGATGGCCACGAATACTGCCGTCATTTCGGCTCCTCCTCACGGGTGATTTTCCAGGTTCTCCCTGTTCAAGCGCATGGTCCCGGACGCGTGTTACCGCCGCCAACCCCCTGCGAGGGTGAGACGCGTCACGTTAGGCTTCCTCTCGATCGCGGTACGTGCTGATCGGTGGGTTCCGGATCAAGGAGCCTGAGAAGCGAAGGGAGCGATGTGACAGAGGCAGCGGACGGGAGGGGGCCGTCGGGCGGCGTCACCGTCACAGACAGCGCCACGATGCGCCGGGCCGTCGGGGCGGCAGCGGTCGGCAACATCACCGAGTGGTTCGATTTCGGGGTCTACGGATACCTCTCCACCACCATCGAGGCGCAGTTCTTCCCGCCTGGCAATCCCGCGCTAGCCCAGCTCGCGACGTTCGCGACGTTCGCGGTGGCGTTCCTGGTGCGTCCGCTCGGCGGCCTGTTCTTCGGCCCGCTCGGCGACCGGATCGGCCGGACCAAGGTGCTCGCGGTGACGGTGATCCTGATGGCCACCGGCACCTTCCTGATCGGCCTGATCCCGTCGTACGCCTCGATCGGGCTGGCCGCGCCGATCCTGCTGGTCTGCGCACGGATCCTGCAGGGTTTCTCCACCGGCGGCGAGTACGCCGGCGCGATGACGTTCATCGCCGAGTACAGCCCGGACCGCAAACGCGGCTACTTCGGCAGTTTCCTGGAGTTCGGCACCTTCATCGGATACGCGCTGGGCGCGACCGTGTCCTCGGTGCTGCCGCTGGTCTCGACGCCTGCCTTCATGGACACCTGGGGCTGGCGGATCCCGTTCATGGTGGCGCTGCCGCTCGGCATCGTCGGGGTCTACCTGCGAACGAAGCTCGAAGAGACGCCGGCGTTCCAGCAACTGCTCGACGAGTCCGGCAAGCGCGAGGACGCCGAGGCCAAGCACGTAGTGCGGACGATCTTCGCGAAGTACTGGCCGACAATGGTGCTGGCCGGCGGCCTCGTGGTGACCTGGAACGTCACCAATTACATGCTCACCAGCTACCTGCCGACGTATCTCAAGGACGAACGCACCATGTCCGCGCACGGCGGCCAGGCGATCTCGGCCACCGCGGCGGAATGGCTGCAGATCTGCGTGCTGTGGCTGGGCGTGCTGCTGATCCCGTTGCTGGGCAAGCTCAGCGACAAGATCGGCCGCAAGCCGATCCTCTGGGTCGGCGCGGGCGGGCTGATCGTGCTCGGCCTCCCTATGGTGCTGCTGCTCAAGAGCGGTTCGCTGACCGCGGTGCTGCTCGGACTGGTCCTGATGGGACTGCTGCTGATCTGCTTCTCCTCGACCTGCCCGTCGACGCTGCCCGCGCTGTTCCCGACCGAGGTCCGCTACGGCGGGCTGTCGATCTCGTTCAACATCTTCGTGTCGGCGTTCGCCGGGACGGTGTCGCTGGTGATGAGCGCGCTGGTGCTGGCGACCGGCGACCTGAAATGGCCGGGGTACTACCTGATGATCGCCGGGGTCGTCGGCGTGCTGACGTTGACGAAGCTGAAGGAGACCTCGCGCAAGCCGTTGCCCGGCTCGGCACCCGCACTGTCCACAGAGGAACAGGCACAGTCGGTCTGATCTTTCCGTCAGCCGACCGGCCGTGAAGGATCCCTTCCGGGAATCCAAGTCTCAAAGGGGCCCTTCACGGCTTTTGGCGCGTGAGTGCCGCTCAGGCGGCCTGCAGCTCGTCCACCCGGTCCGTCCACGAACCGTGCGGTTCCAGCACGACGGTCCGGGTGTCGTCGTCGCGGCGGGTCAGCCGGACCACCAAGTGGTCCTCGGAGAGCCGTTCCGCGCTGCCCTCGCCCCACTCGACGACCACCGCCGACGATTCCAGGTCGGTGTCCAGGTCGAGGTCGTCCAGCTGGGTCAGGTCGCCGCCGAGCCGGTAAGCGTCCACGTGGATCAGCGGCACCCCGGCCGCGCCCGCGGCGTGCACCCGGGCCAGCACGAAGGTCGGCGAGCTGACCCGGCCGCCGACTCCGAGGCCGTCCGCGATGCCGCGGGTCAGTGTGGTCTTGCCTGCCCCGAGAGGACCGTCGAGCAGCACCAGGTCGCCCGCGCGCAGCACCGCGCCCAGCGCCCGCCCGAAAGCCATCGTGTCCTCGGGGGTTTCCAGAATCACCTTGTCCACCACCAGTTCCGCCGGTTCGGTGCGGCGCTGCCGCCGCACCGCTGCACCAAATCGATGAGATGGCTGTTCACCAGCTCGGGTTGTTCGAGCTGCACCATGTGCCCGGCCCCGCGCACGCGCACCAGCTCGGCGTCGGGCAGTTCCGCGGCGATCCGCTCCGCGTGCGCGAACGGGGTGAACCGGTCCGAGTCGCCGCCGATCACCAGCACGTGCGCGTGTTTGAGCCCGGCCAGCGCAGCGTAGCGGTTGTGGCTGCCGAGAGTGCCGACGAAGTTCGTCAACCCGCGGACCGGCGTGACCGCCAGCATTTCCAGCATGAAGTCGACCAGCCGCGGTGAAACGTCCCGACTGCCGAAGGCCAGCCGTCGCACGGCTTGCCGGGTGAGCTGACCGCCGGCCGCGCGGACGAATTCCACCAGCCCTGGTTGCCAGCCAGCAAGTCCGCCGACGCCGCGCGTCAGCGGGTTGTACTTGGACAGCAACGGTCGCGGCAACCCGCGCGCACCGACTTCGCCGGCCGCGGTCGCGATGAACGCGACACCGCATACGCGTTCTTCGAAAAGGTCCGGCCGTTGCGCAGCCAGTTCCATGATCACCATGCCGCCCATGGAATGTCCCATGAGGACAATCGGTCCTTCGGGCACCATCGCGCGCAACACGCTGTCGAGGTCGTGCGCGAGCTGCTCGATGGTCGACGTGTGTTCCGACGCTTCTCCGGAGAGACCGTGGCCGCGATGGTCGTAGTAGACCTGGCGTACGCGCGGCAACCGCAGCGAAGCGACGTCGCGCCGTTGGAAGTGCCACGAGCGCCGCGAAAGCGCGAAGCCGTGTACGCCGACGAGTGTCAGCTCAGCGGGTTCGCCGTCCTCCGGATCGATCTCCTCTACCGACAGCGGCGTACCGTCCTCTGCGGCGACCGTCGACATCCGGTCCGGCTTCAGCTCGCCTAACGGCTCGTCCGCGAGCGGGTCTTCAGCCGGCTTGCGTTGTTGCGTCGCGACCACCGCCGCGGCAGCGCCGGTCACCACCGCCCCGACGCCACCCGCGATCGCCCACAGCCGCGCCGACGGATTCACGCCCGCTCCCCCAGGTACCGGCGCACGACTCGCGGCCGGTACATCGAGGTGACGATCTCGTAGTCGATGGTGCCGAGCTTGTCAGCCCATTCGCGCGCGGTCGGCTCGCCGGAGCGGCCGGCGCCGAACAGGACGACCTCGTCGCCCGCCTTGGGCGCGTCGTCGCCGCAGTCCACCACCAGCTGGTCCATGCAGACCCGGCCGGCCACCGGACACCGCCGTCCGCCGAGCCAGACCTCCATCCGGCCGGACAGCGAACGCGGCACGCCGTCGGCGTACCCGGTGGGCACGAGCGCGAGCGTGGTGTCCTGCTGCGCGGTCCAGGTGTGCCCGTAGGACACCGAACTGCCGGCCGCCACCCGCTTCGTGAGCACGACCTCGGAGCGGAAGGTCATCGCCGGGCGCAGGTCGTCGTCGGTCGGCACCGGGTTGAGGCCGTACATCGCGATGCCCGGGCGGACCAGGTCGAAGTGCAGATCGGGCCGGGTGAGCACGGCCGCGGAGTTCGCCAGGTGCCGGATCGGGTCGAGCCCGGCGGCGCGGGCCGCGTCGTACGCCTCGGCGAACACCTTCGCCTGTGCGTCGATAGACGCGTGGCCGATGTCGTCGGCGCACGCCAAGTGCGACCACACGGCCACCACCTCGACGCCGCGCGCCTGCGCCGCCGCGTCCACCAGCGCGGGCCAGTCGGCGGGCGGGCAGCCGTTGCGCGACAGCCCGGTGTCGATCTTGAGGTGCACGCGAGCGCGCTTTCCGGTGCGCTCGGCCGCGGCAGCGACCCGGGCCAGCTCGCCGAGCGAGCTGACGCCGAGGTCGACATCCGCTTCGAGGCCGGGCGCGAAATCCGCCTCCGGCACGTCCAGCCAACTGAACAGCCGGGTGGACAGCCCGGCAGCGCGCAACGCGAGCGCTTCCTGCAGCGAGCAGGCACCGAGCCAGGTCGCCCCGGCCTCGACCGCGGCACGGGCCACCGGCACCGCGCCGTGCCCGTACGCGTCGGCCTTGACCACGGCCATCACAGCGGAACCGGCCGCGCGGGCGGCCAGCAGGGAAAGGTTGTGCCGCACTGCGCCGAGATCGATGACGGTCTCGGAATGCGGGAAACTGGCAGTCATAACGACTGCCAGTTTCCCACGTCATGGCTTCAGGAGAGCCGCTGCCCGGAGGTGCCGGAGAACACATGCAGCTCGTCCGGGCGGATCCGCAGGTGCAGGGTGTCGCCCATGGCCGGCGGGGTGCGCGGGTCGACGCGCGCGACTACGTTGCGCGACGAACCCTCGGCGGTCTCTTCGACCGCCGAGCCGAGCTTGCCGTAGACGTACGCGTCCGAGCCCAGTTCCTCGACCAGCTCGACCTTGATCGGCACACTGCCGGCGGTGTCGGTGGTGACCTCGAGCGACTCCGGGCGGAAGCCGAGGGTGACGGTGTCGCCGTCAGCCGCGGCGCGAACCGCGGGGGTGAGCGGCACCTGCACGCCAGCGACCTCGGCCCCGTCCGCAGTGAGCTTCGCGGCGACCAGGTTCATCGCCGGGGAACCGATGAAGCCCGCGACGAAAACGTTTGCCGGCCGGTCGTACAGAGCGCGCGGAGTGTCGCACTGCTGCAGCAGACCGTCCGACAGCACCGCGACGCGGTCGCCCATCGTCATGGCCTCGACCTGGTCGTGCGTGACGTACACGGTGGTGACGCCGAGGCGGCGCTGCAGCGCGGCGATCTGCGTACGGGTCGACACGCGCAGCTTCGCGTCGAGGTTCGACAGCGGCTCGTCCATGAGGAACACCTGCGGTTCCCGCACGATCGCGCGGCCCATCGCGACCCGCTGACGCTGGCCGCCGGACAGCGCCTTCGGCTTGCGGTCCAGGTACTGCTCGATGTCCAGCAGCTTCGCCGCGTCGAGCACCTTCTGCTTGATCTCCGAGGCCGGCCGGCCGGCGATCTTCAGCGCGAAGCCCATGTTCTGCGCGACCGTCATGTGCGGGTACAGCGCGTAGTTCTGGAACACCATCGCGATGTCGCGCGAACGCGGCGGCAGCTGGGTGACGTCGCGGTCGCCGATCCAGACCGCGCCCTCGTCGATGTCCTCCAGGCCGGCCAGCATCCGCAGCGCGGTGGACTTGCCCGAGCCAGACGGCCCGACGAGCACCAGGAACTCGCCGTCGGCGATTTCCAGGTCCAGCGCGTCGACGGCGGGACGCTCGGTCCCCGAGTAGCGCCGGGTCGCCTTGTCGTAGGTGATAGTGGCCATCGGTCAGTCCTCTCCGAATTTCGCGGGAACCCCGTGCACGGCTTCGCGCGCCTCGAGGTGGCGGTGCTGGATCTCGATGCCCGCAGCGCGCAGCGCCCCGGCCGGCTCGTCCAGCACGAGCCGGGTTTCAGTTCCTTGCCACAGCGGCGGTTCAGTGGTGCCGGCGAGCGCCCAGGCAGCCTGGCGGGCGGCCCCGAGCGCGACGTACTCGCCGACCTCGGGAATCACCACCGGGACGCCGAACACGACCGGGGCGATGGCACGTACCGCGGCGGACTGCGCGCCGCCGCCGATGAGCAGCACTCGCTTGACCGTCAGACCCTGGGCGCGCACCGCGTCCAGGCCGGCGGCGAGACCGCACAACATGCCTTCGACGGTGGCTCGCGCGAGGTTCTCCGGCGTCATGTTCGCCCTGGTCAGCCCATGCAGCGAACCGCTCGCGCCAGGCAGGTTGGGAGTGCGCTCGCCGTCGAGGTAGGGAAGCAGGGTGAGCCCGTCCGCACCCGGCTCGGCGGCCAGCGCGAGCCGATCGAACTCCGGCAGGTCGACGCCGAGCATCCCGGCGCCCGCGGTGAGCACGCGGGCCGCGTTGAGCGCGGCGGTGAGCGGGAGAAACCGGCCGGTCGCGTCGGCGAACCCGGCGACCAGCCCGCTGGCGTCCGCCGCGCCTGCCTCGGCGACGCCGAAGACGGTACCGCTGGTGCCGATCGAGATCACCGCATCGCCCGGCGCCAGTTCGAGCGCGAGCGCGGCGGCCATGTTGTCGCCGGTGCCCGCGGACACGAGCAGGCCGTCGCTGGTGTGCCCGGCGACGTCGGACGGCCCGAGCACGGTCGGCAGTTCCGGCGTACGGCCGCCGAACGCGTGCGCCAGGATCTCCGGACGGTAGGCGTTGTCCGTCGGCGAGAAGTAACCGGTGCCGGAGGCGTCGCCGCGGTCGGTCACCGCGGTTTCGGGCTGGCCGAGCAGCCGCCAGGTCAGCCAGTCGTGCGGCAACAGGACGCGCGCCACCCGGTCCGCGTTCTCCGGCTCGTGCTCGGCGAGCCAGCGGAGCTTCGTGACGGTGAAGCTGGCGACCGGAACGAGCCCGACCTGCTTGGCCCAGACGCCCGGGCCGCCGAGTTCCTCGGTGAGGTCTTTGGCCGCCTGCGCGGAGCGGGTGTCGTTCCACAGCAAAGCCGGGCGGACCACCTCGCCGGCTTCGTCCAGCGTGACCATGCCGTGCTGCTGACCGCCGATGCCGATCGCCCGCACGCCGTCGAGTACGTCGCGGGTGGCCTCCGCAAACGCTTGCGCCCAGGCTGCCGGGTCGACTTCAGTTCCGTCCGGATGAGGCGCGCGACCGGTGCGCACGACTTCCCCCGTGCGCGCGTCGCAGACGACGATCTTGGTCGACTGGGTCGACGAATCGACTCCTGCCACCAGCTCAGTCATAAAGCTGACCCTCCTCGACGTACTCCGCCGTCGCGACGGCCGTGCCGGCGTTCAGCGCGGCCTCGATCTCCTCGGTCGGAGTGGCTTCGCTAGTGATCAACAGGTCGTAGTCGCCGACCGTGCCGTGCGCATAGGTGGCGGTGCGGCCGAACTTGGAGTGGTCGAGCACCAGCACGTTGCGGTTCGCGGAGCGCAGCACGGCCTTCTTCAGCTCGGCGTAGTCGCGGACCGGGTGGAACAGCCGGCCCACCGCGACCGCGCTGACCGAGACGAAGGCGACGTCCGCGCGGGTGCGTTCGAGCAACGCGAGCACGTCCGGACCGGAGCAAGAGTCGTACTCAGGGTCGTAATGGCCGCCGGCGATCACTACGTCGACCCCGCTGCCCAACAGCCGCGCGGCTTGCAGCGAGTTGGTGATCACGGTGAGGCCCTCGACCCGCGCAAGCCGCTCGACCAGCGGGAACAGCGTGGTGGAGTCGTCCACGAAGACGGTCTGGCCGGGCTCGACCTGCTGGATCGCCAGCTCGGCCAATGCGTCCTTCTCGGCCGAGTGCAGCGTGAACCGGCTGGCGGACTCCATGGTGAGCGCCGGGTACGCCTCGACCTTGCCGCGCAGCTTCCGCAGCAGCCGCCGCTCGGCCAGCTCGTCGAGGTCGCGGTGCATCGTCATCAGGCTGACGCCGAACCGTGCGGTGAGGTCGTCGATCCGGACTTCGCCCTGGTCAATGACGTAGTCGAGGATCTCCTGCCGCCGCTGCCCGACGGCGGCGTCGGAGGGGCGCGTCTTCGGCCGCCCTGACGTGTCTCGACTCACACGCCTTTCTTACCAGATATCACCGCCAGAGTTAACACATAACTAGATAACTTCTCGCCCACCGCCCCGCCACACCGCACCCCAATGCCACATTCGGTGCATGCGACGCACCCAATGTGGCATTCGGTGCATCTGACGCACCCAATGCCACATTGGGGCGCGTTCTGGTCAGCGGGAAGCAGCGCGGACCAGCCGGAGCGCGGCAGGGATCGCCTCCACCAAGCCGGACGCCGAGGTCGGCGCGTCCTCGGCGGCGATCGCACCGGCCAGCGAATGCACCTGGGCGGCCGCCGCGGCGGCGAGCCATGGGTCGAGCCCCGCCGCGAGCAGCGAGCCGACCAACCCGGTCAGCACGTCCCCAGACCCAGCGGTCGCGAGCCACGACCCACGCGGAGTATTCACCGCGGCGCGGCCGTCCGGGGCCGCGACGACTGTGCAATGACCCTTCAACAGGACCACGGCGTCGTACTTTTTCGCCGCCTCGCGCGCCGCCGCCACCCGGTCCGCGCCCGGACGCCGCCCCATCAGCCGTTCGTACTCGCCGGCATGCGGAGTGAGGACGAGCGGCGTGTCCGGATCGCGGGCGTCCAGCACCTCCGGCGTGCGCGCGATGATCGTGGTGGCATCCGCGTCCGCGCACACCGGAACGCCCTGGCCGAGGATGTGCCGCAGCACCTCGCGCCCGTCCCCGCCGGTACCGATGCCGGGACCGACCACCCACGCCTGCACCTGTCCGGCATCGGCAACTGAGCCGGTCGCGACGATCTCCGGCCATCGCGCGCGGACCACATCCGCGGCGGGCCCGGCGTAGCGGACCATCCCGGCGGTGGCGCGCACCGCGGACCCGGACGCGAGCACCGCCGCCCCGGGGTACGTCGCCGACCCGGCCGCGATCCCGGCCACGCCTTGGCTGTACTTGTCGTCGAACGGCCCGGGAATCGGCCACGCCGCTGCGACGTCGGCCAACTCCAGCCGGTGCAGATCCGGCTCGCCCAGCCACGGCCGCAGTCCGATGTCCACCAGCACTACCTCGCCGCACTCCTGCGGAGCGAGAGCGTGCACCGGTTTCAGCGCGCCGAAGGTGACCGTGCGCGCGGCAGTGACATGCGGACCGTCGACCGCGCCGGTGTCCGGATCCACCCCGCTGGGCAGATCCACCGCCACCACCGGAGCCTCGACCCGCGCGACCACCTCAGCCGCGTCCGGCCGCAACGGACCCCGCGCCGAGATGCCGACGATCCCGTCCACCACCACGTCCGCTTGCGCGATCCACTGTGGACTGTCCACAATCGACACCACGCGGCCGCCATGGCGGCGCAACGCGGTCAACCCCGCCGCATGCGCCTTCTCCGGATTGAGCAGTACCGCGGTCACGAAGACGCCTCGCCGGCGCAGGAAAGCGCCCGCCCACAGCGCGTCGCCGCCGTTGTTGCCGGAACCGACCAGCAGCACCGCCCGCCGGCCGGACACTCCACCGGTGTCCTCGGCCAGCAGACCGGCTACCTGCGTCGCGAGCCCGAACGCCGCACGCCGCATCAGCTCGCCGTCCGCCGTGCGCGCGAGCAGCAGGTTCTCCGCCGCGCGAATCCGTTCGGTAGTCCAGATTCCCTGCACGGCGGCGGCCTCCCGATTACTCGACCGTGACGGACTTCGCCAGGTTACGCGGCTTGTCGATGTCGTAACCGCGCGAACTGGCGATCTCCGCGGCCAGCACCTGCAGCGGCACGGTGGACACCAGCGGCTGCAGCAGCGTCGGCACCGCGGGCACCTCGATCAGCTCGTCCGCGAACGGGCGCACGGTCTCGTCGCCCTCCTCGGCGATGACGATCGTGCGCGCACCGCGCGCCTGGATCTCGCTGATGTTCGACACCAGCTTCGAGTGCAGCACCGCGCGGCCCTTCGGCGACGGCATCACGACGACGACCGGCAGGCCCTCTTCGATCAGCGCGATCGGACCGTGCTTCAGCTCGCCGGCCGCGAAGCCCTCCGCGTGCATGTACGCGAGTTCCTTCAGCTTCAGCGCGCCTTCCAGCGCCACCGGGAACCCGACGTGCCGCCCGAGGAACAGCACCGCGCGCGAGTCGGCGATGCGCCGTGCGATCTCACGGGTCTGGCCGACCGTCGAGAGCACCTTCTGCACGGCGGCCGGCGCGGCTTCCAGTTCAGCGAACTCGCGGGCGACCTCGTCCGGGTACTTGGTGCCGCGCGCCTGCGCGAGCGCCAGGCCGACCATGTAGTTCGCGGCGATCTGGGCGAGGAACGCCTTCGTCGACGCGACGCCGATCTCCGGTCCGGCGTGCGTGTACAGCACCGCGTCGGACTCGCGCGGGATCTGCGCGCCGTTCGTGTTGCAGACCGCCAGCACCCGGGCCTTCTGCTCCCGCGCGTGCCGGACGGCTTCGAGGGTGTCCGCGGTCTCGCCGGACTGCGAAACGGCGACCACCAGGGTGTCCCGGTCCAGCACCGGGTCGCGGTAGCGGAACTCCGAGGCCAGCTCGACCTCGACCGGCAGGCGGCACCAGTGCTCGATGGCGTACTTGGCGACCAGGCCGGAGTGGTACGCGGAACCACAGGCGATCACGAAGACCTTGTCCACGTCGCGCAGGTCCTGGTCGGAGATGCGCTGCTCGTCGAGGATGATCCGGCCGGACTCGAAGTGCCCGCGCAGGGTGTTCGCCAGCGCTTCCGGCTGCTCCTCGATCTCCTTGAGCATGAAGTATTCGTGGCCGCCCTTTTCGGCGGCCGACAGGTCCCAGTCGACGGTGAACGGCTTGGCCTGCGCGGCGTCGCCGTGGAAGTCGGTGACCTGGTAGCCGTCGCGGGTGATGACGACCAGCTGGTCCTGGCCGAGTTCGACCGCCTCGCGGGTGTGCTCGATGAACGCCGCGACGTCCGAGGCGACGAAGTGCTCGCCCTCGCCGACCCCGACCACCAGCGGCGACGACCGGCGCGCCGCGACGATCGTGTCCGGCTCGTCGGCGTGCGTCACGACCAGCGTGAACGCGCCCTCCAGGCGGCGGCAGACGGCGGCGACGCTGGCCGGCAGGTCGCCCTTGGTCTCGCCACCGAAGTACGCGCGGGCGACCAGGTGGGCCGCGGTCTCGGTGTCGGTGTCGCTGGCCATCTCGATGCCCTCGGCCTCGAGCTCGGCGCGCAACGCGGCGAAGTTCTCGATGATGCCGTTGTGCACCACCGCGACCCGCCCGGACGTGTCCCGGTGCGGGTGCGAGTTGCGGTCCACCGGCGCGCCGTGCGTGGCCCACCGGGTGTGCCCCATGCCCGCGGTGCCGGCGAACGAGTCGCGACCGACCTCGTCGAGCCGGGCTTCCAGGTTGGCCAAGCGGCCGGCCTTCCGCTCGACGTTCAGGGCGCCGGCGCCGTCGAGCACCGCCACCCCCGCCGAGTCGTAGCCCCGGTATTCCATGCGGCGGAGCCCACCGAGCACGACGTCCAGGGCCGGGCGGTGTCCGACGTATCCCACGATTCCACACACGAGAACTAGCGTAACGAGGCAATACCAGTGCCCTGCCCCGGTCCCGTCCGAACCCGCTGAACAGCGGAAACAACGTTCTCCGCGATACCGGCGGTGCGGCGCGCGGGCCGGGCGCGGGCCTGGGCAGTAAGGTCACGCGCATGGCCAGCAAGCCCAAGCAGCTGCTCACGGAGCTGTCCCACCCGGGTCCGCACGAGGTTTTGCGCGGCAATCTCGCCCTGGTCGGCCTCCCCGGCGTCGTGTTCACCCCGCGTCAAGGCCTGGGCCTGCCCGCGATCGCCTTCGGCCACGGCTGGCTGCAGCCCGCGACGCGCTACCGCCAGCTGCTGCACCACCTCGCGAGCTGGGGCGTGGTCGCGGCAGCCCCGGCGACTCAGCTCAGCCCGCTCCCGTCGCACCGCCTGCTGGCCGGCGACCTGCTGACCACCCTCGATGTCATCACGACGGTCCGCCTTGGCCCGGACGGAATCAGCATCGACCCGGACAAACTGGGCTTGGCCGGCCACTCCACCGGCGGCGGAGCGGCAGTACTGGCCGCGGCGCAGTCGGCGAGTGCCGGCGACGACGCGCGGCCTCGCGTGCGCGCCGTGGCGACGGTGGCCGCCGCCCAGACGTTCCCATCAGCGACCGAAGCCGCGAAGCTGGTCAGCGTTCCTGGCATGCACCTGGCGGTGGACGGCGACCTGGTCGCACCAGCGGTCGGCCACGCCGAAGCCATCGCGCACGCCTGGGCCGGGCCGGTACAGCTGCGGACGCTGTCGAAGTCTTCCCACCTCGCGGTGACGGAGGGGCGGCACTGGAGCCAGCTGCTGCTGCAGGGGAAGCCGCAGCGGGCGACTCAGCAGCTGACGAAGGCGCTGTTCACGGCGTTTTTCCTGACCCAGTTGACCGGGACCGAGAAGTACCTGCCGCTGCTGGACGCGGACGTGAAGCACGCGGCGATCGAGGTGCTGGAGGACGAGGAAACGGCCGCCTGAGGCGACGCCCGCGAAGGCAAGCTTTGACGGAGCAAGGGCTAGGCACCTCGCGAGGCGCCTAGCCCTTGCTCCTGCTCAGGTAGCCAGCCAATCCGTGTTCGTGTAGTCCTCGTCCTCGTCGTGGTGCATCCCGCGACGATGCCTCCCAGACGGAGCAGCAGCAGGCGTCGGAGCGGTCGTCGGCGGAGTGTTGGACCGCGGCAGGATCGGCTCCTCGGCCGGGACGTAGCCAGCGCGGCGCTCGTTCTCCGCCTCGTCGTCCTCGAACCCGAAACTGACTTGGTCCGGGTCCTTCTCGCCGGTCGTGGCCTCGGTAGCCCACCCGCCCGCAGCTTTCGCCCGGCGGTTCCGTTCCTGCAGCCGGACGAAGACCTCGCCCTGGATGCGACCCTGCTTGTCGAGCTTTTCCTTGCTCTCGGCAACGGCCTCCGAACGATTGCGGTCGAGCAGCGCCGCGCGCGCCCCGTTCTCCGCCTCCAGCGAGTCGAGCTTGGCCCGCATCGCGGCGAGCGCATCCCCTGAACTCATCAGGAACCCCCTTTCGACCCGCTGGATTAGCGGCCGGTGGAATCGTCGTCCAAGGACCCGCTGATCCGCTGTCCCGACACGCTTTTCTCGAACAACCCGCCTGTGACCCGGTAGGCGCTGCTCCGTTCCTGATCCTGGCCGCCGGGTGCGCTGCCGAGGCTTCCGCCGCCCATCATTCCGCCGCCCATCATGCCCTGCTGCTGCGGCTGTTGGTCGCTGTGCGTCGGCGCCGTGCCCAGCTCGGCGGTCGAAGGCTGCGGGCCGTCGCTGCCGATCGACGCGTGCAGGACCTGGTTGTTCGGATCGTCGTGCCCTGTTCCGAGGCCGCCGGAGCTGTCCATCGGATTGGCGATCGACTGCGCCGTAGTCGAGTCGTCGACCTCTGGAACGCTCGCTCCGCCAGCTCCGGCGTCAGCCGCCAGCGGAGCTCCAGCGGTGGGATGCGCGGCCGAGGCGGCAGGGGCGTCGTGCTGGACCTCCTGCGCGACCGGTTGGCCCGAGTGGCCGCCTGGCGCGGATACCGGTTCCGACTGGCCGCTGTGCGCCGCGGGCGCGGCTCCGGCATCCGGCTGCCCATGTGTGCCGATCCCTGGGTGCTCGGCCGCCTGCTGAGCCGTAAGGCCATCGACCGGTCGCGCGCCGGCATTGGGCGGCGTACCACCGTCGCCCACAGCCTGCTGTGCACCGTCGTGGCCCGGAGAGACACCGTCCGGCTTCGTTTCCCCGCCAAGCGTGTACTTCACCGGCTCGCCGCTGCCGTCGTCCACCGTGACAACGGTGGGCCCGCCCGGGCCCTGCGGACGCTCGGCCGTGATCTTGAGGTTGCCGTCTTCGACGTGGATCTTGCCGTCGGCGCCCGGTTCGTACTTGTGCGCGGCAGCAGCGTCGCCAGGCTGGCCTGGCGCACCGGCCCCGCCGCCGGGATGTCCTGGGGTCCCTGGTCCCGGCGTAGTGCCCTGCTCTGGAGTCCCGTGGCCGCTCGCGGGCTGCCCCGCGCCGCCGTGGTCTCCAGAAGCATCGCCCGGGACTGGAGTGTGCGCGCCCGGCACACCAGGCTGGGTGAATCCTTGCCCCGGCGTGGCGGGCAGACCGTCCTTGTCGAAGTCGAGCTGATAGCTCTTCGGGTGGCCGGTGCCGTCGTCGACGGTGATTGCCATCTCGCCGGTCGCGGCCGGCTCGGTCATGGAGATCTTGTGCTTGCCCTGCTCGACCGTCATCGACTCGGGTTCGTGCGGCTTCACCGCTTGACCGGTCGTCGGATCGATCGGGAACGGCTTGCCAGTCGCGGGGTCGACTTCCAGCGGCTGGTGCGTGACCGGGTTCGTCTCTGCGCCGGACGGAGTGGCCGGCTGGGTTTCCGACGGCGTGGTCGGCACCTTCGGCATCTCGACGGAGGCGGGCGTGACCGATCCGCCCCCACCGCCGGTGCCCGGTCCGCTCCCACCCGTGCCGGGACCCGTTCCGCCAGTGCTGCCGGGGCCGGACTGCTTCCCTCCACCGCTGTCAGACTTGCCCGTCCCGCTGTCCGGCGCGGTCTGGTCCACGTTGCTGTACGGATCCTGCGGAAGCTGCCCGAAGAAATCAGTGAGCGCTTTCCATGCCCCGTCGACCGTGGTGTGCGTATTCGTGCACATCGCCTTGAAGTCGCGGATGTAGCCCTCGTAGAACTTGCCGAAGTTGTTGCGCAGGTATTCCGTGCACTGGTCGACGATGTGGTTGACCGTGTCGTCGTTCAGGTTGCAGTCATCGTCGTTGATCATCTTCTGAGACTCCGCGTCGAGGAACTTCGCGCAGTGCTTGAAGTCGTCCTGACTCGCATTGCTGCGCAGTTCGACGATCCGGATGATTCGGTCGAGGTCCTGCGCGGTGACCTGACCGATGGAATCGACGCGGTACTTGATGACCCAATCCGCTTTGTCTCGGCAGGCTTTGCCAATCGAGCCGCACGCAGCCTTCATCGCGTCGGAAGCATGCGTATTCGCGTCCGCGACGACCTTCGTGTCCGCGGTGTAGTTCTTCTCGAAGTTGTTCGCCTGGTCGGCGGCCGCACCGTGCCAATCGGCAAGATGGACGGACAACTGCCCGGCCACGTCGGTGGACGCATCGGTGACCGCACCGGCCAGCTTGGCAAATTCGTCCGCACCCGCCATGAACTTGGTGAACGGGATCTTCCGCTGCTCGTCGTAGAGCTTGTAGATGTCGTCCTTGTTCACCGGCTGGAACCCGACGGCCTGCGCCGCGCGGTTGTACAGCGGGATGAAGACGTCGAACGTGGACCGCATCCCTGGCAGGCCGAGATCGAGGATCTCGTCGGACGTGCCCGCTCCCGCGTCCGTTTTCGACGCCTTGGCTGCCTGCTCGTCAAGCTTGGCCTTAGCGTCCTCGGCGTCTTTCTTGCCCTTGGCGCGGCCGTCCGTCTGGCTCTTGTCGTAAATGTCTTTGGCTTGCGAATACGCCTTTTTGACGGCGCTCTCGCCGAGCGGAATATCCGTCGGCCTCTCGCCGCTCATCGCCATGTCGCGCTTGACGTTGTCGCGCCATTGTTCGAACTCGTGCTGATCCCGGAACCCGTACTGGGTGGGGTCATGGTCGTCGATGTACTCCAGATACTTCCACGCCAGATCCGTGCCGGCCTGTGTCTTCGCCAGGCTCGGGTCTGCAAGCATCTGTTCGATCTCTTGCTTCGTCGGGACGTCGTCCCTGGCGCTCGCGCTCACTTGCCCGCCCCCTTGATGTCGCTCGAGGACTGGCTCTCGTTCGCCTGATAGTGCCCGCCCGCGGCGTTCAGCTTCTGCGCGAACGCGTCCGAGGCTTTGAGGTAGGCGTCGACCATTCCGGCGATCTTCTGCACGCCGGTCTGATAAGGCTGGAAGTTCTGAGCGTGCGCCTCACCGAAATCGGCCGCGATGATCTGCACGTCCTTGACCGCGGCCAGCGGCTGCTGGACCGTGTTGCGCGGCATCTCGCTCAGCGCTCGCGCCGCCCGTGTCAGCGCATCCGTATCGACCTTGTGGCCGCCCGCCATCTCCGCCCCTCCCTTAACGCACCTGCGTTCGCCACCTTATGACGCACTGAACGCGCCGTTGGTGCCGAACACGCGCCTACGGAATGTACCCGGAGAGTGACGAGAGCCGCAGCGATTCGGGCAGATCGGTCAGCAGACCGCGGACACGACTCCGGCCAGCCGATCCGCCGCCGCCTGTGCCGTGGCGTGGGCCGGAGCCTCGACCATCACCCGCACCAGCTGCTCGGTTCCCGAAGGCCGCAGCAGAACCCGGCCTTCCTCGCCCAGCTCCGCTTCGACCTCGCCGACCGCGTCCCGGACCTCGGCGGAGCCGGCCACCGCGGCCTTGTCCACCACCGGGACGTTCACCAGGACCTGCGGCAGGCGCTGCATCACGCTCGACAGCTCCGCCAGCGGCTTCCCCGTCGCAGCCATCCGGGCCATCAGCCGCATGGCGGTCAGCAGGCCGTCACCGGTCGTTGCGTGAGCGGGAAGCACTACGTGGCCGGACTGTTCGCCGCCCAGGGCCAGGCCGGATGCGCGCAGTTCCTCGAGCACGTAGCGGTCTCCGACGGCGGTCGTCACGACCGTGATGCCGTGCGCCTTCATCGCCAGGTGCAGGCCCAGGTTGCTCATCACGGTCGCGACCAGGGTGTCCTTCACCAGCGCGCCCTCTTCGGCCAGCGCCAGCGCCAGGACCGCCATGATCTGGTCGCCGTCCACCAACTCGCCGGAGGCGTCGACGGCTACGCAGCGATCGGCGTCGCCGTCGTGGCCGATGCCCAGGTCGGCCCCGTGTTCGACCACGGCCGCGCGGAGCAGGTCCGGGTGGTTCGAGCCACAGTTCTCGTTGATGTTGATGCCATCGGGGTTCGCGTGCAGGGCCACGACCTCGGCGCCGGCCCGGCGGTACGCCTCCGGGGCGGCGACGGACGACGCGCCGTTCGCGCAGTCGACCACGACCTTCAGCCCGGCCAGCGGGTGCGGCGTGGCGGCGACCAGGTGCTCGAGGTACTGGTCGAGCGCCTCCGGGACCTCGGTCACCCGGCCGACGCCGGAACCGGTCGGGCGGGTGACTCCGGCGGCGTCCAGGCCGGCTTCGATCTCGTCCTCGATGCTGTCCGGCAGTTTGTGGCCGCCGGCGGCGAAGAGCTTGATGCCGTTGTCCGGCATGGGGTTGTGCGAGGCGGAGATCATCACGCCGAGGTCCGCGTCGAGCTTGCCCACGAGGTAGGCGACCGCGGGCGTGGGCAGCACGCCGAGCCGCAAGACGTCCGCGCCGGCCGAGGCGAGGCCGGCCACCACGGCCGCCTCCAGCATCTCGCCGCTCGCGCGGGGGTCTCGGCCCACGACGGCCACCGGACGGTGCGAACGGTCGTGCGCGGCCAGTACGCGCGCGGCGCTCGCCGCGACCGCCAGTGCCAGCTCAGGGGTCAGGTCGGCGTTGGCCAGACCGCGTACCCCGTCAGTGCCGAACAGTCGAGCCATCTCGACCTCCTTGTCCACCTAGTTCACCGAGCCTCGGGCGAAAGCGCCCGACCAACCTAGCTGTGGCCCGGACGAGCGTGCGCCCTACCCCTGGACAGTCGCGGCGACCGCCGCAAACGCATCAACTGGGCACGCATCAAGTCCGGAAAACGCCGGAAGCGCCCATCCGATGGACGGATGGGCGCTCCCGGGGTTGCGCCAGAAACGCTGAAAAATCAGCGCTTGCTGTACTGCGGAGCCTTGCGGGCCTTCTTGAGGCCGTACTTCTTCCGCTCCGTGGCGCGCGCGTCACGGGTCAGGAAGCCGGCCTTCTTGAGTGCCGGGCGGTCGTCGGCGTCGACCTCGACCAGCGCACGGGCGATGGCGAGACGCAGCGCGCCCGCCTGGCCCGAGATCCCGCCGCCCTTGAGGTTGGCGAAGATGTCGAAGGAGTCCGGCTTCTCGACGGTCACCAGCGGCTCCTTGATGAGCTGCTGGTGCACCTTGTTCGGGAAGTACTCCTCGAGCGTGCGGCCGTTGAGCTTGAACTCACCGGTACCCGGCACGACGCGAACGCGGACCACGGCCTCCTTGCGGCGGCCGACCGTCTGCGCCTTGCCACCGGCGGCGCGCGACGGGCGCGGGGCGGCGGGCGACTCGCTGGTCGCGACAGCCTCGGGGGTCTCGGTCGAGGCGACGACCTCGGCCTCGGTCTCGGTGCTGGTCAACTGTTCCTCACTCACTGCGCGACCTGCGCGATCTTGGTGATCTCGCGCGCCTGCGGCTGCTGCGCGGCGTGCGGGTGCTGCGGGCCGGCGTATACCTTCAGCTTCTTGGCCTGGGCGCGGCCGAGCTTGTTCTTCGGCAGCATGCCCTTGACGACCTTCTCCACAAGGTGCTCGGGCTTGGTGTCGAGCAACTCGCCGAAGGAGCGCTTCCGCAGACCGCCGGGGTAACCGCTGTGCCGGTACGCGAACTTCTGTTCGCGCTTGTTACCGGTCAGCGCAACCTTCTCGGCGTTGACGATGATGACGAAGTCACCGGTGTCCACGTGCGGGGCATAGGTCGGCTTGTGCTTGCCGCGCAGCAGCGTGGCGACCTCGGTCGCGAGCCGGCCGAGCACGACATCCTCGGCGTCGATCACGTGCCAGGCACGAGTGACGTCGCCGGGCTTGGGGCTGTACGTGGGCAAGGGTCTACCTCGTCGTCATTGCGTGTGGGTAATGTGCGGGCCGAGCGCTGACGCGCCGCATCGCACAACGACATATGAAGATACCCCTGTGGTCCCCGATGCTGTGCAGCGGGGGTGCGAAGACGCCTCACCGGCCGGTCGGAGCATACCGGGCAGCCCGCCGGACGCACCACGCCGCCGCGCGCGACACGCCAAGATGAGACGATTCCGGCGCGCACCCGCGCGAGCAGGACGAACACCTGGGGACGGCAGTTGAAAACACGAGCGAGGAAGACCCGAGCACTCCGCACCGCCTGCGCTGTCGGCGCCGTGCTGGCACTCGCGACCGCCTGCGGGCAGGCCCGCGCCGGCACCGCGCTGCCCGACGGGGACCAGGCGGCCGCGTACGTCGGCGCGAAGTTCGAAAAGGCCATGTCGAAGCTGGGCGACATCATCGTCGACCCGCGCAATGTGACCACTTCCACTGACCGGTACTTCCGGCTCGACGACAAGTACCTGCACAACATCGTCACCGCGGCGCGCACCGGCAGCCCGGAGAGCCGGATCGTGCACAACCGGTCGCAGAAGGACCCGAACGAGTTCCTCGACTCGTTCACCCCCGCCGACGGCGCGGTCGAGTACCTGCTGCTCGGACCGGCCTACAAGTCGCTCGAGCCGACGCCGTGGGTGTCGATGCCCAAGCCGGAGGCCGGGCTCGTGCAGGCGTGCTCCTGGGGCGGCGTGCAGATCGGCTGCCGGATGGGCGACGCGGTGGACTCCGCCTACCAGGCGGACAAGAAGGCGCTGCGCGGCGCGAAGAGCTCAGCGGACGGCAGCGAGCAGCTGACCGTCAACGTCCCGTTCTCGATCTTCCTCGACAAGCGGATCGAGATCCTGCCGGACAAGGTGCTCAACTCGATCGGGCCGGAGCTGCGCAAGCAGGTGGTGCCCGCGGTGATCACGCTCAAGCCGGACGGCTCGCTCGCCGAGTTCACGATGAACGCCAAGTTCGAGGGCGGCGGCCACAAGGTCGAGCTGCGCTACGACTTCAAGTTCACCGGCGTCGCCTCCGCCGCGGACCTGCCGACGGTGCCGGACCCGACGCAGGTCACCGCACTGCCGGACGCCGCAGCCAAGAGCGACTTCTACCGTCGGCTCGGCGAGCTGCAGGGGCAGTGATGCGCTTCCTTCCGCCGGTTCCCGCGCTGCCCGACTCCCGAGGTGACCTCCGATGACCCAGCCGCCCGACCAGTACCCACAAGGCCAGCCGCAGTGGTGGCAGCCGGGAGCGAACGCGCCGCAGCAGCCCGGCTATCCATCCGAAGTGGACGGTTCGGGACACCAGGGCCAGCCGTCCTCCGGCGGGCAGTGGGCGCAGCAGCCGCAGTATCCGGCGCAGCAGTACCCGCCGCAGGGCTATCCCGCCCAGCCGTACGGCCAACCCCAAGGGCAGCCCTACGCGCAGCCGCAGGGCCAGCCGGCTCCGGCGCAGCAGTACGGGCAGCCGCAAGGCCAGCCTGCTCCCGGGCAGCCCTACTCTCAGCCGCAGAGTCAGCCGATGCCTGGCCAGCAGTACGCGCAGCCCTACGGCGATCCGGCGCAGCCGCAGAGCCAGCCCACGCCGGCGCAGCCGCAAGACCAGCCCGGGGCCACGTACGGCGGCGGGTTCCAGCCGTCCGAGTACGGCGGCCTCGGCGCGTTCTCCGCGGCGGACAAGAAACCGCGATCGAAGAAGCCACTGCTGATCGCCGGCGCGGTCGTCGTGGTGCTGGCCGCGGCCGGCGGGATCTCCTGGGCGACCGGAGTGTTCTCCGGGGACACGCTCGAGCAGAAGTCTTTGCAGGACGGCGTTTCCCGGGTGCTCAACGAGAGCTACGGCGAGCCGGACGTGAAGAACGTCTCGTGCCCGTCCGGGCAGAAGGTGGGCAACGGCGTCACCTTCGACTGCACAGTGCAGGTCGGCGGGCAGCCGAAGAAGGTGACCGTGCGAGTGCTCAACGACAAACCGGAGTACTCGGTCGGCGCACCGCATTGATCCGCCCTAACCAGTAACGGGCCGTTGCTCGATTGCACGACAGCCCGTTCCGTGGCAGGCACAACCACGACGGCCTGTTACGCGTTTGGGCACAACCACGACGGCCCGTTGCGTGCCAAGGTGCGACTCAGTGCCGTGCCAGCGGTCCGCGCCCGCCGAAACCCGATCCGCGGTCCGCATCCCCGGCGAATTCCTTGCCAGCGCACGAAAACGGCGGGCCGGCACCCGAAGGTGCCTGGCCCGCCGTGGTTTTCCGAGCGTGGCTCAGAACAGGTTCTGCACCGAGCGGTCGGTCGCCTGGTAACCGTCGGCGATCTGCGGCAGGACGGCGGCGATCTGCGCCAGGAGCTGGGTCAGCTCCTCGAACTTCTGGTCCCACTCGCGCTGGGCGCCGTCGTACTGCTGCTTCGCTTCACCGGTCCAGCTGTTGGTCAGCGGGGCGAGGTCGCTCTTCAGGTTGTCGAAGAGGCCCTTCAGCTCGCCACCGGTGGAGGTGCAGTCCTCCGCGGCGCGGTGAATGGTGCCCGGATCAACAACAATGCGGCCGTCAGGCATGTCTAACTCCTGTCAGAAGAATGAAGAAAGAATGAGGAAGAACTGAACGGAAAAGCTGGGTCAGCCGAGGATGTCGCCGAAGCCCTTGTTGAGCGACTGGATGTGCTCGTGCTGCGCCGCTTCGCTCTTGGAGTAGGTCGAGCCCGCTTCCTGCAGCAGCTCGCCGATGCGGTGCAGCGCATCGTTCAGGCCGCGGCCGGCGTCGTCGAAGCGGCGCATGACGGCGTCGAAGGCACGCTGCGCGTCGCCTTCCCAGCCCGCGCGGGTCGCCTCGATGTTCGAGCGCAGGTCGCCCAGGTTCTTGTTCATCCGGCTGGTCGCGTCGGTAACGCGCCCCTCGGCCGCGGTGAATTCCTTCGGATCCCCAGTGAAACCGCCAGAAGCCATTGGGAGCTACCCCCTTCGTGAGTGGTTGTGCGCGCCAGCTGGTGTTCCCGGCACTGCACCTACGACGAAGACATTGCCAGTTCGGTTCTCGGTTGTCGCGACTTCTTCGCAAGTAGTTGCTTGCGGGAACGCCGGATCAGGGAACCGATTGACGAGCACCCGCTGACCGCACCACGGATGATCGCGGAAAAACCATGTCCACCAGCGTGGTTAGCACACGCACAGGGCAGTTCCGAGAACATTTCAGAGCGGTCGGCGCATGATTCGCAACTGCGAAAAGTCCTCGTCCTCATCACTCGTCCGTGTCGGTTCGGGCGAAACTTGCGGACGGACGGGAACCGGATCGGCATCCTGCGGCGCCGACGGCATCGGCAATCCGCGCGCGGCACGAAACCGGCGGGCGGCACCGCCCAGTGCGGACGGCGGCACCGGCGCCGCGCCGGAAAGCCGGCGGCGGCCGAACTCCTTCAGCAGTTCCCGGTTTTCCTTGCGCCTGCGTTCGCTGCGAGCCAGCGCGGTGCTCGCGACGCGCCGGGAAAACGTGACTGCGTCCTGCCCAGCGCGGGTGAAAGCCGCCGGCGCGGATTCCGGTTCGGACGGCAACGGGAACTCCTTCAGCTGAGGATCTTCAAGGTGCGCACCACTTGGTCACAGGCGGCGTCGATGCGCGGTTTCAGCTCGGGCTTCTGGTACTGGCAGCCGACCGCGACCCGGAACTGTCCCTGCACGATCACGTACCAGTTGACGATGATCTGCTCGTCCTTGGCTTCCTGATAGCTGATGACTGCCCGGCCACCATAGGTGCCATTCGGGTTGAACGCACTGATCCGGTTGCTGCTGTCGGCGACCGACTGCATGCTGTCGACGAGCTTCTTGCGATCCGCGGTCGCGTCGAAGCCGTTGAGGAATTCCTGCGCGAGCACGAGGTCGTTGCCGCCGAGCGCGTCCTGCGGGCGCAGGATCACCTGCCGCTCGGCGACCTGGTCGGTGGTCTGGACCCAGTTTTCCGGAGCGACCAGGCTGTAGTCGTACTGCGTGAGCGTGCGGCCCTGCGGGGTGCTGTCGCCGCGAGTGGCGAAGTAGACGGCCGCGCCGCCGCCGAGCGCGACTACGAGCACCGCCGCCACGATCAGCCACAGCCGACGACGGCTCTTCGCCTTGCCCGCGGAATCCCCCGAGCTGCCGGCTCCGGGCGCACCGAACGCCGCGTTGCCGGAACCGTTCGGCAATGGACTGTTCGCCAGCGGACCGTTTGCGCCCGGAACCGGAACGCTGAACGGACCGCTCTGCGGCCCGCGGACTGGGTCGCCCGGCGGGAACCCGCGCGGCGGCACGGCTGAGCCGCCGCGCATCGGCTGCGGTACCGGCGGACCCGGCACCGGCGGCATGCCGCGCCGGGTCGGCACTCCCCCGCGGACGACCTCAGTGCGTTGCTCGACCGACCCCGGAATCGCCGTTCCGGGCAGCGCACCTGTGCGGTCGGGCTCCAGCAGGACCGCGCGGAGCGCGCCGCGAGCGACGACCGTCTCCGGCTGGTCCAGGCTGGTCGGCACGACGCCGGTGCGCTCGTGCACCAGCCGGGAGATCATCGGGATCCGGCTGGACCCGCCGACCAGGAAGATCGCGGCGAGCTGTTTCGGGCGCAGCCCGGAATCGCCGATCGCACCGCTGGTGAGTTCGACCACCCGGCCGAGCGGAGCCGCGATCAGCCGTTCCAGGTCTTCCCGGGTGACGTGCGCGTCCGCGAACGGCGGCGGCAACGGCACGTCGGTGTACGCGTGCCGGGACAGCGTCTCCTTCGCACCGCGCACATCCTGGCGCAGCACCCGGCGGCGGCGCCGCTCGGAAAGATCGTGGCCCGACACCAGTTGCTGCCACGCTTCCGGATCGGTGCCGGACACCAGCGACCCGACGTGGTCCAGCAGCGCCTGGTCGATGTCCGCCCCGCCGAAACTCGGGTCACCGCGAGTGGCCAGCACCTGGAACCCGCCGCGCTGCGGTGCCCCGCCCGGCGCTCGCGCGGCCCGGGCGGCTTCCGGCGACCGCTGCACGACGCTGACGTCCACCGTGCCACCGCCGAGGTCGAGCACGGCCAGTGCTTCGCCGGGACGGCCGGAGAACTCGACCGTCCGCCCGCCCGGCGCGGCCGCCGGAGCGAATGTGGCCGCGTGGTACACCGCCGCGGCCACCGGTTCCGGCACCAGCGCGACCTCGCGCGCCAGCCGGCCGGCGGCTTGGCGCAGCAGCCGGGTGCGGATCGCGCCCCAATCCGCCGGATGCGTCAGCACCAGCAGATCGACCGGGGCGTCGCCGGCGACGCGCCGCGCTTCCGCGACGGCGCGCTCCAGCACCGCGTGCACGACGTCGGTGACCCGAAGCACCGAATCGCCGAGGAGCAGGTCGCCCTCGTCGATCCGGCGCTTCGGGTTCGGCTCGTAGCGCGACGGGTCGACCGCCGCCTGCCGTTCCGCCTCCTGCCCGACGAACAGCGTGCCATCGGACGCCGCGTACACCGCCGAGGACATCAGCGGCTGCCCGTCGATCACCACGACCTGCGGTTCGCGGCCGTTGACCGAAACGACGACGCAGGTGCTCGAGGTGCCGAAGTCGACCGCGACCCGCACCGTCACCGGGAACCCCTTCCTTCGCCCGCGCGGGCTCGTCCCCGGTCGATCAGTCCGGCTGGATCCACGACACCTGGATCAGCTGCTTGCCGTTCTTGCGGCTGAGCATGTTGCCCCGGCCAGGCGGCATGGCGCTGGGCCGGATGTTGCCGATCAGGACACCTTCGTCGCGGGAGCCGTTCATCACCATGCCGGTGGCCGCGAGTTCCTTCAGCTTGCCCAGGATCGGGTCGTAGGCCGCGCGCGACGCACCACCGGTGCGCCGGACCACGATCAGGTGCAGGCCGACGTCCTTGGCCTGGGCCAGGAACTCCGCCAGCGGCTTGAGCGGGTTGGTGGACTGGGTCGCGACCAGGTCGTAGTCGTCGACCAGCACGAACAGTTCCGGGCCGCTCCACCAGGACCGGCTCTTGAGCTGTTCCTGGGTGACGTCCGGGCCGGGCAGCCGCCGGGTCATCGACCCGTTGACGTCCGCGACCATGCCCTCCAGCTGCTGCGCCGACACCGCGTAGCCCAGCAGGGACGGCCCCTCCAGGAACCCGAGCATCGTGCGCCGGTAGTCGACCAGCAGGATCACCGCTTCCTGCGGCGTGTACCGCTCGGTGATGCCCCGCGCGATCTGCCGCAGCAGGTTCGTCTTGCCCGACTCGCCGTCGGCGAAGGCGAAGAAGTGCGAGTCCGACTCGAAGTCCAGGTAGATCGGCTGGAGGTCTTCCTCGTTGACGCCGATCGGGACCATCTTGTGGTCGCGGCGGGTCTCCAGCGCGAGGACCTCTTCGTAGGTGATCATCTCCGGCAGCAGGCGGACCTGCGGAGCGACCCGGCCGCGCCAGGCGCCGCGGATCTTGGCCACCGCGTCGGCCACGCCCGCCGCGATCGTCTCCGGGTCGCTCGACCCGTCGATCCGGGGCAGGCCGCCCAGCAGGTGCAGCTTCTCCCGGGTGAGCCCGCGTCCGGGCCGTCCGGCCGGGACGTTGACCGCGATCCGCCGGTCCATCTCCGACTCGGTCGGGTCGCCAAGGCGCAGCTCGAGCCGGGTGCCGATCATGTCCTTGATCGCCGGGCGCAGGTCCGCCCACCGGTTCGCGGAAATGATCACGTGCACGCCGTAGGCAAGGCCCTGGGTGGCCAGCCGGGTAATCGAGGTTTCCAGCTCCTCGAAGTCGTCTCGCAGCGCCCGCCAGTTGTCCACGATCAGGAAGGCGTCGCCGAACGGATCCTGCTCGGCGGAGATCTCGCCGCGGCGCTTGCGGTTGCGGAACTCCGTCATGGAGTCCACGCCCATCTCGCCGAACCGGCCTTCGCGCTCGGTCATCAGCGTGGTCAGCTCGGCCACGATCCGTCGCGCCTTGTCCGGCTCGCGCCGGGCCACCGCGACGCCGCCGACGTGCGGCAGGTCGGCGAGACCGGCGAGGGTACCGCCACCGAGGTCGAGGCAGTAGAACTGCGCTTCCTCGGGGGTGTGCGTCAACGCCATCGACATGATCAGCGTCCGCAGCATCGTCGACTTGCCCGACTGCGGACCGCCGGCGATCACGCCGTGGCCCTGCGCACCGGAGAAGTCCGCCCACAGCAGGTCGCGCCGCTGCTCATACGGCCGGTCCACGATGCCCATCGGCACCTGCAGCCGCCCGTTGCCAAAGAACCCGACCGGGGAGAGACCGCGGTCCTCGGTGGGGTTGAGGTTCGGCAGCATCGTGTCGAGCGAGTTCGGCTCGTTGAGCGGCGGCAGCCACACCTCGTGCGCCGGCGGCCCCTGCCCGACCAGCCTCCCGACGATCACGTCCAGCTCGCTGGGCTCGACCGCCTCTTCGGACTCCTGCTTCTTCGGGGCTTCTTGTTCCTCGGCGACCGGTTCCGGCTCGGGTTCCTTCGGCAGTTCCACGAAGTCCGGCACGAACAACTGCGGGCGCTTGTCCGCGCGCACCACGGTCGCGGCCGGGCCGGCCGCCTTGATCCCGGCGGGCCGGTACGGCCCGGACACATACGACGCCTTGAACCGCACCAGGGTCGAGGTGTCGTACTTCAGGTAACCGCCACCGGGGACCGACGGCAGCTCGAACGCGTCCGGCACGCCGATCGCCGCGCGGGATTCCGCCGCGGAGAAGGTCTTCAGGCCGATCCGGTAGGACAGGTGCGAGTCCAGACCGCGCAGCTTGCCCTCTTCCAGCCGCTGCGACGCGAGCAGCATGTGCATCTGCAGCGACCGGCCCAGCCGGCCGATGGCGACGAACAGGTCGATGAAGTCCGGCTTCGCGGCCAGCAGTTCGGAGAACTCGTCACAGACGATGAACAGCGCGGGCAGCGGGTCGAGGTCGGCGCCGTTCTCGCGGGCCTTCTCATACTCCCAGACGTTCTTGAAGTTGCCGCCGTTCTTCAGCGCTTCCTGGCGGCGGTTCATCTCGCCGGCCAGTGCGTCCTTCATCCGGTCGACCAGCGTGACCTCGTCCGCGAGGTTGGTGATCACCGCGGACACGTGCGGGGCCTTGTCCAGCCCGAGGAACGTCGCACCGCCCTTGAAGTCGACGAGGACGAAGTTCAGCGTGCTCGACGAATGCGTCGCCAGCATCCCCAGTACCAGCGTCCGCAGGAACTCGGACTTACCGGAACCGGTCGCGCCGATGCACAGCCCGTGCGGGCCCATGCCCTCGGCCGCGGCTTCCTTGATGTCCAGCTCCACCGGCTGCCCGTACTCGCCGACGCCGAACGGGACGCGGTAGCGGTCGCGGATCGGCCGGGGCCGCCACGCCTGCTGCACGTCGAACGTCATCGGGTCGCCCGGAATGCTCAGCAGCTCCAGCAGCGAAGGGTTGGACAGCAGCGGCTCTTCCTCGCTGGTGTCGTTCCCGCCGCCGCCACCGCCGACCCGGTAGGGCGCGATCAACCGCGCCAACGCCTCCACCTCGACCACGCTCAGCCAGTCCGGGCGGCCGAACCACTCCACGCCGCCCGCGCTGCGCGCGCCGAGCCGCTCCTCCTCGACCACGAGCCGCAGACCGCGCCGGGCGGCCAGGTTGCCGATCGAGTCCGACAAGTCGATCAAGGTGACGCCGACCAGTCCCTCTTCGAGGATGATCTGCTCCTCGCGGGTCACTTCGGCGTCGTCGACGATGATCACGATGTGCGGCTGGTCCGGCGCGGGCGTCGCGTTGCGGGAGAACCGCTGCCGATCCCGCAGCTCCTCGTCCAGCCAGTCTTCGATCTGCTTGAGCGAGCCGGCCATCATCCGCAGCTGCCCGATGCCGTCCGACAGGTCCGGGTGCTGGACGTGCGGGAGCCACTTGGCCCACTCCCACTCCTCCTTCGCCCGGCCCGCGGTCGCCACCGCGATCATCACGTCGTCCGGGCTGTGGAAAGCCACCAGCTGGGCCAGCATCGCGCGGGTCAGCGCGCGGGTGCGGCTGCGCTCGCCCTGCATGCTCACCGCGGCGAACCCGCGCAGCGTGATCTGCGTCGGCAGGTCCGGCACGATCGAGTGCGCGCGCACGAACCGGCGCAGCGCGAGGGTGGCGATCGGCTCCAGCTCGTCGACCGGCCCCGTCTGAGGCGGCACCAGCCGCGTCGCCAGCCGGTGCGAACTGCGACCCACCCGCAGGTGCAGGAAATCCGCGTCGTTCTGGCGGCGCTCCCACATCCGGCGGCTGGCCGCGAGCGACCACAGCGACTGCGGGTCCGGGTGCACCCATTCGAGCGCGGCGCGCTGGTCGACCATCGCCTCGCGGGCGCGGTCGCGCATCTGGCCGAGATACCGCAGGTAATCCTTGCGGTCCTCGTCCATCTCGGCCTTCTTCTGGCCGCCGCCCTTGCCGCCGCCGCCCGCGAGCATGCCGACGGTGCCCATCAGCATCATGCCGCTCATCATGATCGTCGTCGGGCTCTTGCCGCCCGAGATGAACATGAACGCCATCATGCCGAGCGACGCGAAGATCATCACCCCCGGAATCGCCTTGGCGACAATGTTTCCCGGGATCGTGCGGGGCACCTCGGGCGGCGGCTCGAGGTGCACCTCGCCGCCGGGTGGGCGCGGCGCGGCCAGCCGCGGCGACTTCTTGAACTGCAGCGTGCTCATCGAAGGACCCCTCTATTCCTGCTCGACGCCTGCACCCGGGTGCGCGGGACAACCTATCGAACGTCGTCCCGGAAATCCGGCCAACTCCCGGATCGGCATCGTGCACTCCCCTCAAAGGGTCCCCGCGGGACCCGTCCTCCTGTGCGCCCGAGTGTAGGGACCGGCACCGACAGTAAACGGCCCAGGAGGACGCATCCGCTGGTCGGACTGGCCCGCCACAGCCTGGACGGGTATTTTCCCGGGCTATTTCCGGAGACGCGCTGAAACCTGTCACCAGGTTCGGTATAAGTTCCCCCGGGAGCTGACTCATCAGAGCGGGGGCATCTAGTGGCAACGGGCACGACGGTATTCAGCAGGGTCACAGTGGTCGCACCGACCACACGCATCGACGTGGCCCTCCCGGCCGACGTCGCGGTGGCCGACCTGCTGCCGATGCTGCTGGAGATGGCGAAGGAGGTCACTCCGGACGGCGGCGCCCGCCACGGCGGATGGGCACTGGCGAAGCTCGGCGACGCGCCGCTGGACCCCAGCCGCACGCTGGCGTCGCTGGGCGTGGTCGACGGCGAACTGCTGCAGCTGCGGAAACGCAACGAGAACCCGCCGCCGCCGCTGTACGACGACGTGGTCGACGCGATCGCCGAGTCCGACCCGGACACCTTCCGTCCGTGGACGAAGGAGACCGCGCGCCGGTTCGGTCACGCAGCGGGCGGGCTGGCCCTGTTCTTCTCGGCGCTGGCTCTGTTCTTCAGCGGTTCGCTCTACGGCGGCTCCTCGCTCGGCCCGGCCATCGCCGGCGGCCTCGGCGCGATCGCCTGCGTCGCGGTCGGCGCCACCCTGGTCAAGGGCTACCAGGCCGAAGCGACCGGCGTGCTGATCGCTTCGGCGGGCGGCCTCCCGCTGGCGTTCGTCAGCGGCTTCTACATCGTGCCCGGCCTGTCCGTCCGGGCGAACCTGCTGCTCGGCGCGGTCCTGGTGCTGATCGTCTCGGCGGTCTGCATCCTGGTCGTGGGCGCGGGCATCCGGGTCTTCATCGCGACCGCCACCGCCGGCGTGTTCGGAGCGCTCGCCTTCCTCGTCGCGACGCTGGTGACCAGCACGAACACGGCCTCGGTCGCGGCCGGCACGGTCGCCGTCGCGCTCGCCTGCATCTCGTTCCTGCCGCGCGCCACCATCTGGCTGGCCAAACTGCCGCTGCCGTACGTGCCGAGCACCGCCGAAGAACTCAAGGAAGACTCCGGCTTCCCGGACTACGAAGCGATCGAGCAGCGCACCGCGGTCGCGCACGACTACATGACCGGTCTGATGATCGGCTGCGGCGCGACCACCGCGCTCGCCGCGATTCTCGCGACCACCGCGCCGAATGTCTTCGGCATCATCCTCGGCATCATCGCCACCCTGGTCCTGCTGCTGCGCGCCCGCGCGTACGCGAACGGCGCGCAGGCCATCGCGCTGCTCACCACCGGCATGATCGCTGGAGCGGGCATCCTGCTCGGCTGGCTGTTCTTCTCGGCCACCGCGGACCAGCGGCTGCTGTACGTGTTCGGCGCGCTGATCCTGATCGCCGCCGCCTCGCTGGTGGTCGGCGTGGTCTTCCCGGACCAGCGCTTCTCCCCGCCGCTGCGCCGCGCGGTCGAGATCATCGAGGCGATCTGCATCGCCGTGGTGCTGCCGCTCGCGCTGGGCGTCATGGACCTCTACTCGACGCTGCGCCACCTGAACCTCAAATGAGCCGCGCCATGGGCTCCCGTCGTTCGGTCCCGCGCAAACTCGGCTTGCCGGGCCGGGCCGGGGTCGCGCTGTTCGCGGCCGGGCTCGGGATGTTGTCCCCGTTCGCCGCCGCGCCGGCTTCCGCGCAGACCGCGGCCACGCCGGCGGGCAGCTGGGCCACGCCGCCGCCGCTGCCGCCCGGTTACGGACCGCCGGCCGACGAGGGCGGGCCGGACAAGAAGTACAAGAAGAAGAACGAGTGCGTGCAGCGCAGCCTCGGGCAGAACGTCGTCATCAACGCCCGGCCGTGGGGCCAGGACTACCTGCAGCTGGACAAGGCCCAGCAGATCGTCCGGGCGAAGACGGGCTCGGTCGGCGGCGGCCAGAAGGTCGCCGTGATCGACACCGGTGTCACGAAGCACCCGTGGTTCCAGGACCGGCTGGAGAGCGGCGGGGACTACGTCGCGCCGCCGGACAACGGGATCGCCCCCGGCCTGCAGGACTGCGACGGGCACGGCACCGAGGTCGCCGGGATCATCGCGGGCAACCCCCGCGACCCGAACGTCGGGTTCATCGGGGTGGCTCCGGACGCGCACATCGTGTCCTACCGCCAGCTCAGCGAGAACTACACCAAGGACGACAGCCCGCAGCAGCCGCCGGCGAGCAGCGGGAACAGCCAGCCCCCGCCCGCGTCCAGCGGCAACAGCCAGCTGCCGCCGTCGTCCGGCGGCGGCACCGGCAGCGGCCAGCCCGGCGGCACCGCGCCGCAGCAGGACAACAAGGGCGACAACCGGCAGCTGGCCAAGGAAGGCACCGCGGGCACGCTCAAGACGCTCGCGGAGATCATCCGCAACATCGCCGACGGACAGCGCGCCGGCGTGATCAACATGTCCGTCGACCACTGTCGCGCCGGCACCGCCCCGGGTGACATCCAAGACGGCGAGCGGCAGGTCCAGGCCGCCGTGAAGTACGCGACCGACCGCAACATCGTCGTCGTCGCGGCGGCGGGCAACGTCTCGGAGGGCTGCCCGCAGAACGACCAGGCGGACCCCAACAAGCCGAAGTCCATCGTCACGCCGCCGTGGTTCGCCGACGACGTGCTGTCCGTCGGCGCGATCGACGATGACGGCAGCGTCGCGCAGTTCAGCGTGCACGGCCCATGGGTCGGCGTGGCCGCGCCGGGCACCAAGATCGTTTCGCTCGACCCGGCGCAGGACTCGCAGGGCCTGGCGAACCTGACCATTTCGAACGGCCAGGCGTCGCAGATCCAGGGCACCAGCTTCGCCGCGCCGTACGTGGCCGGCCTCGCCGCGCTGGTCCGTCAGATGTACCCGCGCCTCAATGCGAAAGAGGTCATCAAGCGGATCGAAGCGACCGCGCAGCACCCGGCCGCGCCAGGCGGGCGGGACAACTTCGTTGGCTACGGCGTGGTCGACCCGGTGGCCGCGCTCACCGCGAACCTGCCGGGCGACACCGGCGACCTGACACCGCCGAAGCCGGTCGTGCAGGAGGCGGTCCTGCCGCCGTCCGGCGCGGGCAGCTCGACGCCGATGATCGTCGCGCTGGCCGGGACCGGCGGCGGAGTCGCGGCGCTGCTGATCACTCTGTTCGTGATGCACACGATCCGGCGCAACCGGCCTTCGTCACCGAAGCCTCGCTGATCCCAGCGAGCTGGTGCGGTCCGTGAAGGGCCCCTTGAGGGAGTCTAAGTCCTTCAAGGGGCCCTTCACGGACGTTCGAGGCCGCTCGCCGCGTTGTCCGCGACGGCGGCCCCCTTGATCACTTTCCGGGTTTCGGCGTCTTCCCGCCCTTCTCAGGGCGTTTCGCGGGCGGGTCCTCACCGATCACCGGCGGGGTGACCTGCGCGGGCTCGCCGAAGATCTCGGACGCTTTGCCCGCGGCGCGCTGTTTCGGCTTGTGCGTCGCACCGCCGCCACCGCCACCGCCGCCGCCCATCATCGGCATCATCGGCATCATCGACATGCCGCCGCCTTGATTCGCCGCCGCGGCCGGCTGGGGAGCCGGCGCGATCGGCTCGGGCGGCGGGACGACCGCTTGGCCCTGCTCCAGGTTCGGGTCCGCGGCGGTTTCCTTGCCCGGGTGAGGATTCTCCGCTGCCGACGGGCTCACCGC
Organism: Amycolatopsis benzoatilytica AK 16/65; assembly: GCF_000383915.1. Lineage (NCBI taxonomy): Bacteria > Bacillati > Actinomycetota > Actinomycetes > Pseudonocardiales > Pseudonocardiaceae > Amycolatopsis > Amycolatopsis benzoatilytica. The sequence goes on from NZ_KB912942.1 coordinate 6,131,272, forward strand.
ATCGGCTGCCGACGAGGCCACAGCGGACTCTCCAGCCGAAGCGGCGGACGACTCGGCCGCGGAAACCGGTTCCTGCGCGACGGCTTGCGACCCCGGCTTCGACGACTCGGCGGCCGGCGCTGCCGAAGCATTCGGCGCAGGAGCGCCCGCCGGTCCGTCCGCGTCGTGCAGTCGGAACTGTTGCGCCGGATAGTGGTGCCGCAGCTCGATGCTCGACGGGCTGCCGGGCGGCGCGTCCACGCCGCTGCACAGCCGGCCGAACTCCTGCAGGACGTCTTCCGCCGAGTCGCAGAGCGATTTCAGCGATTCCCCGGTCTCCCGCATCTGCGACCGGGCCCGGGACGCGCCGCCGCTGGGCAGCATCGCCGACTCGGACAGCAGGTCGGCCGCGTCGACCAGGATCTCTTCGGCGGCGGCCGCGATCTTGCGCATCGATTCGGTGAGCTGGTCGAGCGATCCGGCGAGTGCGTCGAGCGCATCCTCCGCGCCTTCGCTGGCCGCCCGGATTTCGCCCATGTAGGCAACGAACGCGTCCGCGTCCGGGCCAGACCAGGACGCGTCGATCCGGCCCAGATCGTCCGCGAGATCGGTCGAGATACGGGCCGCGGTGCGGGCCGCGGCGCGCAGCCGCTCGGCCTCCGCGTCCAGCTCCTCCCAGCGCCCGGTCAGCGGCCGGTAATACGCGGCGACCGGATCGGTCACCCCGAGCTCGCGCGCGAGCTCGGTCACGTACGCCAGGGACGGCTCGGTCATCCGACCCTCCCCGCACGCTTGATCCGCTCGGCCGCGTCGGAGTCGCGCTCGGCGTGCCCCGCGGTCAGCTGCTCCAGCGCCGCACTGACCGACCGCAATGCGGCAGCCCCGGCGGCGAGCTGGCCACGCAAGGCGTGTGCTGCCTGTGTGTAGGACTCAGGCACGCCCAGCTGCGCGGCCAGCCCCCCGTATGCCTCGGCAGTGGTCGTTCCCACCTCGCCCGCGGCGGTTTCGAGCTCGTCAGCCGCTCCCGCGACCTTCGCCGCATAGCCGCCGACGACCGCCCCCTCGATCCGCACGGCGTTTGTACCCGGACTGCTTCCCGGCGCTGTCACGAACATCCTCCGCTCACCCGACTGTGTCGAGTGTGACGGACGGGACTCGCGGTCAGTTCCCGGCAGGCGCCTGTCCGGCCGCCGCGGCTGGCTGCTTGTACGAGCCGGCGTTCGGGTCGATCGGCACCGAGTCGAACTGCTTCATCACGTTCTGCACGTTCAGCGACGCGCCGGTGGGCAGCAGCCCGATGATCGACTCCGGCGCGGGCAGCCGGTTGTTCAGCCCGAGTCCTTCCGCGGTCGCCACGTCCGGCACGCCGTAGCGGATGCCGCGGTCGGAGATCAGCTGGATCGGGCCCTTGTTGAAGGTCTCCTTGGCATCGGTGGCCGACTGCACCACCGCGCCGTACCCGGTCGGCATGTAGAAGCCGGTGATCGGAAGGCCGTTCGGACCGGGAGTGCTGACGCTCAGGATCTTCGAGCTGCCGTCGGCGTTGGCCGGCACCGGGACCTTGTTGTTGATGTACACCGAGGTGTGCGCCTGGGAGTGGTCGGCGTTCAACGCCCAGCCGAGGCAAGCCACCTGCGAGTTCTGAGTGGCGTCGAGGACCGTCGGCACGACCTTCGGGTAGGTGTCGACGTCCACGTAGCCGGCGTCGCCGGGCTGCAGCACCTTGACGTTGTTGAGCCGGTCCAGGCCGAGCTGCACCGTGGTGGCCGTGCCGCCGCTCTTCGCCGTGCGAACGATGTCCGCGACCGCCGGCGACACCTTCTGGATGCCGGTCTTGGCGATCAGCCAGAACTCCTGCACATCTCCGGCCGGCTGGGTCGAGAAGACGCTGCCGACGGTCAGGCCGTCGAAGTTGCCCGGAGCGGTTGTGCCGTCGCCGTCCACCGCGGGCGGGTTCAGCGGAGTGACCTCGCGAATCGCGTTCAGGAACGCCTGCGACACCTTTCGTGCCTTCGACGGCAGCCGCAGCGCCGCGCGCACCGGGTCGTTCACGTCGCTCGGCAGCGCCGCGCGCACCGTGTTCGAGTCCGGGTGAGCCTGCGTGGCCGGCTGCCGGTAGATGAGGTAGGTCTTCCCGTTGCCCGTGTCGCCGAGCAGGGCCTGCTTGTCCTGCAACTCGGTGCCGAGGTTAGGGACGCCGGCCACCACGTCGGTGTCGGTCTGGTTGATCGAGTCCGGCTGCGGCAGCTTCGGGTTCAGCTTGACCTCGTCGCAGACCGCCCAATTGGGTGAAATGCGTTGGTCGGCCGAGGGCAGCAGCTGCGGGCCGTCCGGGATGCCGGTGAGCTTGTCGCGCGGCATGCCCTTGAGCTGCTCGTCCGAGACGACCGTGGGGTTCTTCACGTCGGCCGCCTGCGGCTGGGCCGGCGCACCCCCCTGGCCTTGTCCCTGACTCGCCTGCTGCTTCTGCGCCATGAGAATCAGCCGCGCGGACGCCAGGTTGAACGTCGGGATGAGCCGCGCCGGGTTGCCGGTGACGACATACACGGTGCCGGACTGCTCGCCGATCACGATGTTGTCCGTCGCCGGGACCGACGGCGCGGGGCTCAGCAGCCCCCACAGCACGAAGACCACCGCGCCGAGAACGCCGAGGATGACGCCGACCGCGGTAGCCCGCCCGTGCGAGCGCATCGGGTCGTGCAGCATCACCGCGTCGCGGCGGACCAGCGCGGACTGCATCCTGCGCAGGACGAACTTATATGCCTGAACCTGAGACTTAGTCGTGGGTGTTGATGGCATTCTCGACCTACAGTCCTCCCCGTCGCGGTACGGTTCCGCAGGATAGCCGTACGGGGACCGTCTGGTGTGGGGTTTCTACCAACTCCGGTTAGGGTCAGGCATCCCGGGACCGGCTTTCCGGGTACGCAGCACTCACGAGGGGAAGAGAACGCGCGGATGTCCGTCAGCACGCCTCCACGTCCGCCTGGTCCGCAGGGACCGCCACCGCCTCCCGGGGGACGCCCTCCGGGTCCGCCGCAGCGGCCCGGCAGAACCGGCGGACCGGGTGCGGCGCCCGGCGGTCCCGGCCTGCCTCCTCGCGGCCCGGGCGGCCCGGGCGGCCCCGGTGGACCGGCAGGTCCCGGCGGGCCCGGACGGCCCGGCGGCCCGGCGACTCCCGGTCCCGGTGTTCCCGCTCCCGGCGCCCCCGGCGGTCCCGGCCCCAAGCCTGGTCCGGGCGGCCCCGGCGGTCCTCGGCCAGGCGGCCCGGGCGGGCCTGCTGGTCCCGGCGGCCCGGCAGTGCCGGGCGGTCCCGGCGGACCGGGCGGCCCGCGCACCGGACGTCCCGGCGGCAACGGCCCCGGCGTTCCCCGTCCCGGCGGTCCCGGCGGACCTGGCGGCGGCGGTCCTGGCGGACCTGGCGGACCTGGCGGCGGCGGTCCTGGCGGACCGGGCGGACCCGGCGGACCTGGCGGCGGCGGTCCTGGCGGACCCGGTGGACCGGGCGGCCCCGGCGGATCCGACGGCGGCATGCCGGACGGCAGCGGCGAACCCGCCCCGACCGGCGGCGTCGCGACCGCGGTCCGGATGGCCCCGCCCTCGCGGCGGCGTTCCGGCGGCATCTCGCTCGGCCCGCTGCCGGTGGCGAACCTCGTCGTGCTGGAAGTCGGCGTCGCGATCGGCCTGGTGCTGCTCGCGATCAACATGCAGCTCAAGTACGTCGCGATCGGCGTCGCGGCGCTCGGCCTGATCCTCGCTTTCCTGCGCGTGGGCGGGCACTGGTTCACCCAGTGGCTCGGACTGACACTGCGCTACCGGTTCCGCTCGCACGGCCGGATCGCGACCCCGCCTCCGCCGACCCCGATCGAAGAACTCGCCGAAGAGAGCGCGATCACCGGCCCGGAGGACGCGCGGGTCAGCCTGCTGCGCCTCGCCGTGCCGGACCTCGTGGTGGCGCACGCCGTCGACCACGAACGGCAGGAAGTCGGCATCGCCTGGAACGACGGCACCTGGACCGCGGTCCTGCTCGTCGAGCCGATGCCGGCGATGATCTCCCAGGCAGGCGGCGCGCCCAGCCTCCCGCTGTCCGCGCTCGCGCCGTGCCTGGAAGACCGCGGCGTGGTGCTCGACTCCATCCAGATGATCTGGCACAGCTACCCCGGTTCGGCCGCGATGCCCGCGGACGCGCCCGCGCTCAGCTCGTATCTGGAGGTGCTCGGCCCGCTGCCCGCGGCGGCCCGGAGGACCACCTGGATCGCGGTCCGGCTGGACCCGCGGCGCTGCCCGGAGGCGATCCGGGAGCGCGGCGGCGGCGTCGTCGGCGCCCACCGCGCGATGATCGGCGCCCTGTCCCGGGTGCGCAACGCCCTCGAATCCCAGGGCGTGCCGACCCGGCCGCTCGACCCGGACGAGCTGCTGCGCGCCAGCATCTCGGCCGCCGAGCTCACCGCGGTCGCCGGCTCGAACGAGAAGGTCAGCCTGCAGGAAAGCTGGACCGGCGTCACCGCGGCCGGCATCGGGCACTCCTGCTACGCGATCAGCAGCTGGCCCAAGGGCAAGATCAGCGGCAGCCTGAACGCGCTCACCAGCGTGCGCGCGCTGTCCGCGACGGTGGCCATGTCGATTTCGCCGTCCGCCGACGAGGGCCGCATCGGCTTGCGCGGCGTGGTGCGGCTCAGCGCCCGCAACCCGCGTGAGCTGGACTCGGCCGCCCAGCGGCTGCAGAACATCGCCGAGCGACTGGACGTCGATCTGACCCCGCTGAAGGGCCTGCAAGTCTCGGCGTTCTCCGCGACGCTGCCGATCGGAGGTACGGCATGAGCGCCCGTGTCCGCGACGCCGGGCGAAACGCCGGCATCGCCCCCGAGTTCACTGTCGACCCGGCCATGCTCGACGCGATCAGTCCGTCCGGAGACCGCGGCGGCGTCGTTCTCGGTTCCGGTCTCAAGGGCGAGCCGCTGACGGTGTCCGCGCTGCGTTCGCAGCCGACTCGCATCGTGCTGGTCGGCGGTCTCTACCTGGCCCGCCAGGTAGCCATGCGCGCCTTGGCGACCGGTGCCTGGGTGGTCGTCGCGACCGGGCGGCCCGCGGCGTGGCAGGTGCTGCAGCAGGCCGCGGGCAACCGGGATGGACGGCCGTCCCCGCTGGTGCAGATCCGCCGGCTCTCGCCGGTCGAACTGCCGCGTCCGTCCGAGGACGCGCCGCTGCTCGTCGTCACCGACGGCGGGCCGACGCCGCAGGACCTGTTCCCGCCCCGTTCGCCGTGGCAGACCACCGTGTACGTGCTGCCCTACCTGCACCCGCAGGCGTCCACCACCGCGAACGCCGCGGACTTGGTGCTGATGCAGCGGCTGCCGCCGGGACAGGCTGAGCTTGCCGCGCGCATCTGGCGGCTTCCGCCGCAGATGATGCGGCAGCTGACCACGCTGAAGGACGACCAGGTGGTCGCGCTGGGCACCAACCTGTGGCGTCCGCTGCGGCTGGTCACCACGCAGAAGGAACAGCAGCTGCTCGGCCCGGTCCGCCGCGGCGACTGAGCTGCCCTGACCGCACGTCCGTGAAGGGCCCGTTGCCGGAATCCAATTCCGGCAACGGGCCCTTCACGGCTTTCCGGACGTCCTAAAGGTCGGTGGACAACCGGACGTTGCGAGTCTGCTCCGCCCTCGCGGCCAGCAGCTCGTCCGGCGGATAGTCGACCGCGGTCAAGGTCAGGCCGTGCGCCGGAGCCACCGCACTGTCCCGGGTTCCGCTCGCCAGGACGTCGCCGGGCCAGCCGGTTCCTCGCCGGCCGTCCCCGACCAGCAGCAGCACGCCGACCAGGCTGCGCACCATCGAATGGCAGAACGCGTCCGCGCTGACCCGCATCTCGAGCAGATGCTCGTCGATCCGCACCCATTCCAGGCGCTGCAGTTCGCGGATCGTCGTACCGCCGTCGCGCTGTTTGCAGTACGCGGCGAAGTCCTGCAATCCCAGCAAGGACTGCGCGGCGGCGTTCATCCGGTCTGTCCACAGTGGACGGCCCCACGCGAGGGTGTCGTTGCGGCGCAGCGGATCGACGCCCCAAGGAGCGTCGGACACGCGATAGCGGTAGTGCCGGCGGATGGCGGAGAACCGGGCGTCGAAGCCGTCCGGAGCGACACGGGCGGCCAGCACCCGAGCGTCCGCGGGCAGCAGCTTGTTCCAGCGCCCGCGCATCCGGGTCAGGTCCGGGATGCCGTGCTCATCGACCGGGATCCGGCCGGGCGCGCCAGGTTCGAGCGGGACGACGTCGACGTGCACGACCTGTCCGGTCGCGTGCACTCCGGCGTCCGTGCGACCGGCGACGACCACTGACTTCGGCACCGATTCCCCCGGTGGCTGCCGCCGCAGCGCCTGTTCCAGCTCGGCCTGCACGGTGCGCCGGCCGGGCTGGCGCGCCCAGCCGGAGAAGTCGGTGCCGTCGTAGCTGACGTCCAAACGCAGACGAACGAGCCCGCCCTCCCCGAGGGGAGCGGCGGGCTCGTCCGGTGTAGACAGTGCCGGCAGGACTCAGTCCTTCTTGGCGTCGGCGTCGTCCGAGGCAGCGGCCTCGTCGGCGGCCGGGGCTTCTTCGGCGGCCGGGGCGACCTCAGCGGTCTCCTCGGCAGCAGCCTCGACGGTCTCCTCCACGGGCGCGGCGGCCGGAGCCTCTGCGTCCTTGGCGAACTTGGTCTTGCGGGCCCGCTCGGCCTCGGAGGTCACGGTCTTCTCCGCGACCAGTTCGATGACGGCCATGGCGGCGTTGTCGCCCTTGCGCGGCACCGTCTTGGTGATGCGGGTGTAGCCGCCGGCGCGCTCCGCGAAGTGCGGGCCGATCTCAGCGAACAGCTTGTGCACGACGTCCTTGTCCCGGACAACCTTCTGCACCAGGCGACGGTTGTGCAGGTCGCCCCGCTTCGCCTTGGTGATCAGCTTCTCAGCCAGCGGGCGGACCCGCTTGGCCTTCGCCTCGGTCGTCGTGATCTTGCCGTGCTCGAACAGCTGCGTGGCCAAGTTGGCCAGGATCAGCCGCTCGTGCGCGGCAGACCCGCCGAGCCGGGCTCCCTTGGTAGGGGTGGGCATGACTTTCTCCTAGTTCAGCTCACAGCGTCCGGGCACGAAGCCTCAGAGCTGCTCAGTCTCTGCGTAGTCCTGGCCATCGTCGTGGCCGTCGTCCGAAATGCCGCCGCCGATGCCGCCGACCCCTTCCGACCAGCCTTCGCCGTCGTAGCTGGTGGCAGCCGCGGACGGGTCGAACCCGGGCGGGCTGTCCTTCAGCGCGAGGCCGAGGCCGACGAGCTTCAGCTTGACCTCGTCGATCGACTTGGCGCCGAAGTTGCGGATGTCGAGCAGGTCCGCCTCGGAGCGCGAGACGAGCTCGCCCACCGTGTGGATGCCTTCGCGCTTCAGGCAGTTGTACGACCGGACGGTGAGGTCCAGGTCCTCGATCGGCATCGCGTAGGCGGCGATGGTGTCTGCCTCCTGCGGCGACGGGCCGATCTCGATGCCCTCCGCGTCGACGTTCAGCTCGCGGGCGAGACCGAACAGCTCCACCAGCGTCTTGCCGGCCGAGGCCACCGCGTCGCGCGCGGTGATCGACGGCTTGGTCTCGACGTCCAGGATCAGCTTGTCGAAGTCGGTGCGCTGCTCGACACGGGTGGCCTCGACCTTGTAGGTCACCTTCAGCACCGGCGAGTAGATCGAGTCGACCGGGATCCGGCCGATCTCCGCGCCCGCCTGCTTGTTCTGCAGGGCCGGAACGTAACCGCGGCCGCGCTCGACGACGAGCTCGATCTCGAGCTTGCCCTTGCCGTTCAGCGACGCGATGTGCAGATCCGGGTTGTGCACGGTGACGCCCGCGGGCGGCACGATGTCGGCAGCCGTGACCTCACCCGGGCCCTGCTTGCGCAGGTACATGGTGACCGGCTCGTCCTCTTCCGAGGACACGACCAGTTCCTTCAGGTTCAGGATGATGTCGGTGACGTCTTCCTTCACCCCCGGAACGGTGGTGAATTCGTGCAGCACGCCGTCGATGCGGATGCTCGTCACGGCCGCGCCCGGGATGGACGACAGCAGCGTGCGCCGCAGCGAGTTGCCGAGCGTGTAGCCGAAGCCGGGCTCCAGCGGTTCGATGGTGAACCGGGAGCGGGTCTCGTTGACCGTCTCTTCGCCGAGAGCCGGCCGCTGGGAAATCAGCATTTCTTTCGTTCCTTTCCAGACGGCGCCCGCCATATGACGCCGAAGGGATGGCGAGGCGGCGGCGCACTTCGGGCGCCGCCGCCCGTAACCCCAGAAGGGCTACTTCGAGTAAAGCTCGACGATCAGCTGTTCCTGAACCGGAACGTCGATCTGCGCGCGCTCCGGCAGCTGGTGGACCAGCACGCGGAGGTTCGACTGGACGACCTGCAGCCACGCCGGGACCGGACGGTCGCCGAAGGACTCCTTGGCGGCCACGAACGGCAGCATGCCCATCGACTTCGGGCGGACGTCGATGATGTCCCACTTGGTGACCTGGTAGGACGGCACGTTGACCTTGACGCCGTTGACCACGAAGTGGCCGTGGCTCACCAGCTGGCGGGCCTGGCGACGGGTGCGGGCGATGCCGGCGCGGTAGATCACGTTGTCCAGACGGGACTCGAGGATCTGCAGCAGGTTCTCACCGGTCTTGCCCGGACGCCGCACGGCTTCCTTGTAGTACCGGACGAACTGGCGCTCGAGAACGCCGTAGGTGTAGCGAGCCTTCTGCTTCTCCTGCGACTGCAGGAGGTACTCAGACTCCTTGATGCGCCCGCGGCCGTGCTGGCCCGGCGGGTAGGGGCGACGTTCGAACGCCTGGTCGCCGCCGATGAGGTCAACCTTGAGGCGACGCGAAATACGCGTCGCGGGGCCGGTGTAACGAGCCATTTCTTAGTACTCCTCCCCGTTCCTCAGACCCGGCGCCGCTTGGGCGGGCGGCAGCCGTTGTGAGGCTGCGGGGTCACGTCCTGGATGGTGCCGACCTCGAGGCCGGCCGCCTGCAGCGAGCGGATCGCCGTCTCGCGGCCCGAGCCCGGGCCCTTCACGAAGACGTCGACCTTCTTCATGCCGTGCTCGGCCGCCTTGCGGGCGGCGTTCTCGGCGGCCATCTGCGCGGCGAACGGAGTCGACTTGCGCGAGCCCTTGAAGCCCACGTGGCCGCTCGACGCCCACGCGATCACGGCACCGGTCGGGTCCGTGATCGAGACGATGGTGTTGTTGAAGGTGCTCTTGATGTGCGCGTGACCGTGCGCGACATTCTTCTTTTCCTTGCGGCGGACCTTCTTGGCCCCCGCAGTGCGGGTCTTGGGTGGCATGTTCTGAGGGTTCTCCTGTTAACGCGCGTTCTCTTGGTGAGCGGCGACCGCTTCCTGCTGCCCGCGCCGGATGATGGATCCGGCGTCGGTGTAGAGGTTCCGCAGCGCCATCGGGCGGGCGTAGAGCGCCTTGGGCGAGACACAAGCCGTGGAACGCCGGACGGAACCGCCCATGCGCACGACCTTCTTGCCCTGGAGGCTCACTTCTTGCCAGCCTTCTTCTTGCCGGCGACCGTCTTCTTCGGGCCCTTGCGGGTGCGGGCGTTGGTCTTGGTCCGCTGACCGCGGACCGGCAGGCCCCGACGCCAGCGCAGACCCTGGTAGGTCCCGATCTCGATCTTGCGCCGGATGTCGGCGTTCACCTCACGGCGAAGGTCACCCTCGACCTTGAAGTTTTCGTCGATGTAGTCCTTCAGCTTGACGAGGTCTTCGTCGCTGAGGTCCTTGACGCGGGTGTCGGCGTTCAGCTCGGCAGCAGCGATCATCTGCTTCGAGCGGGTACGGCCGATCCCGTAGATGTAAGTCAGCGCGATCTCCAACCGCTTCTCGCGGGGGAGGTCGACGCCAGCGAGTCGTGCCACTGGTGCTCCTTCTTCGGGTTCGTCTTCAGGTCTGCTCCCCGTCCGGTTCCGGAACCGACTCGCCTGTCGTGCCCGTGGCTTGCGCCGCGGGTGTCCCGGCCCCGGCCTGAAGTCCGGGGGTGTACCGGACCGCTCGCGCGGCCCGGCAGGTGCGGGGAGGGTGGGTAGCCGTCAAGCGGCCTGCTGCAGTGCGGTGGTCAGCCCTGACGCTGCTTGTGACGCAGGTTCTCGCAGATCACCATGATCCGGCCGTGACGGCGGATCACCTTGCACTTGTCGCAGATCTTCTTGACGCTCGGCTGGACCTTCACGTCTTCCTGCTTCCTGCTCTGCTCGGCTCTGGCGTGATCACTTGTAGCGGTAGACGATGCGACCACGGGAGAGGTCGTAGGGCGAAAGCTCCACGACAACCCTGTCTTCGGGCAGGATGCGGATGTAGTGCTGCCGCATCTTGCCGCTGATGTGTGCCAGGACCTTGTGGCCGTTCTCCAACTCGACGCGGAACATCGCGTTGGGGAGCGGCTCGACCACGCGGCCTTCGACCTCGATGGCCCCGTCTTTCTTAGCCATGTCCTCCGCAATCCCTGATGCACGCTTGATGTGCTCAGCGTGATCGGTTTTGAGCTCGAGTCCTTGCTTACTGGGTGGTGCTCAGACACACTCAGGCCCGGGTCCATGTGGTTCGCGAGAATTCACGAGCAGGCCGGAACCGCGCATGAGCGCGCCGACTTGACAGTGTACGCAACCCGTGTAGTGCCCCGGCGGCCGGGGTGCAGGTAGACCTGTGTGAGTGGCCGAAACCGGCCGAATCAGGATTCTTCGGGCGCGGTGAGCACCCAGGGTCCGTCCGCGGTAATCGCGACGGTGTGCTCCCAGTGCGCGGCGCGCGAACCGTCGGCGGTCACCACGGTCCAGCCGTCGTCCAGTTCGAGGGTCTCGCCGCTGCCGCCGGTCAGCATGGGCTCGACCGCGAGCGCCATGCCGACCTTGAGCCGCGGGCCCTTGCCCGGCTTGCCGACGTTCGGCAGGAACGGCTCCATGTGCATTTCGCGGCCGATGCCGTGGCCGCCGTACTCGAGGATCTCGCCGTACTCGCGGCCGTCGTCGTCGCCGGCCTGGCGGGCGGCGGTCTGCACCGCGAACGAGATGTCGGTGAGCTTGGCACCGGCGCGGACCGCTTCGATGCCCGCCCACATGGCGCGCTCGGTGGCAGCCGACAGCTGCCGGTCCTTTTCGCTGACCTCGCCGATCAGCAGGGTCACCGCGGAGTCGCCGTGCCAGCCTTCGAGGATCGCGCCGCAGTCCACCGAGATCAGGTCGCCCTCGCCGAGCACCTGCTTCTTCGACGGGATGCCGTGCACGATCTGCTCATTCACCGAAGCGCAGATCGACGCCGGGAAGCCGTGGTAGCCCTTGAACGAGGGCACCGCGCCGGCGTCGCGAATCGTCTGCTCGGCCAGTTCGTCGAGCTCGGCCGTGCTGACCCCGGCCCGTGCGAGATCTCGCACGGCGGCCAGGGTGCGGGCGACGACCAGGCCAGCCGCCCGCATCGCCTCCAGCTCGCCCCGGGTCTTGATCTCGATCATGCGCCCGCGGCGGAGCACTTGCAGAACACGCAATCCTCCGAGGTTCACGTGCGGTCGCGCAACGCTTCCAGCACGCGGTCCGAAATCTCCTGCACCTCGCCGACGCCGTCGACCTTCACCAGGATTTCGGCGTAGTACTCGAGCAGCGGGGCGGTCTCCGACACGTACACCTGCTGGCGACGGCGAATGACCTCTTCGGTGTCGTCCGAGCGGCCGCGCGACATGAGCCGGCCGACGACGACGTCCTCCGCCACGTCGAGCTGGATGACCGCGTCGAGCTTGGTGTCCGCGGCGGCCAGCATCTCGCCGAGCACCTCGGCCTGCTTGGTGTTGCGCGGGAACCCGTCCAGCAGGAAGCCGGCCTTCGCGTCCGGTTCGGCCAGTCGCTCGCGAACCATCTCGTTGGTCACCGAGTCGGGGACCAGCTCGCCGGAGTCCAGGTACCGCTTGGCCTCCTGGCCCAGCGGGGTCTCCTGGCCGACGTGCGCCCGGAACAGGTCGCCGGTCGAGATGTGCGGAATCCGCAGCTGCTCGGACAGGGCGGCCGCCTGCGTGCCTTTGCCCGCGCCGGGCGGGCCGACGAGAACCAGTCGCGTCACTTCAAGAACCCTTCGTAGTTGCGCTGCATCAGCTGGCTTTCGATCTGCTTCACGGTGTCGAGACCGACACCGACCATGATCAGCACAGCCGTGCCACCGAACGGGAAGTTCTGATTGTTCCCGCTGCCGGTGAGGGACAGGAAGAAGTTCGGGAGGATCGCGATGATGCCCAGGTACAGCGAGCCGGGAAGAGTGATCCGGCCCAGCACGAAGTTCAGGTACTCGGCGGTCGGCCTGCCGGGACGGATGCCCGGGATGAAGCCGCCGAACTTCTTCATCTCATCCGCACGCTCGTCCACGTTGAACGTGATCGTGATGTAGAAGTAGGTGAAGAAGATGATCAACAGGAAGTAGAGCAGGATGTGCACCCAGCTGCTCTGGTTGACCAGGTAGTTCTGAATGAACGACTGCCAGCCCGAGTTGCTGTTCGGGTTGCCGATCAGCTGGCTGATCAGCTGCGGCACGTACAGCAGCGACGAGGCGAAGATGACCGGGATGACACCGGCCTGGTTCACCTTGATCGGCAGGTAGGTCGAGGTGCCGCCGTACATCCGGCGGCCGATCATGCGCTTGGCGTACTGCACCGGAATCCGGCGCTGGCCCTGCTCGACGAAGATGACGCTGGCGATGATCACCAGGCCGAACGCGAGGACGACGGTCAGCGCGACGCCGCCGCCGTTGCTCAGGATGTTGGCGCCCTCGGACGGGATGCGAGCCGCGATGTTCAGGAAGATCAGGACCGACATGCCGTTGCCGACACCGCGCTCGGTGATGAGCTCGCCCAGCCACATCATCACCGCGGTGCCCGCGGTCATGGTGACCACGATCAGCGTCAGCGAGTAGATGCTGTTGTCCGGGATGATCGGCTGCGAGCAGCCCTGGAACAGGGTGCCGCGGTCGGCCAGCGCGACCACGCCGGTGGCCTGCAGGATCGCCAGCGCGATCGTCAGGTACCGGGTGTACTGGGTCAGCTTGTTCTGACCCGACTGGCCTTCCTTCTTCAGCTCCTCGAACTTCGGGATGACCACGGTGAGCAGCTGGATGATGATGCTCGCGGTGATGTAGGGCATGATGCCCGTCGCGAACAGCGAGAGCTGCAGCAGCGCGCCGCCGCTGAAGAGGTTGAGCAGCTGGTACACGCCCTGCTGGTCGGCCTGTGCGGTACAGGCTTGCACGGCAGAGAACGAGACCCCCGGAGCCGGGATGGCGGCACCGATCCGGTAGACCGCGATGATGGCCAGCGTGAACAGGATCTTCTTGCGTAGATCCGGCGTCGCGAGAGCCGAGCGGAATGCGCTGAGCACGCGGGGGACCTCCTCGGCGTCGTCGGTCTTCCCAACCGACGATCGGCTTGGCCGGCACAAGACCGGCAGGGCATAAAGCTCACTGGCAGGCAAGCCAGGAACGCTTCTGGGCATACAGGCCCGGAAGCGTGTCGCCGACTCTAACAGCTTCGCCGTGCGCACCCGCAGCGCGTGTGCGTTTACCGTCTCATCCAAAGGGACGGCGGCAGGATCGCGCCGCAGGTAGGGCCGCTCGGCGCAGTGATGATCACCTGTTCGGCCCGCGCCGTTCGGCGGGTTTTCCCGCGCCGGCAAAGAAAAAACGGCCACTCGGCGGCCCGTAAGGGCCATCTTCACGGACTCGGAGCCCCTTCGGGGTTCCCCTCCACGACCCGCCCACCCAGCGCCCGCCAGGGATGCGCCCAATGCCACATTGGGTGCATCGCCCGCACCCAATGTGGCATTGGGTGCATCTGATGCACCCAATGCCACATTGGGGCGACCGTCAGCATGGGGGCGACCGGCGGCACAATCAAGCTTCGGGGTGTTCCTCCGCGCCCGCCGCAACTACGAGTCGGGCCCGCCCGGCTGGTGTGCCGGGCGGGCCCGAGTAACGCTCGCAGATCAGTTGACGGTGGCCGAGCCGCCGGCCGCCTCGATCTTCTCCTTGGCGGAGCCGGAGAAGGCGTCGGCGGTGATGTCCAGCTTGACCCCGTTCAGGTCCCCGTTGCCGAGAACCTTGACGAGCTTGCCCTTGCGAACGAGACCGTTCGCGGCCAGCTCTTCCGGTCCGACCTTGCCGCCGTCGGCGAAGACGCGGGCGATGTCGCCCACGTTCACCGGCTGGTACTCGGTGCGGAACCGGTTCTTGAATCCACGCAGCTTCGGCAGCCGCATGTGGATGGGCATCTGCCCACCCTCGAACCCGGCGGGCACGTTCTTCCGGGCCTTGGTGCCCTTCGTACCGCGACCGGCCGTCTTGCCCTTCGAACCTTCACCACGGCCCACGCGGATCTTGTCGCGCTTGGCGCCCGGAGCCGGACGCAGGTGGTGGATCTTGATGGCCGTCATGCCTTGACCTCCTCGACCTCCACCAGGTGGCGGACGGTGTGGATGAGGCCGCGCACCTGGGGGCTGTCTTCACGCACGACGCTCTGGCGGATCTTGCGCAGCCCGAGGGTGCGCAGCGACTCGCGGTGAGCGTGCTTCGTGCCGATCTTGCTCTTGACCTGGGTAACCTTCAGCTGAGCCATGTCAGACCCCCTGGCCCGCGCGCTGGCGCAGCATCCGGGCCGGAGCGACGTCCTCGAGCGGGAGACCGCGGCGGGCCGCGACCTCTTCGGGACGCTGCAGGCCCTTCAGGGCTGCCACGGTCGCGTGCACGATGTTGATCGCGTTGTCGGAGCCGAGCGACTTCGACAGCACGTCGTGGACACCCGCGCACTCCAGCACCGCGCGCACCGGGCCACCGGCGATGACGCCGGTACCGGCGGACGCCGGACGGAGCAGCACGACACCGGCGGCCTCCTCACCCTGGATCGGGTGCGGGATGGTGCCGCCGACGCGGGGAACGCGGAAGAAGTTCTTCTTCGCTTCCTCGACGCCCTTGGCGATGGCCGCGGGAACTTCCTTGGCCTTGCCGTAGCCGACGCCGACCTGACCGTCGCCGTCACCGACGACCACCAGGGCGGTGAAGCTGAAGCGACGACCGCCCTTGACGACCTTGGCGACGCGGTTGATCGTCACGACCTTCTCAAGGTGCGGGGTCTTGTCCTGGGCCGCCCCGCCACGGCCGCCGTCGCGCCGGTCGCGACGGTCCCGACGGTCACCGCGGTCGTTGCCGCCCTGACCCGGTCCGCCCTGGCCGCCGCCGAATTGCCGTGTACGTCCCGGCATCAGGCTTTCCTTCCATTCACGAGCATGTGCATCAGAACTTCAACCCCGCCTCGCGAGCGGCGTCGGCAAGCGCGGCGATGCGGCCGTGATAGGCGTTGCCGCCACGGTCGAACACCACGGCTTCGATGCCGGCGTCCTTGGCACGCGCGGCGACGAGCTCGCCCACCTTCGCGGCCTTGGCCTTCTTGTCGCCCTCGAAGGTCCGCAGGTCGGACTCGAGGGTGGACGCCGACGCCAGCGTGTGACCGGCGAGGTCGTCGATCACCTGCACGGTGATGTGCCGCGAGGACCGCTTGACGACCATGCGCGGACGCACCGGCGTGCCGCTGATCTTCTTGCGGAGACGGAAGTGCCGACGGGTCTTCGCGACGCGGCGGCGGGTCGAGATGTCCTTGCCGACCGGCTTGCGCTTCGTGGTAGTCGTGTCGCTCATCACTTACCCGTCTTTCCGACCTTGCGGCGGATCTTCTCACCCTCGTAGCGCAGGCCCTTGCCCTTGTACGGGTCCGGGCGGCGCAGCTTGCGGATGACCGCAGAGATCTGGCCGACCTTCTGCTTGTCGATACCGGAAACCGAGAACCGGGTCGGCGACTCCACCTTGAAGGTGATGCCTTCCGGGGCCTCGATCTTGACCGGGTGGCTGTAGCCCAGCGCGAACTCGAGGTCCGAGCCCTTCGCCTGCACGCGGTAACCGACGCCGTGGATCTCGAGCTTCTTCTCGTAGCCCTCGGTCACGCCCACCACGAGGTTGTTCACCAGCGTGCGGGTCAGACCGTGCAGTGCGCGGCTGGTGCGCTCGTCGTCCGGGCGCTTCACCAGGAGCGCGCCGTCCTCGCCGCGCTCGACGATGATCGGCTCGGCGACAGTGTGTTCCAGGGTGCCCTTCGGCCCCTTGACCTTGACGTTCTGGCCGTCGATGGTCACCTCGACCCCGGAGGGGACGGCGACCGGCAGCTTTCCGATGCGTGACATGTCTGTGCCCCCTTCCTTACCAGACGTAGGCGAGGACTTCGCCGCCCACGTTGTTGCGCTTGGCCTGCCGGTCGGTCTGCAGGCCGCCGGACGTCGAGATGATCGCGACGCCGAGACCGCCGAGAACCGAAGGCAGTTCGGTCGATTTTGCGTAGACCCGCAGACCCGGCTTGGAGACGCGGCGCAGGCCGGCGATGCTCCGCTCGCGGTTGGGGCCGTACTTCAGCTCGACGACCAGGTTCTTGTGCTTCTCGCCCGGCTCGTCGCGGTAGCTCGCGATGTAGCCCTCACGCTTGAGGATCTCGGCGATGTTCGCCTTGATCTTCGAGTGCGGAAGCACGACCTCGTCGTGGTACGCCGAGTTCGCGTTGCGCAGACGCGTCAAGAAGTCTGCGATGGGGTCGGTCATCGTCATGGTGACCTGTCAACCTTTCTCGCCTGGTTCCCCGCCCAGCCCGGCCCGGTGAGTTCCGGGCCGGGGCGGCGGGGCCTGTGGCGAACTGGGAATAGAGTTTCGAGCCTTACCAGCTGGACTTGTGGACGCCGGGCAGTTCGCCCGCGTGCGCCATCTCCCGGAGGCAGATCCGGCACAGGCCGAACTTGCGGTACACCGAGTGCGGACGCCCGCACCGGTTGCAACGGGTGTAGGCGCGCACCGCGAACTTCGGCTTCTTCGAAGCCTTGCTGACTAGCGCTTTCTTGGCCATCGGCTCAGTTCTCCTTGAACGGGAAACCGAGCTTGCGCAGCAGCGCCCGGCCCTCGTCGTCGGTGGTGGCGGTCGTGACGACGGTGACGTCCATGCCACGGGGGCGGTCGATGTCGTCCGGGTTGATCTCGTGGAACATCGACTGCTCGTTGAGACCGAACGTGTAGTTGCCGTTGCCGTCGAACTGCTTCGGCGAAAGCCCGCGGAAGTCGCGGATACGCGGCAGCGCGATGGTCAGCAGCCGGTCGAGGAATTCCCACATCCGGTCGCCGCGCAGCGTGACGCGCGCACCGATCGGCTGGCCCTCGCGCAGCTTGAACTGCGCGATCGACTTGCGGGCCTTGCGGACTTCCGGCTTCTGCCCGGTGATCAGGGCGAGGTCGCGGACCGCGCCGTCGATCAGCTTGCTGTCGCGGGCAGCGTCCCCGACACCCATGTTCACGACGATCTTCACGACGCCGGGAATCTGGTGCACGTTGGGGATGGAGAACTCCTGCTGGAGCTCGCCCTTGATCTCTTCGCGGTACCGGGTCTTCAGACGCGGCACGATCTTCTCTGCGGTGGTCATGTCAGATGTCCTTGCCGTTCCGGCGCGAGACCCGGACCTTCTTGCCGTCCTCGCCGATGCGGTAGCCCACCCGGGCCGGCTTGCCGTCCGAGTCCACGACCATCACGTTCGACACGTGGATGGGCGCTTCCTGGGTGACGATGCCGCCCGACTGCGCACCACGCTGGGTCTGGGTGATCCGGGTGTGCTTCTTGATCCGGTTGACACCCTCGACCAGGACGCGCTCGCGCTCCGGGTAGGCCTGGATGACCTTGCCCTTGGCACCCTTGTCCTTGCCGGCGATGACGACGACCGTGTCGCCCTTCTTCACCTTCATCACAGCACCTCCGGCGCGAGCGAAATGATCTTCATGAACTTTCGGTCGCGCAGCTCGCGGCCCACCGGGCCGAAGATGCGGGTGCCCCGGGGCTCGTTGTCGTTCTTGATGAGCACGGCGGCGTTCTCGTCGAACCGGATGTAGGAACCGTCCGGACGACGGCGCTCCTTCACCGTGCGGACGATGACGGCCTTGACGACATCGCCCTTCTTCACCCCGGCAGCCGGGATGGCGTCCTTCACGGTGGCGACGATGATGTCGCCGATGCCGGCGTAGCGCCGCCCGGACCCGCCGAGAACGCGGATGCAAAGGATTTCCTTCGCGCCCGTGTTGTCGGCAACCCGAAGCCGCGACTCCTGCTGGATCACGTCAACTCCTGTATGTCGCGCTGGTTCTCGCCGGTCGGCGAGCCTTGCGGAACCAAGGACTCCGAGGAGCCCTGCTTACTTGGCCTTCTCCACGACCTGCACCAGACGCCAGCGCTTGGTCGCCGACAGCGGCCGGGTCTCCATGAGGGTGACCCGGTCGCCCACGCCCGCCTCGTTGTTCTCGTCGTGCACCTTCACCTTGGTGGTGCTGCGGAGAACCTTGGAGTAGCGCGGGTGCTTCTTGCGGTCCTCGAGCTCGACCACGATCGTCTTGTCCATCTTGTCCGAGACGACGTAACCCTCGCGGATCTTGCGGTCGTTCCGGGCGGTCTTCTCGGTGGCAGCCTCGCTCATGCGGCACCTTCACTCTCGGTGTCGGGCGCCACGGACAAGCCGAGCTCGCGCTCGCGCATGACCGTGTAGATCCGCGCGATGTCCGTGCGGACGGTGCGCAGCCGACGGTTGTTGTCCAGCTGCCCGGTCGCCATCTGGAAGCGGAGGTTGAACAGCTCCTCCTTGTATTCCTTCAGACGCAGCACGAGCTCTTCGGCGGTGAGCTCACGCAGCTCGGATGCCTGTGCGGCTCCGTTAGCCATCAGAACTCACCTTCCCGGGTCACGATGCGGCACTTCATGGGGAGCTTGTGGATCGCGCGGCGGAGCGCCTCGCGGGCAGTCTCCTCGTTCGGGAAGCTGATCTCGAACATCACGCGACCCGGCTTCACGTTGGCGATCCACCACTCGGGCGAACCCTTACCGGAACCCATCCGGGTTTCGGCCGGCTTCTTGGTCAGCGGGCGGTCCGGGTAGATGGTCGTCCACACCTTGCCGCCACGCTTGATGTGACGGGTCATGGCGATACGAGCGGACTCGATCTGCCGGTTCGTCACGTAGCTGTGCTCAAGCGCCTGGATGCCGTACTCGCCGAAGCTGACCTTCGTGCCGCCCTTCGCGGCGCCGTGGCGCTTCGGGGAGTGCTGCTTCCGGTGCTTGACCCTGCGCGGGATGAGCACGTCTCAGCCCTCCGTCTTGTCAGCGGCCTCGGCAGCCGGAGCCGCTTCGGTCGCGTTCTCGCTCTTCGCGGCGGCAGCAGCGCGGCCGGCCTCGGTCGACGTCGCGGTCGTGCCCGACGCGCCGGAACGGCGCGGGCGGGACGGCCGGTCACCGCGGTCGCGGTCACGACGCTGACCCCGGTCGGCGGCCGCGGCGGCCAGGTCGCGCGCAGCGCGGGCCTTCAGGCCACCGACGAGTTCGCCCTTGTAGATCCACACCTTGACGCCGATGCGGCCGAACGTCGTCTTGGCCTCGAAGAAGCCGTAGTCGATGTCCGCGCGCAGCGTGTGCAGCGGCACCCGGCCGTCGCGGTAGTGCTCGGAGCGGGACATCTCGGCACCGCCGAGACGACCGCCGCACTGCACGCGAATGCCCTTGACCTGCGGCGAGCGCATGGAGGTCTGGATCGCCTTGCGCATCGCGCGGCGGAACGCCACGCGGTTGCTCAGCTGCTCCGCGACACCCTGCGCCACCAGCTGAGCATCCGCTTCGGGGTTCTTGACCTCTTTGATGTTCAGCTGGATCTGCTTCTTGGTCAGCTTCTCCAGTTCGCGGCGGATGCGCTCGGCCTCCGCACCGCGGCGGCCGATGACGATGCCCGGCCGGGCGGTGTGGATGTCGATCTCGACGCGGTCCCGGGTGCGCTCGATGACGACACTCGAGATGCCGGCGCGCTCCATGCCGGTGGAGAGCAGCTTGCGGATCTTGACATCCTCGGCCACGTACTCCGCGTACTGCTTGTCGGCGTACCAGCGCGACTTCCAGTCGGTGGTGATACCCAGGCGGAAGCCGTGCGGGTTGATCTTCTGGCCCACTACCGGCCACCTGCCTTCTTGTTGCTCTTCGTCGACGCGGGCCGCGACTCCACCACCACGGTGATGTGGCTGGTGCGCTTGCGGATCCGGTACGCGCGGCCCTGGGCCCGCGGACGGATGCGCTTGAGGGTCGGGCCCTCGTCAGCGGTCGCGGACTTGATCCAGAGCGTCTCCGGGTCCAGCTGGAGGTTGTTCTCGGCGTTGGCCGCCGCGCTGGCGATGACCTTCGCGAGCGGCGTGCTGGCCGCCTGCGGCGCGAACCGGAGGACGGCCAAGGCCTCGCTGACGCTACGACCCTTGACGAGCTCGATCACCCGGCGCACCTTCATCGGCGAGTCCCGGACGAAACGAGCCCGCGCGACGGCCGAGGGCAGTTCTTCTGCCGTGGCCGTGGCGTTTGACTGGGCGTTCATCTGCTTCCCTTAACTTTCTCTGGCCCGCTCAGCGGCGGCGCGACTTGCGGTCGTCCTTGATGTGGCCCTTGAAGGTCCGCGTCGGGGCGAACTCGCCCAGCTTGTGACCCACCATCGCCTCGGTGACGAACACCGGGACGTGCTTGCGGCCGTCGTGCACCGCGATCGTGTGACC
Source organism: Amycolatopsis benzoatilytica AK 16/65 (assembly GCF_000383915.1). Lineage (NCBI taxonomy): Bacteria > Bacillati > Actinomycetota > Actinomycetes > Pseudonocardiales > Pseudonocardiaceae > Amycolatopsis > Amycolatopsis benzoatilytica. Next base: position 6,151,908 of record NZ_KB912942.1, read on the forward strand.
CAGGAAGTCCGGGATGATCGTGGAGCGCCGCGACCAAGTCTTGATCACGGTCTTCTTGCCCGATTCGTTCAGCGCGTCCACCTTCTTGAGCAGGTGGTCGTCCACGAACGGGCCCTTCTTAAGGCTGCGTGGCATATGCGTCTACCTCCCTGCTCAGCGCTTCTTGCCGGTACGCCGGCGGCGGACGATCAATTTGTCGGACGGCTTGCTCTTGCGGGTGCGGCCTTCGGGCTTGCCGTTCGGGTTCACCGGGTGGCGACCACCGGAGGTCTTGCCCTCACCACCGCCGTGCGGGTGGTCGACCGGGTTCATCACGACACCACGGACAGTCGGACGCTTGCCGCGCCAGCGGTTACGACCCGCCTTGCCCCAGTTGATGTTCGCGTGCTCGGAGTTGCCGACCTCGCCGATGGTGGCGCGGTTGCGCACGTCCACGTTGCGGATCTCGCCCGAAGGGAGACGCAGCTGGGCGTACGGACCGTCCTTGGCGACCAGCTGCACGCGGGCGCCGGCGGACCGGGCCATCTTCGCGCCGCCGCCGGGGCGGAGCTCGATCGCGTGGATCACGGTGCCGACCGGGATGTTGCGCAGCGGCAGGTTGTTGCCCGGCTTGATGTCGGCGCGCGGGCCGTTCTCGACCGTGTCGCCCTGCTTCAGCTTCTCCGGCGCGATGATGTAGCGCTTCTCGCCGTCGGCGTAGTGCAGCAGCGCGATGCGCGCGGTGCGGTTCGGGTCGTACTCGATGTGCGCGACCTTGGCCGGCACGCCGTCCTTGTCGTGGCGACGGAAGTCGATGACGCGGTACGCACGCTTGTGACCGCCACCCTTGTGCCGGGTGGTGATCTTGCCCGACGCGTTGCGGCCGCCGGTCTTGCTCAGCGGACGCAGCAGCGACTTCTCCGGCGTGGACCGGGTGATCTCGGCGAAGTCCGAGACGCTCGAACCGCGACGACCCGGGGTCGTCGGCTTGTACTTGCGGATGCCCATACTCAGCTCAGTCCTTTACGCGGTGGGTCCGCCGAAGATCTCGATCGCCTTGCTTTCCGGCGAAAGAGTCACGATGGCGCGCTTGGTGTCCTTGCGCTTGCCGAAGCCGGTACGAGTCCGCTTCCGCTTGCCCTGGCGGTTGGCCGTGTTGACGCTGACGACCTTCACGCCGAACACCTTCTCGACCGCGATCTTGATCTGGGTCTTGTTGGCGTCCGGTCGGACGATGAACGTGTACTTGTGGTCCTCGAGCAGCCCGTAGGACTTCTCGGAGATCACCGGCGCGAGCAGGATGTCGCGGGGGTCCGGAATGGCGACCGAGCTCACTTCTCGTCACTCCCTTCCGAAACCTCGCCCGAACGCGCGGTGGCCTTGGCCTTGCCGCGGACGGGGCCTGCCACGAACACGTCGTAAGCAGCCTTGGTGAACACGACGTCGTCGTTGACCAGGACGTCGTAGGTGTTGAGCTGGTCGGCCCAGATCAGGTGCACGTGCGGCAGGTTCCGCGCGGACACCCAGGCGAGCTCCTCGTCGCGGTGCAGCACCACGAGAACGCGCTTGGCCTGGGTCGCGGCCGCGATCGCCGTCTTGGCGGTCTTGGTCGACGGCTTCTCGCCGGTGACCAGTTCCGTCACCACGTGCAGCTGGCCGGCGCGCGCCCGGTCGGAGAGGGCGCCACGCAGAGCGGCGGCCTTCATCTTCTTCGGGGTGCGCTGGGCGTAGTCGCGCGGCGTGGGGCCGTGCACGACGCCACCGCCAACGAACTGCGGCGCGCGGGTCGAACCCTGGCGGGCGCGACCGGTGCCCTTCTGGCGGTACGGCTTCTTGCCGCCGCCGGAAACCTCGCCGCGGGTCTTCGTGTCGTGCGTGCCCTGGCGCGCGGCGGCCTGCTGGGCCACCACGACCTGGTGCATCAGCGCGACGTTGGCCTGCACGTCGAAGATCTCCCCAGGGAGCTCGACGGTGCCGTCGGCTTTACCGGCCGGGGTCTTCAGCTCGACGCTCGTCATCGTCAGTTACCACCCTTCGCGGCGCTGCGCACGAACAGCAGGCCGCCCTTGGGACCGGGCACCGCGCCCTTGATCAGCAGCAGGCCGTCTTCGGCACGCACGGCGTGCACGGTCAGGCCCTGCGTGGTGACCCGGTCGCTACCCATCCGGCCCGCCATCCGCAGGCCCTTGAACACGCGGCCAGGCGTGGCGCAGCCGCCGATCGAACCCGGCTTGCGGTGCACGGCCTGCGCACCGTGGCTCGCGCCCTGGCCCTTGAAGCCGTGGCGCTTCATGACACCGGCGTAGCCCTTGCCCTTGCTGGTACCGGTCACGTCGACCGTCGTGCCGGCCTCGAACACCTCGGCGGTGATCTCCTGGCCGACCTCGTAGGTCTCGGCGTCGGTGGTGCGCAGCTCGGCGAGGTGCCGGCGCGGCGTCACGCCCGCCTTGTCGAAGTGGCCGGTGCGCGGCTTGTTCACCTTGCGCGGGTCGACCGCGCCGAACGCCAGCTGCACGGCCGCGTAGCCGTCATTGTCAGTGGTCCGAACCTGGGTCACCACGTTCGGGCCGGCCTTGACGACAGTGACCGGGATGACCCGGTTCTGCTCGTCGAAGACCTGGGTCATGCCGAGCTTGGTGCCCAGGATGCCCTTCATTTGCCTGTCAGACATGAGTTCTTATCTCCGCCGCTCGCCCAACGCTTACTGGATGTTGACGTCGACGCTCGCCGGGAGGTCGATGCGCATGAGCGCGTCGACCGTCTTCGGCGTCGGGTCGAGGATGTCGATCAGACGCTTGTGCGTGCGCATCTCGAAGTGCTCGCGCGAGTCCTTGTACTTGTGCGGCGAGCGGATGACGCAGTAAACGTTCTTCTCGGTAGGCAGCGGCACCGGCCCGACAACACGGGCGCCGGTGCGCGTAACCGTTTCCACGATCTTGCGCGCCGAGGTGTCGATCGCCTCGTGGTCGTAGGCCTTGAGCCGGATGCGGATCTTCTGTCCCGCCATGGTGGCTGCGTTCCTTGTCGTCTCGTGCCGCTTTGTCTCGTCAACCTGGGCCGGAGCCCGGGTTTCAGCAGTTCAACGGCCCTGTCCCCGGTCCACGCGGTCGGGCGTGTCGCGCCCGCCGCACAGACGGATCCCTAAGGATCGTCGTCTTGCCTGGTCTTCCTCTACGTGAGGAGGCCACGGGCCGGCGTGCTGCTCAAAGCCGTCCCTGCTGGCCTTTGCCCGCTAGCCTCACCCGAAGGAAGAGCTCCACGGACCGTGGCCGCTCGTGCCGAGGCGGCCGGAACCCTTGCGGGTTCGGCCGCCCCAGGACGAGCAACCTGAATAGTGTCGCACACGTGAGTTGACGCCCTGAACCCGGGGGTGTATTGGCCCGGATTCAGGGCGCCGACATCACTTGATGATCTTGGTAACCTGGCCCGCACCGACGGTACGGCCACCCTCACGGATGGCGAACCGCAGGTTCTCGTCCATCGCGACCGGCTGGATCAGCTGGACGGAGATGTCCGTGTTGTCGCCCGGCATGACCATCTCGGTGCCCTCGGGGAGGGTCACGACGCCGGTCACGTCGGTGGTGCGGAAGTAGAACTGCGGGCGGTAGTTGTTGAAGAACGGGGTGTGGCGACCGCCCTCGTCCTTCGACAGGATGTAGACCCGGCCCTCGAAGTCGGTGTGCGGGGTGGTGGTGCCCGGCTTCACGACGACCTGGCCGCGCTCGACGTCCTCGCGCTTGATGCCGCGCAGCAGGAGGCCGACGTTGTCGCCCGCCTGGCCCGAGTCGAGCAGCTTGCGGAACATCTCGACACCGGTGACGGTGGTCTTGGTCGACTTCTCGCGGATACCCACGATCTCGACCTCTTCGTTGACGTTCACGACGCCACGCTCGACACGACCGGTCACCACGGTGCCGCGACCGGTGATCGTGAAGACGTCCTCGATCGGCATCAGGAACGGCTTGTCCAGCTCGCGGACCGGGTCCGGCACGTTGTCGTCGACGGCGTGCATGAGCTCGAGGACCGCCTGGCCCCACTTCTCGTCGCCCTCGAGGGCCTTGAGGCCGGAGACGCGCACGACCGGCGCGTCGTCGCCCGGGAACTCCTGCGAGGACAGCAGCTCGCGGACCTCCAGCTCGACGAGCTCGAGGATCTCCTCGTCGTCGACCATGTCGGCCTTGTTCAGCGCGACCACGATGTAGGGCACGCCGACCTGGCGGGCGAGCAGCACGTGCTCGCGGGTCTGCGGCATCGGGCCGTCGGTCGCCGCGACCACGAGGATCGCGCCGTCCATCTGGGCCGCACCGGTGATCATGTTCTTGATGTAGTCAGCGTGACCCGGGGCGTCCACGTGGGCGTAGTGACGCTTCTCGGTCTGGTACTCGACGTGCGAGATGTTGATCGTAATACCGCGCTGACGCTCTTCCGGCGCGTTGTCGATCTGGTCGAACGCACGGGCCTCGTTCAGCTCCGGGTACGCGTCGTGCAGAACCTTGGTGATCGCCGCGGTCAGCGTGGTCTTGCCGTGGTCGACGTGACCGATGGTGCCGATGTTGACGTGCGGCTTGCTCCGCTCGAACTTCGCCTTCGCCACTGGAATGTCCTCCTGGACTGGATTTCGCTTTGTGCCCGGGGGCCGACGTGGCTGCCGGCCCCCGATTCGTTCTTCGTCGTGCTGCGGACGTTCAGGAGAGTTCCTTAAGCCCGCGAGCGGAGGGGATTACTCCCCCGTCGCCTTCGCGATGATTTCCTTCGCGACGTTCGCGGGAACCTCGGCGTAGGAGTCGAACACCATGGAGTAGTTCGCCCGGCCCTGGGTACGGGACCGCAGGTCGCCGACGTAGCCGAACATCTCCGACAGCGGGACCAGTGCCTTGACGACACGGGTACCGGCGCGCTCCTCCATGGCCTGGATCTGGCCACGGCGGGAGTTGAGGTCGCCGATCACGTCACCCATGTAGTCCTCGGGAGTCGTGACCTCGACGGCCATCATCGGCTCGAGGATGACCGGGCCGGCCTTCCGGGCGGCTTCCTTCATCGCCATGGAGCCGGCGATCTTGAAGGCCATTTCGGAAGAGTCGACCTCGTGGTACGCGCCATCCAACAAGGTGAACTTCAACCCGACGAGCGGGTAGCCGGCCAGCACGCCGTACTGCATGGCGTCCTGGGCGCCCGCGTCGACCGACGGGATGTACTCCCGCGGCACGCGGCCACCGGTGACCTTGTTGTCGAACTCGTAGAGAGCACCGTCGGTGCGCTCGAGCGGCTCCAGCTTCACGATGACCTTCGCGAACTGGCCGGAACCACCGGTCTGCTTCTTGTGGACGTAGTCGAGCTTGTCCACCGTCTTCTTGATGGTCTCGCGGTAGGCGACCTGCGGCTTGCCGATGTTCGCCTCGACCTTGTAGTCGGACTTCATCCGGTTGACGAGCACCTCGAGGTGGAGCTCGCCCATGCCGGCGATGATCGTCTGACCGGTCTCCTCGTCGAGCTGGACCTGGAAAGTCGGGTCCTCCTCGGCGAGCTTCTGGATCGCCAGGGACAGCTTCTCCTGGTCGGCCTTGGTCTTCGGCTCGATCGCCACCCGGATAACCGGGTCCGGGAAGGTCATCGACTCGAGCACGACCGGGTTCTGCGCGTCGGCGAGGGTGTCACCAGTGGTGGTGTCCTTCAGGCCGATGACCGCGTAGATGTGGCCGGCCAGAGCCTCGTCGACCGGGTTCTCCTTGTTGGAGTGCATCTGGAAGATCTTCCCGATGCGCTCCTTGCGCTCCTTGGTCGCGTTGACGACCTGGGCGCCGGCGGAGACCTTGCCCGAGTAGACCCGGATGTAGGTCAGCTTGCCGAAGAACGGGTGCGCGGCGATCTTGAACGCGAGCGCGGAGAACGGCTCCTCGGTCGTCGCGTGCCGGGTGACCGGGGTCTCGCCGTCCGGCAGCAGACCCTCGACCGGCGGCACGTCCAGCGGCGACGGCAGGTAGTCGATGACCGCGTCCAGCATCGGCTGCACGCCCTTGTTCTTGAACGCGGAGCCGGCGAGCACCGGGAACGCCTCGCGGGTGACGACCAGCTTGCGGATGCCGCCCTTGATCTCGTCCTGGGTCAGCTCCTCGCCCTCGAGGAACTTCTCCATCAGCGCGTCGTCGGTCTCGGCGACGGCCTCGATCAGCTTCTCGCGGTACTCCGCGGCGCGGTCGGCCAGCTCGGCCGGGATGTCCTCGACGGAGTAGTCGTCGCCCTTCTGCACCTCGCCACGCCAGACCAGGGCCTTCATCCGGACCAGGTCGATGACGCCCTCGAAGTCGTTCTCCGCGCCGATCGGCAGCTGGATGGCCAGCGGCCGGACGCCAAGACGGTCCGAGATGGTCTGCAGGGTGTAGTAGAAGTCCGCACCCAGCTTGTCCATCTTGTTGACGAAGCAGATGCGCGGGACGTCGTACTTGTCCGCCTGCCGCCAGACCTGCTCGGACTGCGGCTCGACGCCTTCCTTGCCGTCGAAGACGGCGACCGCGCCGTCGAGCACCCGCAGGTTGCGCTCCACCTCGACGGTGAAGTCGACGTGCCCGGGGGTGTCGATCAGGTTGATCTGGTAGTCGTTCCAGAAGGTGGTGGTGGCAGCCGAGGTGATGGTGATACCCCGCTTCTGCTCCTCCTCCATCCAGTCCATCGTGGCGGCGCCGTCGTGGACTTCGCCGAGCTTGTAGTTGATCCCGGTGTAGAACAGAATCCGCTCGGTGGTGGTGGTCTTACCGGCGTCGATGTGCGCCATGATGCCGATGTTGCGGACCTTGTTGAGGTCGGTCAGCACTTCACGTGCCACGAGAATGTTCCCCTGTCTCGAACGTGGGGCCCGGCATGGCGTTCCTCGGCAGCCGGGCGGTCATCACCAGCGGTAGTGCGCGAAGGCCTTGTTCGACTCGGCCATCTTGTGCGTGTCTTCGCGGCGCTTGACGCTGGCGCCAAGGCCGTTGCTCGCGTCCAGCAGCTCGTTCTGCAGCCGCTCGATCATCGTCTTCTCGCGACGGGCCTGCGAGAAGGAGACCAGCCAGCGCAGCGCCAGCGTGGTGGAGCGGCCCGGCTTGACCTCGATCGGCACCTGGTAGGTGGCGCCACCGACGCGGCGGCTCTTCACCTCGATGCTCGGCTTCACGTTGTCGAGCGCGCGCTTGAGCGTCACGACCGGGTCGGTGCCGGTCTTCTCACGGGCGCCTTCGAGCGCGCCGTAGACGATGCGCTCGGCGAGGGACCGCTTGCCGTCCTTCAGCACCTTGTTCACCAGCTGGGTGACCAGCGGGGAGGCGTAGACGGGGTCGGAGATCAGCGGCCGCTTCGGCGCCGGACCCTTGCGAGGCATTAGCTCTTCTCCTTCTTCGCGCCGTAACGGCTGCGCGCCTGCTTCCGGTTCTTCACACCCTGGGTGTCGAGCGAACCGCGGATGATCTTGTACCGAACACCCGGCAGGTCCTTCACACGACCGCCGCGCACGAGCACCATCGAGTGCTCCTGGAGGTTGTGACCCTCACCGGGGATGTATGCGGTGACCTCGATGCCGCTGGTCAGCTTCACACGAGCAACCTTGCGCAGGGCCGAGTTCGGCTTCTTCGGGGTCGTGGTGTACACGCGGGTGCACACGCCACGACGCTGCGGGCTCCCCTTGAGGGCCGCGGTCTTCTGCTTGGCAGCCTTGTCCTGGCGGCCCTTGCGGACCAGCTGCTGGATCGTGGGCAATGGACCAGCTTCCTGTCGTGATCTTGCTTCTTCGTGTCTTCACCGGCCCCCGCGGTCGGGCGTGTCGGCCCGCGTCACGGTCTCGCGACCAGTAACTTCCCGGAGGGGATTTCCGTCGGAACCCCACGTGATCGAGGCCGGTGAACCGGGTGCGCAAGCACCCCGCTCATGCTCAATGGCACGCGGAGCGGCCCGACGCCTGCCGGGCACGGTCTCCAAAGATACCCGTCCACTCGCGGAGCGGTCCGGGCGGGGGGTCGCTACGGGCGCCGACCAGTCAGCGTAACCCCAGATCGGGGCGCTGGGACGGTGCCGCGCGGGACTTCCCGACAAGCAGAACGCCGTCAGCCCGGCGAGTGTTCCCGAGCCGCCTCCTCCCGGTTCGCGCGCGAGCTTCCCGCGGTCAGGCCGCAGATCGATTCGCATTCCGGGACGGCGCGACCAGTCCGTGGACGGATCGTCCCCCTAGGCCGGCGGCCGCGCGGATCGGGTTCCGCGGTCAGTCCCGCCGAGAGGACGAACAGGCCGCGACGGCGAGAGCGGCCCGCCCGGGGCGGCGAAAGCGCATGTCAGCAGAATTTGCTCTGCCGACGACTTCGCCGGACGGCGGTGTGACAGTAGTCGCACACCAGGCCGGTGCGGCCGCGACTGGCGAGGAGCGGGAAGCCACGGCCGTTGCCCCGCCGCCGCGACTGCTTCCAGTGCACCCGGCGCAGGACGCGATTGCCTCCGCGCACCCAGGCTCACGCGATCCGCCTCGCCGGCGGCGATCTTTTCGCGCTGAGCACCTGAGCGAAGACTTCACCTCAGATCCCCACCGGACTCGACGGGGCTCGACCGGCTGGCGAAGAACTTCGCCGACCCGGCGTCTCGACCCGCACGGAACCGAAAGGGCGACGCAGCGATCACGGTGGACACGAACTGCACGGAACGCAGACGGCACAGACGGCGCAGACGGCACGGTCGGCAAACGGATCGGCGAAGCTGGTTCCACCGACTCGGTACGACGAATTCCGGGCTGCCCGGATACCGGCCCAAGGCGTCCACGAAGGAGTGCGTCGAGGCGGCAGCAGGACACCATTGGCCACGTCCCGATGTCGTCTCCGACGAACCTGGCCCGGACCCCAAGGAAATGGCCGGGCGGTGGCGCGATCATGCCAAGAACGCGAAGAAGACCGCGCCCGCCGAGAGCGTTCTCGATACTGCGCCCGTCACCGCGACGGTCGGACCATGCTTCCGAATCCTTCGGCGCGCCACGAAGATCCTGCGCCCAGAACCATCGATTCAGCACTTTGGCCCGAGCGCGGTCGTACCCGCCAGACAGGCGACCGCCTGCATTCACCACGTCGTCGTTCAAATTCCGATATTAGCCCGGACAACTTCTCATCGGATGCTCCACAGTCGCGCAGAAATGCACCTCGACGGGTCTCAGTCACGCATCGAAAGACCGGGTAAATGGGCTATTCCGCTAACGACAGTCCGGCCAAGAATTCGACGCGAAACCCGAAGTCTGCCCCTGCTCCCCTGGCGCGGCGATTCACCGCTCCGGACGACCACTGCCGGTTTCCGTATCCAGCTCGCCGACGGACGGCCGGACTTTTCCGGCTACGCGTTTGGCCAGACTGCCGGAAGTTCCACAATGGACACCGGGCCGCCGGAGCGGGATGCGCTCCGGCGCGGAGAACCCGGTCCGCGCACACCGACAGACCTCAGCGACACCCTCCGGCGGAACCGCAACCGTCCTGCCAGGAGCAACAATTGACGAACCGTCAGCTACGCCGCGCGTACTGCGCCGCGCAAGGAACCGCGAGTTCGGCGAACACCAGCCACGGCAGGCCCGGCGCGAGCACGCACGCCGGGCCGGCCGCGAGGATCAGTCCTCGCCCGGCGTCGAGTGGTCCGGCTTCGCGTGGTCCGGCTTGCCCGGGTTCGGGTCCCGCGAAAGATCGATGAGCGGGTGCACTCCCGCGCCCTCCGGCGCGCCGTGCCGGCCGCCGGTCTTCCGCTCCCGCTGCTGGTCGACGTTCTCGCTGCCGTCCATGCTGCCTCCCTCGTTCGATTCCCCTGCCGATTGCACGGTACCTGCCCCGGAATTCGGTGGACGGGCTCCCCAGGATGAATACGTGGAATGGACGATGGCCGTTACGCCGCCCCAACATCCGGAAGCCGCCGCGATCCTGCGGGAATACATCGACGAATTGGCGTCGCGCTACCATGACCGGCCGGCTACTCCGGACGAAGTGGACATCGCGCTCGCGCACGAACCGGCCGACGACCTGGTCCCGCCGTCCGGGGCGTTCCTCCTGGCCCGGCGCGACGGACAACTGGCCGGATGCGTGGGCGTGCGGCTGGTCCAGCCCGGACTGAGCGCGCTGACCAAGGTGTACGTGCGCCCACACCACCGCGGACAAGGCGGCGGCAGGCTGCTGGTCGCGGCCGCCGAGAAAGCCGCGAAGGGCCTCGGCGCGGTCCGGATGCAGCTGGACACACGCGACGACCTGGTCGAAGCCCGCGCCCTGTATGCCGCGATGGGATACGCGCAGGTCGAGGCATTCAACGACGACCAGTACGCCGAGCACTGGTTCTCAAAAGACCTCAGCTGAGCCTTCCAGCGCACCCGGCGACTTCGCCGTCCGGGCTGATCTTGTCCGCACGCCCTTCCAGGCCTCGGCTCGTGACCCTTTCGTAACCAGCGTGGTCCCCCGTTCGGAGGTTCACGCTCAGCGATTGTTCGGTTCGGCTCCGGCATACCGACACAACGGGCATACTCGTCCTCCGAGTGCAGAGGGGAGAATTGTCATGTCCACAGAGATGGATCGGCTGCTTGCCGAGTTCTCGAAGTTCCAAACCAAGATCGAGAAGGCGCAGGCGCAGTTCGCCAAGGTCGCCGACATGCAGGAGGAGGTGGCCGCGCTCGAAGCGTCGGCGACTTCCGCCGACGGCACGGTGACCGTGGTCGCCGGGCCGAGCGGGTCGGTCCGGAACATCCGGCTGGCCGCGGACGCCTACCGAGTGCCGCCGGACGCGCTGGCCGCGACCATCCTGACCACGCTGCGGCAGGCCGTCGCCGCGGCGACCGTCGAGCAGGCCGAAGTGGTCGACGCGGCGGTCGGCAACGCCTTCGGGCTGAACACGACCGAGCGCGTGCTGGCCGCGCAGGCCGAAGCCCGCGGCACCACGCCCGAGGCCGTCCAGGCGCAGCTGCCCGAACCGGAACCGGAGCCGCCGGCCTTCGACCCCGAGGACGTTCTCCGCGACGACGCGCAGCCGGCTCCCCCGCCCCCGCCGGTGCGCCGCCGCCCGGATCCGGACGAGCGGGACGACGACTACTTCGACAACGACATCCTCGGCCGGGACGACCGCCGATGAGCTTCAAGACGAACGTCGCCACCCTGCGCACCTACGGAACCGACCTCGGCCATTACAAGGAAGAGGCCGGGAAGTTCGGGAACCTGATCAACACCGCGGACGTCGGCGACAAGTCCTGGGGCCTGATCGGCTTGGTCGCGAAGCAGATGTACACCGGCAAGCTGGACGAGCTCCGCCAGTTGCTGGAGGCGATGAAGGCCGGTACCGACGCGCTCACCGACAAGATGGGCAAGGCCGCGGAGATCTACGAAACGCAGGAAAAGGAAGTCGCTGACGCCCTGGACAAGATCGGCACGGCGATCGAGAGCGAGAACTGGGCAGGCAACGGTGGCTGAGAAAAGCGTCGCGGACGGCATCGAGCTGCACAAAGAGGACTCCTACGGGCGCAAGGTCGCCGAGTCCATCCCCATCGCGGGCGGCGGCATCAAGACGATCCTGAACGCCAAGGAGAACTTCGGCGAGGCGGAAGGCGTCGGCGGCATCGTCAGTGCGGGGAAGGAACTCGTCTCGGACGGCGCGTCGTTCGTGACCGAGGCAGGCAGCGATGTGGTCAGCTTCGCCCTCGACCCGGTCGGCACCCTGGTCAGCAACGGCCTGGACATGCTGCTCGAGGTGATCCAGCCGCTGCAGGACGCGCTGCACTTCGTGACCGGCGACGGCCCGGCGCTCGGCGACGCGTCCGGCGACTTCGACAAGATCGGCGAGGGGTTCGTCTCGCTGGCCGAGGAATTCGTGCAGTCCGGCGACGAAACGCTGAAGGATTGGGAGGGTGAGGCAGGCGACGCGGCTCGCGCGGCGCTCGCCAAGTTCTCTCAGGGCATCGAGGGCATCGGCTCCGCCGCGAACGCGGTCGCCGAGACGCTCAAGATGTGGTCGATGGTCATGGAGGTCATCGAGGAGGTCGTCAAGGCGATCATCTCGGACCTGATCAGCACGCTCATCTACATCTGGCTGCCCGCACTGGCCTCCGCGCTGATCACCGCGGGCTCGAGCGTCGCCGCGGCCACGACCGCGACCATCGCGAAGGTGGCCGCCGCGTTCGCGAAGGTCACCAAGCGGCTCGGAAAACTGGGCAAGCTGCTCGAGAAGTTCATGGCTTTCCTGGGCAAGTGGGCCGCGAAAATGTGGGACGAGGAAGGCAAGTTCCGGGCGCTGGCCAAGGGCGGGCGAGCAGCGCACCCGAAGCTCGGCAACGCGGTGGGCGGCGCGCTCGCGAACGACTTCGGCGTCAAGGGCGCGGTGTTCCGCAGCGAAGCGGGCGACATCTTGAAGGGCGCACCCAAGAAATTCGGCGAGAAGCTCGGAGAGAAAGCCATCGAGGAGTACACCGGCGTCTCCCAAGACGACTGGAAAGACTTCGGCGAGGCGGGCAAAGTCAAGAAGGGCACGACCATCTTCAAGGCGGGCAAGAAGGTGTACGACGAGGCCGACAAAGCGAGCCACCATCACAGCACCGAGGAGACCCGCGACAACCTCGACATGAGCTGATCGATGAACAACGTCAACCTGCCGTGGATCATCGTGATCGGCTACGCAGCGGGCGGGACCGCGCTCTGGGCCCGCGGCAAGATGAGCGAAGCCGGCGCGCCCGGAGTACGGGCGATGACCGCGCTGGCAGTGTTCTTCTTCGCCATCACCACCGTTTTCTGGTTCAGCCTCGGTTTCACCCGCTGGGGCTTGGTCTACGGGGCGGCCGCGGCGGCCGCGCTCGGCACGGCGATCGTGCTCCTGCGAAAACGGCGGCTGGGCATGCCGTTGCGGATGTCGGCCAAACGGCACGCCTCGGCCGAGCCGACATTCGGTGTTTTCCCGGCGGCACGGCGAACCTGGCCGCTCCATGGCCCAGGCCCGCAGCGGCCGCCGCGGTTCGCCGAGTTCGAGCACCAAAGCCACCGGCTGCTGGGCTACGAATACGCCGTAGCCGACGGCACGTTCACCATGACCGAGTTGCGCATCCCGCCGGGCCCGACGCTGCTGATCTCCCCGCGATCCTTCATGAACGGCGCGATCATGCACGGCTCGCCGACGCGGGACACCCGCATCGGCCGTACCGCGTTCGGCACCCCTAAACCGGCCGACGTGCAGCCGATCCCGGTGGATCCGGAGTTCGACAAATGGTATGAGGTCAGCACGAACGAGCCAGGCTTCGCGGCAGCCGTGCTCACCCCGGAGATCCGCACTCTGCTGCGGACCGAACCGGCCCTCGTGGACAGGGCGTTCGGGTTCGACCAGGACGCGCTGTGGACCGTCGATTCCGGCCGGATGTCCCCTGCCCGGATCATCGGCAGCGGTCGCTCCCTCGCGCTCTTCGCCGCGGCGGTGACGCCGGCAGTATGGCGGGGAACCGCCTTCGGCGCGATGGCGACGGGCACTCAGACCGCCGTCGAAGCATGGCGCGGAACGGGCGGCGGCTCCGTACTGTCCAGCGTCAACACTCGGCGGGAACTCGCGAGCCGGAAGCCGATCACCGGCGGGTCGCTGGTCTTCCGTTCGGTGGTCGCACTGGCCCTGCTGGTGGGCTGCGGGATGCCGGCGATCAACCTGGCGGCGGCGCTGACCGGCCAGACCGACACCGTCCCGTTGACGGTGACCAAAGCCCGGACCTACGTCAAAAGCTGCGCCAGGACCGACCTGCTCTGCAGCCGAACCGAGTACCGGAAACTCACCGGGACCTACCAGGCCGGAGGCGCCCAGCGCCAGTTGGAACTGGTCAACCCGCCCGGCAACCCGGAGGTCGGCGACACCATCCCGCTCAACGTCGGACCGATGTGGTGGCATCCGGTGTTCAGCCACGATATCGAGGGATGGGTCACGACCAGTTTCGCCGCACCTGGTTTGCTCCTCGGCGCTTGGCTGGCCCAAGCGACCTACTTGCCCCGCCGGCCGCGCCGGGCGCGGAAGGACCAAGCCGAGCAAATTCAGGTAGCACCGCCGCTGCACTGACGCTGGTCCCGGTCAGCGCCGACCGGGACGGGTCAGAGCCGATGCCCGCAGTCGGCGCAGAACACCGCACCGGCCTTCGACTCCTTGCCGCACTCTCCACAGTGGACGATCGGGGAGAGGGAACTTCCACAGGCGGTGCAGAATTTGCCGCCATTGATCTTCGTGCCGCAGTCCGGGCAGGTCAGCTTCGCCCGAGTGTCGAGGTCCAGGTCCTTGGTCCAGTTCTTCTCCCGGGCCTGGTCCCAGATCTGGTCGCGCTGCGCGGCGGCCTGCGCCCGCGACACTTCCTCGGCCACGCTCGGCGAGCAGTGCAGGCACTGGCCTGCTTCCTCGTTCCAGCATTGGTCCGCGCACATCCAGTCGCTGCAGCCTCGGCACTGCCGGAAGCGCGGGGTGATCTCCTGGACAGCCGAGGTCAGCGCGCGATCTTTCGCCGACGAATTCGTTGCGCGGTCGTACTTCCACTGGTCGGCGGAGCTGCTCAACTGCTGCAGCGTCCCGCCGAAGAAGGAGCCGACGGCGCGCAGCATGCTGCGCCCGGTTTCCATCGCGTCACGCTGGAACGCCGACCGGTACCCGTTCCCGCAGCGTTCGCAGCGGAATTCGAACTGGTAGCCCTGCGCGTTGGAGAGGTCCTGGAAGTTGTCCGTGAACGGCACGACATCAGCCACGTGCGCGACGGTAAGCGATCCGCGGTCAGCCGGCGACGATACAAGTACCGTCTCCGGACCCGTCACACAGCGCAACGCATTCGGCTGTTTCTCCTCCGGAAACGCCCGGTTAGTCCATTATGTTAGGTACGGCCGGATCATCAGGAGGGGAAGCATGTCAGCGGAGTTCGATCGGCTGGTCGCGGAGTTCGACAAGTTCCAATCGAAGTTGCAGCGGGTGGACGACCAGTTCGCCGGTATCGCGCAGATGCAGGAGGAGCTGGGCGCGCTCGAAGCGAAGGCGACCTCGCCGGATCAGTCGATCACCGTGATCGCCGGCCCGGGCGGGACGATCAAGGACATCCGGGTCACCGATGCCGCGTTGAGCCAAGGCGGAGCGGCACTGTCCGGGACGTTGATGACGACCCTGCAGCAAGCGGTCGCCGCGTCCGCGCGGCAGCAGGCCGTGCTGGTGGATCAGCACCTGGGCAACTCGTTGCAGCTCACCGAGCAGGTGCTGGCGACGCAGGCCGAACTGCTCGGGACCGACGTGGAGGAGTTGCGCGCCGCCGTCGAGCAGCGCGAGGCGTCGACCCGGCAGCGCGCCGAAGAGGAACAGCACGAGGACTACTCCGAACGCGAACTGCTGGCCGATCCGGAGGACAAGGCCCCGCCGCCGCCCCCGTCCACAGCGCGTTCGGCCGGGGACGACTTCCTGAAGAACCTGTTCGACGACGAGGAGTACCGCTGATGTCCGGCTACCAGGTGCAGACGGCGAAGCTGTACGAGTACTCCCACCAGCTCGCCGGCAACAAGACTGCGGTCGCCGGGGTCAAGGGGAAGGTGGACCAGGCCGACGTCGGCAACCAGTCCTGGGGCGTGGTCGGCATCTTCGTCAAGCACATGTACACCGACCTGCTCGGCGAGATGAAAGACCTGCTGACCGACATGGAGAACGGCCTGCAGTCCGCGTCGGACAAGATCAAGCGGGCCGGCGAATTCTACGACCAGACCGAAGACGACCACTGCCGCAGCTGGAAAGACGTCATGGGGCAGCTCGACAGCATCGGCACCGGCACGAAGCCGGGGGTGGCGAAATGACGGACCCGCTCGGCAAGATCGAGATCAAGCCGGAGGACGGCCGGGGCAAGAAGATCGCCAACGCACTGCCGGTCGTGGGCAACGCGGTGAAGCTCTACGACGCCGGCACCAGCGACGCGATCAAGGCGGGCGACACCGCCACCGGGCTGAGCGGGGTGATCTCCGAATCGACCGGCCTGATCCAGTCGTGCGCGGAGACCGCGATGGGCATCGCCCAGGACCCGGTCGGCTGGCTGGTCGGCCAGGGGCTCAACTTCCTGCTGGCGGTCTGCGACCCGCTGCAGGACGCGATCCACTTCGTCAGCGGCGACGGCCCGGCGCTGTCCAAAGCGGCGGAGAACTTCACGGCCATCGGACGTGGGCTCGAGCAGTTCGCCCAGCAATTCAGCGAGCAGGCGAAAACCTCACTCTCTCAGTGGGAAGGCGGCGCGGCCGACACCGCGGCGGCGAAGCTGGCCAAGTTCTCCACCGGGATCATCGGTACCGCCGACCAGGCCGGCGACATCGCGACGCTACTGCAGATCAGCAGCATGATCATGACCGTCATCGAGGACTTCATCAAGGTGCTGCTGACCGAGCTGATCACCTGGCTGATCATGATCTGGATCCCGGCACTCGCCGCGGCGGTCCCGTCGTTCGGCGCGTCCACCGCGGCGGCCGGAGCGGCTACCGGCGTGCGCGCGGCCACCACCGCGGGCAAGGCGACGAAGCAGGTGAGCCGGCTGCAGAAGCTGCTCGACCTGATCAAGGACCTGATCGCACGCTTCAAGACCTTCTTCACGGCGGCGAAGGATGCGGTGAAGAAGGTCGGCGCCGAAGGCGGCGAGTCGGTGGCAACGCGGGTCGAGAACAAGGTGGGGAAGGCCGTGTGGACCAAGGTGAAGGAGGAAGCAAGGTCGCAGGTCGGGTTGGGAACTGGCGAGGAGGACCTGCCCGTCAAACCTGGGAAGCCGTTGGGGCACCTGGAGAACACCCGCAAGGCGGTCGAGTACGCAGCGACCGGAGACGGATCGTCGCCGGACGAGACCAGCAAGAAGCTGGATTTCTGAGGCGCGATGCAAACCATCACGCAAGCGCTCTTGTCCCTCGCGGGTGGCACGACCGTGATCTTCGGGGTTCCCGCCTACTTCATCCATCGCTGGACGCAGAAGGAGAAACGAGCGGAGCAAGCTCGGCTCGACGCGTCGCGGTCGGCGGTTGAGCAGATCGGCGGATCCGCCCTCACCGAGCTGGAAAATGGCCGACCTCGCTCAGCCCAGCGCCGGAAGCCGCTTGGCGAACTGTACAAGCCGAAGACCATTCGGGAGGGCATGACCTTTCCTGGCAAGCCGCCCACGGTCGACCTCGCGATGGATGTACTGCGCGGAAGGAGGCAATTCCGTGTCAGTGAGTACTACGCCTCGGTCCGCGCCGGAAGCAACAGTCCTCGGCGGGTGTTCGAATACACCATCGAGACGAGGACCGGGCCAGTGTCCGGAATGAAGATCGCCAAGGCCTATCCGCCCGATCTGGTGCGGATCTTCGGCCGAACCAGGGACCTCAGAGACCATCGGCACAGGGTGTTCGGCGCGGAAGCTCGAAGCTCGCCATCGGTTGGCCGCTGGGAGCAGTTCCCGTTGCCCGACAACGAGTTCACAGGCTACACCAGCGACCCGGCATTCGCCGCCCAGGCGATCACCCCGGACATCGTGGACTGGCTGCGCGGCAACCGCGACCAGCTGCCGGACCTCGTCGGGCTCGACCACGGTTGGTGCTACGCCGTGTACCGGAGAGAGCTCGACCCGGAAACCCTGGTCGCCGAAATCGACCTGATCGCCGAATTCCTGGACCGTCTCGGCGTGCCCGTCGCGGGCTGATCACCCCGCACGGCACAGCGAAACGCCCCCGGCCGAAGCCGGGGGCGTTTCGTCGTTCAGCTACGCGTGGTTCAGCGGAAGTCGCGACCGAAGTCGTAGTCGTCCAGCGGAACCGCGGCACCGGTGCCCGAACCGAACACGTCCGGGGTGTAGTAGCCGTCGTCGTAGGACGGGATCGCGTACGCCGCGACCCGCGCCTCTTCGGTCGGCTGCACCTGGATGTTCCGGTACTTGTTGATACCGGTACCGGCCGGGATGAGCTTACCGATGATGACGTTCTCCTTGAGGCCCACGAGCTTGTCCGAACGGCCGTTGATGGCCGCGTCGGTCAGAACGCGCGTGGTCTCCTGGAACGAAGCCGCCGACAGCCACGAGTCCGTGGTCAGCGACGCCTTGGTGATGCCCATCAGCACCGGGCGACCCGAAGCCGGCTCGCCGCCCTCGGCGACCGCGGCCCGGTTCGTGGCCTCGAACTTCGTCCGCTCGGGCAGTTCGCCCGGCAGGAAGTCGGTGGCCCCGGAGTCGATGATCGTCACGCGGCGCAGCATCTGCCGCACGATGACCTCGATGTGCTTGTCGTGGATCGACACACCCTGCGCCCGGTACACCTTCTGGACCTCGTCGGTGAGGTGCATCTGCGCCTCGCGCGGGCCCATGACACGCAGGACCTCGTGCGGGTCCGGCGTGCCTTCGAGCAGCTGCTGGCCAACCGCGACGTGGTCGCCGTCGCCCAGCGGGCCGTTCGGGGTGTTGGCGAGCCGCTGCCGCTTGGACAGCTTGTCGAAGACGATCTCCTCCGACCCGTCGTCCGGGATCAGGGTGATCTTCCAGAACCGCTCGCTCTCCTCGATCCGCACCCGGCCGTCGACGTCCGCGATCGGCGCCTTGCCCTTCGGCACGCGAGCCTCGAAAAGCTCGGTGACACGGGGCAGACCGGTCGTGATGTCGTCACCGGCGACACCACCCTGGTGGAAGGTACGCATCGTCAGCTGCGTGCCCGGCTCACCGATCGACTGGGCGGCGACGATGCCGACGGCCTCGCCGACGTCGACCAGCTGGCCGGTCGCCATCGAGCGGCCGTAGCAGGTCGCGCACACGCCGACCGCCGACTCGCAGGTCAGCACCGAGCGGACCTTGACCTTGGTGATGCCGCTGGAGATGAGCTTGTCCAGCGCCGGGTCGCCGATGTCGTCGCCCGCGTTCAGCACGACGTTGCCCTTGGCGTCCACCGCGTCCGTCGCGAGGTTCCGCGCGTACACGCTGGTCTCGACGTGCTGGTCGCGCACGACCTTGCCGTCGCCGAGGTCCTCGCCGATCGGCATGTTGATGCCGCGCATGGTGCCGCAGTCGACCTCGCGGACGATGACGTCCTGCGAGACGTCCACCAGACGCCGGGTCAGGTAACCCGAGTCGGCGGTACGCAGCGCCGTGTCCGCCAGACCCTTCCGGGCACCGTGGGTGGCGATGAAGTACTCCGCCACCGACAGGCCCTCACGGAAGTTCGCCTTGATCGGACGCGGGATGTACTCGCCCTTCGGGTTCGACACCAGGCCACGCATGCCGGCCAGCGACCGGACCTGCGTCATGTTGCCCGCCGCGCCCGACTTCACGATCATCGCGATCGGGTTGTCGTCCGGCAGCGCCGTCTCCATGATCTTGTGGACCTCTTCGGTCGCCTGCGTCCACACCTTGACGAGCTCGTTGTTGCGCTCGGCGTGCGACAGCTGACCGCGCTGGTACCGCTTCTCGACCTGGTCGGCCTTGCCCTCGTACTCGTCGAGGATGGCCTTCTTGCCGACCGGGGTCAGCACGTCCGAGATCGCGACCGTGACGCCCGAGCGGGTCGCCCAGTAGAAGCCGGCGTCCTTGAGCTTGTCCAGCGTCTGCGCGACCTGCGTCATCGAGTACCGCTCGGCGAGGTCGTTCACGATGGCCGCCTGCCGCTTCTTCGGCATCGGCTCGTTGATGAACGGGTAGTCCGCCGGCAGCAGGTCGTTGAACAGGACCCGGCCCAGGGTGGTTTCCGCCAGCCAGGTCTTGCCCGGTTCCCAGCCCGCCTCGGCCAGCCGCGCCTCGTCGGCCTTGGCAGGCTGCCGGTCCCGCACGCGGATCTTGATCGGGGCGTGCAGGCTCAGCGCCTTGCGGTCGAAGGCCATGATCGCCTCGGCCGGCGACGAGTACGCGTTGCCCGCGCCCTCGGCGTTCTCGTTCAGGCGGGTCAGGTGGAACAGACCGGTGACCATGTCCAGACGCGGCATGGCGAGCGGACGGCCCGACGCCGGCGACAGGATGTTGTTCGCCGACAGCATCAGGATCCGGGCCTCGGCCTGCGCCTCGGCCGACAGCGGCAGGTGCACCGCCATCTGGTCGCCGTCGAAGTCCGCGTTGAACGCTTCACAGACCAGCGGGTGCAGCTGGATGGCCTTGCCTTCGACCAGCTGCGGCTCGAAGGCCTGGATGCCCAGCCGGTGCAGGGTCGGCGCCCGGTTCAGCATCACCGGGTGGCCGGTGATGACCTCTTCCAGCACGTCCCACACCTGCGGCCGCGAGCGCTCCACCATCCGCTTGGCGGACTTGATGTTCTGCGCGTGGTTCAGGTCGACCAGCCGCTTCATGACGAACGGCTTGAACAGCTCGAGCGCCATGTCCTTCGGCAGACCGCACTGGTGCAGCTTCAGCTGCGGGCCGACGATGATGACCGAACGGCCGGAGTAGTCGACGCGCTTGCCGAGCAGGTTCTGGCGGAACCGGCCCTGCTTGCCCTTGAGCAGGTCGGACAGCGACTTCAGCGGCCGGTTGCCCGGGCCGGTGACCGGACGGCCGCGGCGGCCGTTGTCGAACAGCGCGTCGACGGCCTCCTGCAGCATCCGCTTCTCGTTGTTGACGATGATCTCGGGCGCACCGAGGTCGATCAGCCGCTTGAGCCGGTTGTTCCGGTTGATCACGCGGCGGTACAGGTCGTTCAGGTCCGACGTGGCGAAGCGGCCACCGTCCAGCTGCACCATCGGGCGCAGGTCCGGCGGGATGACCGGGACGGCGTCGAGCACCATGCCGCGCGGGTCGTTGCCGGTCGCCTGGAACGCGGCGACGACCTTGAGCCGCTTCAGCGCGCGGAGCTTCTTCTGCCCCTTGCCGTTGCGGATGGTGTCGCGCAGGTTGTCCGCCTCCGCGGCGACGTCGAACTCGGCGGCCAGCTTCTGGATGGCCTCCGCGCCCATGCCGCCGGTGAAGTACTCGCCGTAGCGGTCGACCAGCTCGCGGTAGAGCAGCTCGTCGGCGATCAGCTGACGGGTGTCGAGCTTCGTGAAGGTCGTCCAGACCTCCTCGAGACGGTCCAGCTCGCGGCCGGCGCGGTCGCGCAGCTGGCGCATCTCGCGCTCGCCGCCTTCCTTGACCTTGCGCCGGACGTCGGACTTGGCGCCCTCCGCCTCCAGCTCGGCCAGGTCGGCTTCCAGCTTCTGCGCACGGGCCTCGATGTCCGCGTCGCGCTTGGTCTCGAGGTTCTTGCGCTCGACGCCGATCTCGTTCTCCAGCGTCGGCAGGTCGGTGTGCCGCAGCTCGGTGTTCACGCCGGTGATCACGTAGGCCGCGAAGTAGATGATCTTCTCGAGGTCCTTGGGCGCCAGGTCCAGCAGGTAGCCCAGGCGCGACGGAACGCCCTTGAAGTACCAGATGTGAGTGACCGGCGCGGCCAGCTCGATGTGGCCCATCCGCTCACGACGCACCTTGGCGCGAGTGACCTCGACGCCGCAGCGCTCGCAGATGATGCCCTTGAACCGGACGCGCTTGTACTTGCCGCAGTAGCACTCCCAGTCCCGGGTCGGACCGAAGATCTTCTCGCAGAAGAGCCCGTCCTTCTCCGGCTTCAGGGTCCGGTAGTTGATGGTCTCCGGCTTCTTGACCTCGCCGAAGGACCACTGACGGATGTCGTCGGCGGTGGCGAGACCAATCCGGAGCTCATCGAAGAAGTTGACGTCCAGCACGTCTAAGTCCCCTTGGGGTTGTTTCGGCTAGAGAGGGGTCGGCGGTGGAGCCGGGATCCGCGGGAGGCAGATCCCGGCTCGACACCGAATCAGTGCACGACGTCGTCCACCGAGGGCGACTCGTTGCGGGACAGGTTGATGCCGAGGTTCGCCGCGGCGCGCTCGAGGTCCTCGTCGTCGGAGTCGCGCATCTCGATCGCCGCACCGTCGCTGGAGAGCACCTCGACGTTGAGGCACAGCGACTGGAGCTCCTTGAGGAGCACCTTGAACGACTCCGGGATGCCCGGCTCGGGGATGTTCTCCCCCTTGACGATCGCCTCGTACACCTTGACGCGGCCGACCACGTCGTCCGACTTGATCGTCAGCAGTTCCTGCAGCGTGTAGGCCGCGCCGTAGGCCTGCATCGCCCAGCACTCCATCTCGCCGAAGCGCTGGCCGCCGAACTGCGCCTTACCGCCCAGCGGCTGCTGGGTGATCATCGAGTACGGGCCGGTGGAGCGGGCGTGGATCTTGTCGTCGACCAGGTGGTGCAGTTTCAGGATGTACATGTAGCCGACCGACACCGGGTACGGGTACGGCTCGCCGGAGCGGCCGTCGAACAGCGTGGCCTTGCCGTTCTCCTTGACCATCCGCTCGCCGTCGCGGTTCGGCTTGGTCGCGCCCAGCAGCCCGGTGAGCTCCTCTTCCTTCGCGCCGTCGAACACCGGGGTGGCGGTGTTCGTGTTCGGCGCGACGTCGTAGAGCTCCTCGGACAGGTTCTTCGCCCAGTCCGGGTTGCCCTCGATCGTCCAGCCCTGCGAGGCCAGCCAGCCGAGGTGCAGCTCGAGGATCTGACCGATGTTCATCCGTCGCGGCACACCGTGGGTGTTCAGGATGATGTCGACCGGGGTGCCGTCCTCCATGAACGGCATGTCCTCGACCGGCAGGATCTTGCCGATGACACCCTTGTTGCCGTGCCGGCCGGCGAGCTTGTCGCCCGGCTGGATCTTGCGCTTCTGGGCCACGTAGACGCGGACCAGCTCGTTGACGCCCGGGGGCAGCTCGTCGTCGTCCTCGCGGGAGAACACCCGGATGCCGATGACCTTGCCGGTCTCGCCGTGCGGCACCTTCAGCGAGGTGTCGCGGACCTCGCGCGCCTTCTCGCCGAAGATCGCGCGGAGCAGCCGCTCCTCCGGGGTCAGCTCGGTCTCGCCCTTCGGCGTGACCTTGCCGACCAGGATGTCGCCGTCGCGAACCTCGGCACCGATCCGGATGATGCCGCGTTCGTCGAGGTCGGCCAGGACCTCCTCGGAGACGTTCGGGATGTCCCGGGTGATCTCCTCGGCGCCCAGCTTGGTGTCGCGGGCGTCGATCTCGTGCTCCTCGATGTGGATCGACGTCAGCACGTCGTCCTGCACCAGGCGCTCGGAGAGGATGATCGCGTCCTCGTAGTTGTGGCCCTCCCACGGCATGACCGCGACGAGGAGGTTCTTGCCGAGCGCCATCTCACCGTTCTCGGTGGACGGGCCGTCGGCGATGACCTGGCCCTGCTCGACCCGGTCGCCCTCGTTCACGATCGGCCGGTGGTTGAAGCACGTGCCGTGGTTGGAGCGGCGGAACTTGTACAGTCCGTAGCTCT
Organism: Amycolatopsis benzoatilytica AK 16/65; assembly: GCF_000383915.1. Taxonomy (NCBI): domain Bacteria; kingdom Bacillati; phylum Actinomycetota; class Actinomycetes; order Pseudonocardiales; family Pseudonocardiaceae; genus Amycolatopsis; species Amycolatopsis benzoatilytica. The sequence goes on from NZ_KB912942.1 coordinate 6,175,135, forward strand.
TCCGCGTGCCGTCGTCGTGCATGATCGTGATGATGTCCGCGGACAGCTCCTCGACCACGCCGGCCTGCTCGGCGACCAGGACGTCCCCGGCGTCGACCGCGGCGCGCAGCTCCACGCCGGTGCCCACGTACGGCGCCTGGTTGCGCAGCAGCGGAACAGCCTGGCGCTGCATGTTCGCGCCCATCAGCGCGCGGTTCGCGTCGTCGTGCTCGAGGAACGGGATCATCGCGGTGGCGACGGAGACCATCTGCCGCGGCGACACGTCCATGTAGTCGATCTCGAGCGGGTCGATCAGCTCGACCTCGCCGCCCTTGCGCCGGCCGAGGACCTTGCCCTCGACGAAGTGGCCGTCGTCGGTGAGCGGCGCGTTGGCCTGCGCCTTGACGTAACGGTCTTCCTCGTCCGCGGTCAGGTAGTCGACCTGGTCGGTGACCTGACCCTCGACGACCTTGCGGTAGGGCGTCTCGATGAAGCCGAACGGGTTGACCCGCGCGTAGGAGCAGAGCGAGCCGATCAGGCCGATGTTCGGGCCTTCCGGCGTCTCGATCGGGCACATCCGGCCGTAGTGCGACGGGTGGACGTCGCGGACCTCCATGCCGGCGCGCTCACGGGACAGACCGCCCGGGCCGAGAGCCGAAAGACGACGCTTGTGCGTCAGGCCCGACAGCGGGTTGTTCTGGTCCATGAACTGCGACAGCTGCGAGGTGCCGAAGAACTCCTTGATCGCCGCGCCGATCGGGCGGATGTTGATCAGGGTCTGCGGCGTGATCGCCTCGACGTCCTGCGTGGTCATGCGCTCGCGCACGACGCGCTCGGTGCGGGAGAGGCCGACCCGGATCTGGTTCTGGATCAGCTCGCCGACGGTGCGCAGGCGACGGTTGCCGAAGTGGTCGATGTCGTCGGTCTCGACCGGCACCTCGACGCCTGCCGAGCTGGTCATCTTGTCCTCGCCGGCGTGCAGCCGGACCAGGTACTCGATGGCCGAGACGATGTCCTCTTCGGTCAGCGTGCCGGTCTCGTACGGGGTGTCGAGGCCCAGCTTCTTGTTCGTCTTGTACCGGCCGACCTTGGCCAGGTCGTAGCGCTTCGGCTTGAAGAACAGGTTCTCCAGCAGCGTCTGCGCGCTCTCCTTCGTGGGCGGTTCGCCCGGACGGAGCTTGCGGTAGATGTCGAGCAGCGCCTCGTCGGTGCCGGCGGTGTGGTCCTTCTCGAGGGTGGCCAGCAGCGTCTCGGAGAAGGAGAAGCGCTCGCGGATCGCCTCGGTGGTCCAGCCGAGCGCCTTCAGCAGCACGGTGACCGGCTGGCGGCGCTTGCGGTCGATGCGCACGCCGACGGTGTCGCGCTTGTCGACGTCGAACTCGAGCCACGCGCCGCGGCTCGGGATGACGCGCACGCTGAAGACGTCCTTGTCGGTCGTCTTGTCGACACTGCTGTCGAAGTACACGCCCGGAGAACGCACCAGCTGGGACACGACGACCCGCTCGGTGCCGTTGATGATGAAGGTGCCCTTGTCGGTCATGACCGGGAAGTCGCCCAGGAAGACCGTCTGGCTCTTGATCTCGCCAGTGTTGTTGTTGACGAACTCGGCGGTGACGAACAGCGGGGCCGCGTACGTCATGTCCTTGTCCTTGCACTCCTCGATCGAGGCCTTGACCTCGTCGAAGCGCGGAGCGGAGAAGGACAGGGACATCGAGCCGGAGAAGTCTTCGATCGGCGAGATCTCGTTGAGGACCTCTTCCAGGCCGCCGACCGGGCTCTCTTCGCCTTCGTTGACGCGGCGCTCGAACCACGCCTCGTCGCCGGTGAACCACTGGAACGACTGGATCTGCACGTCCAGCAGGTTCGGGGTGGAAAGAGGTTCGCGGATCTTTGCGAAGGAGACCCGCTTGGGCGCTCCGGGGATTCCCGTGGCCTGCGCGCGGGATTCTACCGAGGTGGTCGCAGCAGTGGCCTGGTTCGCGGGAGAGACTGCCAAGATGCGTCCTTCCGGGGACAATGAGCGGTGAGCAGCCGCGATGGCAACAGCTGTCGCGGACTGTCAGGGGTGCCGTGTGCCCACTATCCTAACTACCGGCTCGGGGCAGACTGAAAGAGGGCAGCGCAAAGAGGGAGTCTAGCCCGAACGACGCAGTCTGTCCAGGGGGCGCTCCCGACGGGGCCCAGCCTGCATTGCGTCGCCTTCGGACAGCTCGGTCTCCCTGACTTCACTGCGCCTTCCGGCTCCCGATTCGGATCGGTTTTCGCGCCCCTCCCGCAAGGTTCGCGTCCCCGGCCCGTGACCGTTGGCAGTAAGCGTGAACCCACGGCGCTGCGGAGTCAAGATGCCGCGCGGCGGTCCGACCGGTTGGCGCAGCGTCGGAACAAGACAGCGCAGGGTGACCACCGGGACGATCATCCCGGTTACCACCCGGTACCAGGACGAGCCGACGCAGGTCGGCCCTGCAGCGCCGCAGGTCGCAGCGCCGCAGCCGGGACCGGACGCCGGACCCGGCGAAATTTCGGACCGGCCCGGCCGAGCGGGATGGATCACATCCCGCGAGCGATCGCGAGCCCGCGCTCCGTGCCCAGCGCTCCGTGCCCAGCGCTCCGTGAAGGGCCCCTTTGAGGGAATCTAAGTCCGGTAAGGGGCCCTTCACGGACCACAAACTCCCGGGGCCATGCAGGCGGCGGGAGCATCCCGGTGCAAGGGGCCCGTCCCGGCACAGCGCGATCGGCGACCCGGTCACCCGAGAACCCACCCGGGCAACGGCTCCGCCCGCCGCCCCCACTCCGCTGGCACCTCGTGCTCCCCCGCCGCCAGCACTCCGCCCACCATCGCCCCTACCGTGTCCACGTCGTCGGCTACCCGCACGACCGTCCACAACGCGTCTTCGAAGCTCCCGGAGAACGAAGCAGCCACCCACAACGCCAACGGCACTGTGTCCTGCGCCGACATCCGCTGCCCCGCCCCCAGCTCGCTCGCGGCGACCTCCGCCGGCTCCCCCATCACCCGCGCCGCCTTCGCCAGCCCGTCCCGCACCAACCCTGGCGGCACGAACGGCAGCACCCCCTCCAGCAGCTCCGCCCCGCCCAGCCGGGGCCGCACCGCCCGCAGCGACGCGGCCACCGCGACCGCCACCGCCCCGGCCACGCCCTCCAGATGCGCATGCGTCACCACCGCCGAGCGCTCGGCTTCCAGCAGGACCCGAGGCAGATCCGCCCCGAAGAACGCCCCCAGCGGCGCCACCCGCATCGCCCCGCCGTTGCCCCACGACCCGCCTCGTCCGTCCCGGTCCGCCAACTCCCGCCACGACGACCCGCGCCTCAGCTGGACCAGCAACCGCTCGGTCCCCGGTCCGTACCCCCGGTCGATTCCCGTGTCGTAGCGCTCCGCGAACGACGCCGCCAGCGCCTCCTGGTCGACGTACCCGTGCCGGCGCAGCACCGCGTAGACAGAACAGGCCATCTCCGTGTCGTCGGTCCACAACCACGGCCCGTCCGGCAGCGTCCGCGCAGTCAGGTCCGGATGGTCCCCGGGCCGCGACAACCGCTCGCCGAACCCGTCGCCGATCGCCAGGCCGCGCAGGCTCGCCAGTGCGAGTTCCGAATTCACCGCCGGAGAATAGCCAGTTTTCCCCGTCGTCACTGGATAAGCTGAAAACGGCCGACAGCGAAGGGAGCGCCCATGCCCGGCATCGACCTGGCCGCCCTCCTCCGCCGGCGGCTCGCCCTCAGCGAGCAGGTCGCGGCCACCAAGTTCCGTACCGGACAGCCGGTCGAGGATCCGGTCCGCGAACAGCGCGAGCTGGCCAGGGTGCGGGTACTGGCCGCCGGGATCGGCCTGGACCCGGACCGCGCGGCCGACTTCCTCGCCGAGCAGATCACGGCCAGCAAACAAGTCCAGCACCGGCTCTTCGCGCGCTGGACCGACCACCCCGACGAACTCCCCACGGCCGGCCCGGACCTGTCCGTCCTGCGCGCCGAACTGGACGCCCTGACCAGCGCGCTGCTGGAACGCCTGGCCCTACGACAGCGGCCCGTCCCCGAGGTCTCCGGGGACGGGCCGGCTGGCTAGCGCGGGTCCTACTTCGACGGCGGCGCGGACGACGCCGGCGGCTGGGCCGGAGCGGGCGACGCCGGGGCCGCTGGCGGCTTGTAGGTGTCCATGTCGGTGATCTTCCAAGTGTCGCCCTGCAACTGCGCGTCCACGTGCATCTGCGCGCTCCCGGCCGCGGTCTGCTTGGTGTCCGTGCGGGTCGAGGTCTGGTCGATGAACAGCATCACCCGAGCCAGGTCGCCGTTCAGCCGGATCACCGCGCTGCGGGTGACCTTGCAGGTCACCACGACCTTCTGCTCCGGCGCGAACTTCTTCACCTGGCCCATCAGCAGGTTGTAACTGTTGCGGACCTGGTCGGTGGCGAGCAGCTTGTTCGCCGCGTCTTCAGTCTTCTTGATGTTGTTGTAGTCGTAGGAGAACAGCGATTCGATCGCCTTCGAGACCTGGTCCTTGACCTGCGCGGTCTTCGCCACGTCGAGCAGTGCGCGGTTGCTCGTCGAGTCGCTGGCCTCGCTGCCCTTGACCTGGAAAATCACCGCGGCCGCGGTCAGCGCCAGGCCGATCACCACCAGCAGGGACACCAGCACCGTGGTGCGGTTGACGGTAGTCGGCGCCTTGGCCCGGCCGGAGTCCGTTTCGGCGCGCGTCTTCGACTCGGCTTCCTCGACGTCCGCGGGCTTCGCCGTGCCGCTGTCGCGCTGCTTCCGGCGTGGGCTCGGCCGAGCCGCCTTCTTCTCTGCGGCAACGTCGTCAGCGTCGTCAGAGTAGTCCGATTCGACCTCTTCCACGGCCTCGCCGGTGATCGCATCGACCTCGGCTGCGTCGGCTGCAGCGGCCTCCGGCTCAGCGAGATCGACGACGGCCTTCGGCGTGTCTTCGCCGGCCGGGGCAGGCGGCTCCGGCTCGGCCGGGCGAACCAGCCCGCCGCGCGGAATCCGCAGCTCCTGGGTCACCTCGGCCGGATCCGCGTCGGGAAGCGGCCGAGGACGGGGACGGGGCTTGGGCGAAGCGGCCGGCGCCTCGTCCGACGGCTTGCGCAGCCCGGCGACCTTCGGCCGGCGGGCCGGGGGCGTGCTGCTGCTGCGCGGTGGCTGGCGACGGGAGGGGGGCACTGCTGGACTCCGATCTGCGGTGAAGCTACTGGCCGGCGGCGACGAGCGGCACCGAGTCGATGCCGGACAGCTTCCAGTCGCTGCCCACCCGGGTCATCTGGACCTCGAGCCGCAGCACCTTGGTGCCGGTCTTGCCGCCTGCCGTGCTGTTCGTGGTGATCGCGGCCAGGAAGCTGGCTTTGCCGTCGTGCTCGTTGAGCTCCTCGACCGCGATGTCCTGGACGGTCGTGGTGACCTTGGTCTGCTGATCGGTCAGCGCCTTCTTGTAGGTCGGCTCCGCGTTGGTGATCTGCTTGGCCATGTCGTCGTTGGACACCTCCTTCACCCGGGTGAAGTAGTCGTCCACGTGCTGGTAGTCGACCTCGGTGTAGGCCAGCACCGCGGCGGTGCCCTGCTTGACCACGTCGTCGCGCGCGGACGCCAGGTCGCGGTCGCCGTTCATTTCCGCGACCAGCCACAGGATCCCGAAGACGATCGCCACCACCAGCGCGGCGAGGGCGAACGCCCCGGCGCCGAACCGCCAGACGCGCGGCGAACCGGGAAGCGTCCACTTCTCGCGCGGCGACTCGTCCGTTGCCGGATCGGCGTGGTCGGCGGTCACCTCTTCCTCGGCGACCGCGTGCTCGGCACTCATAACACTCCAGAGTAGGTAACGGTCATCAAATCCCGGTCAGCCGGCCAGTCCCAGCAGTGCGCCCATGCTGTTGAGCGACGTGCCGGGGCTGCCGACGATGCCGGGCACCTGCGCGTCCCGCTGCTCCTGCAGCTGCTGCGCGGGCCGGTTCTGGTTCGCCGCGATGTCCTGCTGCGACGGCTGCACCGGCACGCCGTTGTACGGCGCGTTCTGCGAACCCCGGACGTTGATCGGGCTGCCCTTGGGCTCGGCGCAGTATGCCTTGTCGTCTGCCGGGCGCGGCGAGGTGTCCGAGCCGGTCCGGTACTGGCTGTAGGGCAGGTAGCCCTTGGTGCACGACGGCGGGTTGAACAGGTTGAGCACCAGGCCCAGGTGCGCGGTGCCGTCGCCGGGCGCGACCGACGGACCGGCCGCGGCCAGCGCCGGATAGGTCACCAGGCCCTGTTCGAGGCCGTCAAGCCGGGTCACCGTGAGGTTGGCGGTGGTCAGCAGGTTCGCGGTCAGCGCGCCGAGGCCGGGTCCGGTCTCGTTGAGCACCTGGTTGATCTGGTCCGCGACCTGCGGGGTGACCCCGATCAGCTTGCGCAGGTCAGGATCGGACTTCTTCAGCGTCCCGCTGAGCTGGTTGAGGCTCTTCGAGAAGGACGCGAAGTTCGACGCCTCGGCGTTCTGCGTGTCCAGCACCTGGCCGCCGGCCTGCAGCAGCTGCACGGTCTGCGGCAGGTACTGCTGCGCGGTGGCGGTGAAGCTGCGCGCGGTGTCGAGCAGCTGCTGCAAGTCGCCGCCGGTACCGCGGAACGCGTTGTAGGACTCGTCGACGACCTTGCGCAGCGAATCGGTCGGCACCGACGCGGACAGCGAGTCGAGGTCGCCGAGCAGCCGGTCGGTGGAGACCGGGGTGCTGGTCCGCGCGGCCGGGATCACCGAGCTGCTGGTCAGGTACGGGCCCTGGTCCTTCTTCGGCCGCAGGTCCACATACTGCTCGCCGACCGCGGACCGGTTGGCGACGACCGCGTCCAGGTCGGCGGGCACCCGCGGGGCCGACGGGTCGATGTTCAGATCGGCTTCGAGTCCGCTCTGGGTCAGCCGCAGCTGCCCGACCCGGCCGATGTTGAACCCGCGGTAGGTGACCTCGGCGTTGGTGAAGATCCCGCCCGACTCGTTGAGCTGCAGCTTCACCGTGTACCCGCTGCTGCCGAAGACCTGGCCGAGACCGGCGAACCGGATCAGCGCGTACACGATCGCCGCGATCGAGATGATCGCGAACACGACCAGCTGGATTTTCGTCCTGCGCAGCAACATCAGCCAGCACCTCCGGAAAGCACGCCGAACAGGCCGGCCAGTCCGCCCTGCGACGGCTGCCCGCCGGTCGAGGCGGGCCCTTGCTGCTGCCCCTGCCCGGCGCCTGGGATGGGCAACGGAGGCGGCTGGTTGGACGGGGTACCCGGGACGCCGCCGGTCAGGCCGGGCAGCGGAACCACGCCGTTCAACGGGTTGTTCCGGCTGCGGCCCAGGTTGTCGGTGATGTCCTTCAGATTCAGGTCCACCTTGGCGAACAGGTTGAAGTAGTCGCCCTTGACGTCGTTGTACGCCTGGTCGGTGAACGGGTAGGTGAGCAGGATTTCCAGCGCCTTCGGCAGGTCGCTGCCCGCCTCGCCGAGCTTCTGCAGCGTCGGCGTGAGCGACTTCAGATCCGCCACCAGGTCCGCCTTGCTCCGGTTCACCGTGTCGGTCGCGACGCCGGACAGGTTGTTCAACGCGTTCAGCATGGTCACCAGCTGGCCGCGCTGCTGTTCCAGCACGCCGAGCCCGGGCCCGAGGTTGTCGACCGCGCCGACCAGCTTGTCCTTCTGGTCGCGCAGCGTCATGGACAACCGGTCAAGCCCGTCCAGCGCGCGGGTGATGTTCGCGGACTGCTGGTCCAGGTTGGTCACCAGCTCGTTCGCGTTGTTGAGCAGCGCCTTGATGTCCGGCTCCCGGCCGGAGGTGGCGTTGTTCAGCTCCTTGGTGATGGTGTTCAGCTGGTCCACGCCGCCGCCGTTGAGCAGCAGCGACAGCGCACCGAGCACTTCCTCCACCTGCACGTCCCGGCCGGTGCGGGCGAGCGGGATGGTGGCCCCGCTCTGCAGCTGGCCGGTGGCCTCGTTCCCGCCCGGCGAGGCCAGGTCCACGTACTTCTCGCCGAGCAGGCTCGACTGCTTCACGTTGGCCAGCGCGTTGGCGGGCAGCTTGACGTCGCCGTTGACCTCCACGGTCACCTCGGCGTGCCAGCCGTCCGGGGTCAGCCCGACCGACGTGACCCGCCCGACCGGGACCTCGTTGACCTTCACGCCGGACTGCGGGACCAGGTCGAGCACGTCCTTGAACTGGATCTTCACCGTGTACGGGTGGCTGCCCAGATCGGCCCCGCCAGGCAGCGGGAGGTCGTAGACGCCGGAGAACCCGCAGCCGCTGAGCACCAGCGCGGACGCGGTGACCAGGGCGCCGGCCGCGGCGAACCTCGTAAGTCGCTTCACGTCAGCTCCCACTCGTCCCGTAGACCTGGCCCTGCAGCGGAAGCGGCAGCGGCGGCAGCTGGCCGTTCTGCATGGACTGGATCACCTGCGCGGTCGAGGGCAGCGGCACCACGCCGTCGACCACCTTCGCGATGCCGTCGCAGGCGTTGCCGAGCAGCTGCTTGGTCACCGAGGTCTGCTTGAGCAGATTGCAGACCATCACCAGCGGCGGGGCGGTCAGCTCGTTGAGGTTCGGCCGCGTGTCGAGCGTGCCGGACGAGCCGTTGTAGACCCCGACGATGTTGGACAGCGCGACCGGCGCGACGTCCAGGATCTCGGCGAGCGAACTGCGCTGGTCCACCAGCACCTTGGTGACACTCGCCAGCTTGTCCACATTGGACTTCAACCGGCCGCGGTTGCGCTCGATGAAGCCCTGCACCGACTGCAGCGTGGTGCTCAGCTGCTGCACGGTGGCGGCGAGGTTGTCCCGCTCCCCGGCCAGGAACCCGCTCACATCGGCGAGCTGGCTCTCGAACTGGCGCACCTGCCCGTCGCTGTCGGCCAGCGTCTGGGAGAACTTGCCGAGGTTCTGCACGGTCTGGAACAGGTCGTCCTTGTTGCCGGCCAGCGTCCCGGACGCCTGGCCGAGCTTGGTGATCGTGTCGTGCAGCGCCTGGCCGTTGCCGTCCAGGTTGTTCGCCGCGGTGTTCAGCAGGTCCGACAGCGAACCGTTCTTGTTGGCCCCGTTCGGGCCGAGCGTCTCGCTGACCCTCGCCAGGCTGGCGGCGAGCTGGTCGACCTCCAGCGGCACCTCGGTGCGGTCCAGTCCGATGGTCGCGCCGTCGGAGATCCGCGGACCGCCGGTGTAGGCCGGAGCGAGCTGGATGTAGCGGTCGCTGACCAGCGACGGCGCCACGATGACCGCCTTGGCGTCGGCGGGTACCGGCACCGAACGGTCGTATTCGAAGTCGACCCGGACCTGGTTGCCCATCGGCTGGATCTTGGTCACGGTGCCCATGTCCACGCCGAGCATCCGGACGCTGTTGCCCTCGTAGAGGCCGACCGCGCCGGTGAAGTACGCGGTCAGGTGATTGCGCCCGGCGTCCTTGAGCGTCCACCACAGCCCGCCCGCGACCACCAGCGCGAGAACGATCGCGATGGTGGCGCCGCGGGCGAGCGACTGGCCGAAGCGGGTGTTCGTCATTTGGAGTTGCACCCCTCCGGGTTGAGCGGGCCGACCGAGGGGAGCACCAGGCCGCAGATGTAGTTGTCGAACCAGTGCCCGGTGCCGATCGTGTTGTTGAAGACCCGGATGAACGGGGCGAACTTCTGGATGCCCTGGGCCAGCGAGTCCTGGTTGCGCTGCAGCATCGAGGTCAGCTGGTCGAGCTGGGTGAGCACCGGGGTCAGCTGCTTGTCGTTGTCGTCGACCAGGCCCTGCAGCTGCGTCGACAGCTGCTTGGAGCCGTCGAGCAGGGTGCGGATCGCGGTCTCCCGCTTGCCGATCTCGTCCAGCAGCTGGTTGCCGTCGGTGAGCAGCTTCTGCACCTCGGCGTCGCGATCGACCAGCGTCTGCGACACCGAACGGGTGTTGGCCAGCAGGTTCGACAGCTGCGAATCGCGCTTGGCGATCGTCTCGGACAGCTTCGACAGCCCGGACAGCGCGCCCTTCACGTCCTGCGGAGTGTTCGAGAACGTCTGGGTGATCGTCTCGAAACTCTTCGACAGCTGGTTCGTGTCGATCTGGTCGACCGTCTGGGACAGCCCGCGGAACGCGTCGAGCACGTCGTAGGGCGACATCGTCCGGTCCCGCGGGATCGGGTTGCCCGGGTCGAGATTGCCGTTGCCCTGCGGGTCCAGCGACAGGTACTTCTGCCCCAGCAGCGTCTTGATCTTGATCGCGGCCGAGGTCTTGTCGCCCATCCAGGCGTCCTTGACCTTGAACGACACCTTGACCGACGCGCCGTCGAGCTTGATGTCGGACACCTTGCCGACCTTCACGCCGGCGATCCGCACGTCGTTGTCCTTCTGCAGCCCGGCCGCTTCGGAGAACTCCGCGCTGTAGGTGGTGCCGCCGCCGATCACCGGCAGGTCCTCGGAGTTCATCGCGGCGACGAGACCGAGCACGATCACCGCGATGCCGACGAGCGCGATCGGGACCGGGTTCCGTTTCTGGAAGGACTTCATGGCTTGCACCTGTCCCGGTTCGTCGGCTGCAGCGTGAACGGGATGTTCGGCAGCAGCGGCGGCGCGCCGATGACACCGGTCGTCTCGCACGCGTAGAAGTTGAACCACGAGCCGTAGTCGGCGGTGCGGGTGAGCGCACTGACCTTCTTCGGCAGGAACTGCAAGAAGTGCTCCACGATCGGCTCGTTCTGGTTCAGGTTCGTGGTGAGCTTGCCCAGCGCGGCGATGTCGTCCTTCAGCGGGGCCCGCGCGTCGGTCAGCAGACCGGCGGTGGTGGTGGCGAGGTTGCCGAGGCCCTCGATCGCGTCGCCGATCGGCTTGCGGTCCGCGGACAGGCCGGACACCAGCTGCTGCAGCTTGACGATGAGGTCGTTCAGCTGCGGCGTGTGCTGGTTCACGGTGTCCAGCACCGAGTTGAGGTTGTCGATGACCTCGCCGATCACCTTGTCCTTGTTGGCGATCGTGGTGGTCAGCGACGCGGTGTGGGACAGCAGGCTTTCCACCGTGCCGCCCTCGCCCTGCAGGACCTGGATGACCTCGTAGGACAGCTTGTTCACGTCACTCGGGTTGAGCGCGGTGAACAGCGGCTTGAAGCCGTTGAACAGCTCGGTCAGGTCCAGCGCGGGCGTGGTGCGCTCAAGCGGGATGGTGCCGCCGGCCGGCAGCGTCGCGCCGCTGGTGTCGGCGCCCTCGCCGAGCGAGACGTAGCGCTGGCCGACCAGGTTGCGGAACTTGATCTGCGCGGTGACACCCGCGGGCAGCTTGCGCCCGGCGTCCACCTCGAAGTCCACCTGCGCCTGGCGCTTGTCGACGATCTTCACATCCTTGACCTGGCCGACCCGGACGCCGGCGATGCGCACGTCGTCGTTCGGCAGCAGCAGCGTCGCGTCCGTGAACCGCGCCGAGTAACTGCTCGTGCTGGTGGTGTTGATGTTCGCGATGCTGATCCCGAGCACCGTGGTGAACAGCACGGTGACCACCACGAAGATCATCAGCTTGATCAGCGGTGCGGCGAGTCCCCTCATTTGACGGTCACCTCCGCACCTCGGTAGAGCGGGCCGACGAGCAGCGAGCCCCAGCCCGGGAACTGGTTCTGGTCGATGCCCAGCTGCGGGCTGACCAGCTCGGCCAGGAAGTCGTTCTCGGCGGGCGTGTTCACCGGGTTGCCGCCGGAGGCGCCGCCGCCGTTGAAGCCGCCCGCGTCCGCGGTGAAGTTGGCCGGGTTCAGGCCCTGGCCGGACGACTTCGGCGGGTTCGAGTGGTTGGCGCCGTCCTTGTACGGGCCGTCCGGCGGGTCCTGCGGGAACGGATCCGGCAACTGCTTGAGGTCATAGCAGCGCGGACCGCGCTTGTCCTCGAACCGCGGCTCCTCGCCCGGCTTGTACGGCCCGCGGTTGACCACCACCTCGATGGTGGCGTTCAGGCCGGGCTTGCCGTTGTACTTGCCCAGCGCGGTGTCCACGACCGGCACCAGCTTCGCCATCTGCCCGATCACGCACGGGTACTCCGGCGCGTATTTGGCGAGCAGTTCGGCGGTCGGCCGCGCGGTCTTGGCGAGGCTGATGATGTTCTGCGAGTTCGCTTCCAGGAACGACTGCAGGTTCTGCGACGCCCCGGTCAAGCTGGTGTAGAGGTTCGACAGGTTCTTCTGCTGGTCCACCACCGTGCGGGTGGTCGTGCTCAGGTTGTCCAGGCTCTGCACCAGATCCGGGGCCGAGTTGCTGAGGTGGTCGGAGAACTCCGCGAGCGCCTGCAGGTTGTGCTGCAGTTCCGGCTCGTGCGGGTTCAGCTCGCCGATGTACTGGCCCAGCTGCGACAGGGTCTCGCCGAGCGGCTTGCCGCGGCCCTGCAGCGCGGTGGAGATCGCGGTGAGCGTGCTGGACAGCTTCTGCGGCTGCACTGCCTGCAGCACCGGCATCAGGTGCTCCAGCGCCTGCTCCAGCTCGACCGCGCTCGAAGTGCGGTCCTGCGGGATCACGTCGCCCTGGGAAAGCGTCTTCGACGACGGGTCCGACGGAATCTGCAGCGACACATAGCGTTCCCCGAACAACGTCTTCGGCAGGAATCGCGCGGAGACGTTCTCCGGAATCATCTTCACCGACTCCGGGTCCATCGAAAGGGTCAGCTCGGCGCCGTTCTCCGTCGCCTTGATGTCCTGGACCGACCCGACGATGAGCCCGCGCACTTTCACGTCGGACTGCTTCAGCAACTGGTTTCCGATCGTGCTCGCGTCGAGCTTCACGGTGACGTACTTGCTGAACGACTTGTTGTACATGGCGATGCTGAGCGCGATTCCGCCGACGAGCACCGCCACCAGCAGCAGGCCAAGCAACCTGCGCCGCAGTGTGGTCATCCCGCAATCCTCACCGTGACGTCGGTTCCCCAGATGGCGAAACCGATGAAGAAGTTCACGACCGAAACCGTGACGATGGAAAGCCGTACCGCGCGGCCGACGGCCACGCCCACCCCGGCCGGCCCACCCGAGGCCCGGTAGCCGAAGTAGCAGTGCGAAAGAATGATCAGGACGCTGAATATCAGCACCTTGATGAACGAATAGAGCACGTCTTGCGGTGGTAGGAACAGGTCGAAGTAATGGTCGTAGGTACCCGCGGACTGTCCGTAGATATAGATAACGACCAGTCGCGACGCGAGGTACGAGCTGAGCAGGCCGATCACGTACAGCGGGATGACGGCCACGAAGCCGGCGATGATCCGGGTCGTCACCAGGTACGGCAGGCTGGGCACGCCCATCACTTCGAGCGCGTCGATCTCCTCGGAGATCCGCATCGCGCCGAGCTGCGCGGTGAAACCGGCGCCGACCGTCGCGGACAGCGCCAGCCCGGCCACCAGCGGCGCGATCTCGCGAGTGTTGAAGAACGCGGTCAGGAATCCGGTGAACGCCGAGGTGCCGATGGAGTTCAGAGCGGAGTAGCCCTGCAGGCCGACCAGCACACCGGTGAACAGCGTCAGGCCGACCATCACGCCGACCGTGCCGCCGATGACCGCGAGCGAGCCGGAGCCGAAGCTCACCTCGGCCAGCAGTCGCAGCACTTCTTTCGTGTAGCGGCGCAGCGTGCGCGGCGTCCACAGCAATGCCCGGCCGTAGAACGACATCTGGTCGCCGAGCGTGTCCAGGGTCTCCAGCGGCCGGTTGGCGATCCGCTTCGCCCCCGCGAGGAACGTCATGGTCAGTCCAGCTTTCCGGGCACGATCTGCAGGTAGATCAGCGTGATCACGAAGTTCACCACGAACAGCAGCAGGAACGTGATGACCACCGACTGGTTCACCGCGTCGCCCACGCCCTTCGGGCCGCCGCTCGGGTGCAGGCCCCGGTAGGCCGCCACGACCGCGGCGATGAAGCCGAAGATCAGCGCCTTGATCTCGCCGACCCACAGGTCGGGCAGCTGGGCCAGCGCCGAGAAGCTGGAGAGGTACGCACCGGGGGTGCCGCCCTGGAGCACGACGTTGAAGAAGTAGCCGCCGAGCACGCCGATGACGCTGACCATGCCGTTGAGCAGGAGCGCGACGAGCATCATGGCGAGCGTGCGGGGCACGATCAGGCGCTGGACCGCGGAGACGCCCAGCACCTCCATCGCGTCGATCTCCTCGCGGATGGTCCGCGCACCGATGTCAGCACAGACCGCGCTGCCACCGGCACCGGCCACCAGCAGCGCGGTGACCAGCGGGCTGGCCTGCTGCACGGTCGCCAGCACCGAACCGGCACCGGTGTAGGACTGTGCGCCGAGCTGGCGGGCCAGCGCGCCGAACTGGAGCGAGATGACCGCGCCGAACGGAATGGCGACCAGCGCGGTCGGCAGGATCGTCACGCTCGCGACGAACCACGCCTGCTGGATGAACTCGCGGAACTGGAACGGACGCTGGAAGACCCCGCGGACGATGTCGAGGCCGAGCGCGAACAGGTTCCCGGTCTCCCGCAGCATTCCGTAGCCGGGGATCTTGGCCGAGGTAGTGCTCACGCGCCACCCTGCCCGTGCCGTGGCGGTCGGTTCTCCGCGCCGGGGATGCGCGCGACCTGGTCGGCGGGCAGCTGTCCCTGGTGCTGGGTCGGCACCGGGCCGGGCGCGCTGACCGGCGGCAGCTGCTGGGTGTCCTCCGGGCCGGTCCGGTGGTGGAACGCGCCGGGGTTGGGCCGCACGTTGTAGTAGTGCTGCTGCTCGGGCGTCAGGGACTCGATGATCCCTTCCTGCGCGTTCGGCGGCAGCGTGTGCAGGATCCGCATGACCCGGTCCATCCGCCGCTTCGCGCCTGCCCGCTCCGGAACGCCCGGGCTGACCTGCATCTGCGGCACGACGCCGCGCACGTCCTCGTTGAGCACGTCGCCGTAGCCGGCTTCGGCCTCGGCCTGCTCGCGGGCCATCTGGGCGCTGTCCTTCTCCTCGGACATGCCGATCGGGCCGAGCTTGCGGCCGTTGAGGAACTGCTCGACCACCGGTTCTTCGCTGGTCAACAGCACCTCGCGGGGGCCGAACATGACGAGTTCCTTGCGGAACAGCATGCCGAGGTTGTCCGGCACCGTGCGGGCGAGGTTGATGTTGTGCGACACGATCAGGAAGGTCGCGTCGATCTGGGCGTTGACGTCCAGGAAGAGCTGCGAGATGTAGGTGGTGCGGACCGGGTCGAGACCCGAGTCCGGCTCGTCGACCAGGATGATCTCCGGGTCCAGCACCAGTGCGCGGGCGAGGCCGGCGCGCTTGCGCATACCGCCGGAGATCTCGCCGGGCAGCTTCTTGTCCGCGCCGGCCAGACCGGTGATCTCGAGCTTCTCGAGCACGATCCGGCGGATCTCGGTCTCCGACTTCTTCGTGTGCTCCCGCAGCGGGAAAGCCACGTTGTCGAAGAGGTTCATCGAGCCGAACAGCGCGCCGTCCTGGAACAGCACGCCGAACAGCTTCCGGATCTCGTACAGCTTGTGCTCGGAGCAGGTCACGATGTCCACGCCGTTGATGACGCAGCGACCACGGTCCGGCTTGAGCAGGCCGATCATCGACTTCAGGAACACGGACTTGCCGGTTCCGGACGGTCCGAGCATCGCCGAGACCTCGCCCGGAGGCAAGGTCAGCGTCACGTCCCGCCAGATGGTCTGCTTGCCGAAGGACTTCGTGAGACCTTCGATGACCACCTCGGCACCCATCGCACCTCCAGGAGCTGTTCCGCGTCGTCGCGCACCGCCGCCTCGCGCAGCCGGGCAGCGGCGGAGCTCGCGCGGCGAACTCCGCTTCAACCAGGTGCAACGAGCTGAGCGCGAACAGGTTACTCACCAGTTTTGTTTCCTGGCCAGTCCCTCGTCCGCGCCGCCAGCGGGGCGAATCCGCCCGCGGCGACCGCTGGCAGCACGGTAGTGCACGTCACTTGCGCCCGCAGAGCCAGCCGGTCTCGGTACCGTCACACGGACGGGTTAACCGGCGGAAACCGTCCGAAATCGGATGCCGCCGAGGTCTTCGCGGACAGCCAGGCCGTTCGCCCGAACGATGAGTTCACCCGACCAGGTGGCCGACAGAGCGTTGCCAGAACGTTGTCCGGGACCGTGCCGGGGGACAAAGAAAGGGGCGGGCATCCGGATCCGGATGCCCGCCCCTCCCGAGGTGGTACAGCAAGGCGCTTGCGCGCCCGAGATCACTTGATGGCGATCTTGGCGCCCGCGGCCTCGAGCTTCTCCTTGGCGGCCTCGGCGGCCTCCTTGTCGACCTTCTCCAGGAGAGCCTTGGGAGCGGCCTCGACCAGCTCCTTGGCCTCCTTCAGGCCCAGACCGGAGACGACCTCGCGGACGACCTTGATGACCTGGATCTTCTTGTCGCCAGCCGACTCGAGAACGACGTCGAACTCGTCCTGCTCCGCAGCGGCCTCGGCGGGCGCGGCGCCCGGGGCAGCGGCGACGACCGCGGCCGGGGCGGCGGCGGTGACGTCGAAGACCTCTTCGAACTCCTTCACGAACTCGGACAGCTCGAGGAGGGTGAGCTCCTTGAAGGCGTCGATCAGCTCGGCGGTGCTCAGCTTCGCCATGATGGCTTCCTCTCAGAAAAACGAACTAGACGTTCGGGGTGGGGTGGTTCAGCTCTCGGCGGGTGCTTCGGCTGCTTCGGTACCGGTGGCGTTGCGCTGCTTCTCCTCCAGCGCGGCAGCCAGGCGGGCAACCTGGGACGCCGGCGCCTGGAACAGCGCAGCGGCCTGGGAAAGCTTCGCCTTGAACGCGCCCGCTGCCTTGGCGAGCAGCACCTCGCGGCTGTCGAGATCGGCGATCTTGGTGATCTCGTCCACGGACAGCGTCTTGCCGTCCATGTAGCCGCCCTTGATGACGAGCGCGTTGTTTTCCTTCGCGAAGTCGCGAAGCGCCTTCGCGGCGTCGACCGGCTCACCCTCGACGAAGGCGATCGCGGTCGGGCCGACGAACAGGTCCTCGACGCCTTCGAAACCGGCGTCCGCGGCGGCGCGCTTGACGAGGGTGTTCTTCGCGACCCGGTACTTGGCACTGGTGCCGAGAGCGCGGCGCAGCTGGGACAGCTGAGTCACGGAGAGGCCGGTGTACTGGGTAACGACTGTGGCCGAGCTGTTGCGGAAGCTCTCCGCGATCTCGGCGACGGCCGCCACCTTGTCGGGCTTCGCCATGGTCGCCTCCTCTCTTGGCTAGTGTCACCACTGGCTTCTGCGGAGGCGCCCCGAAACGACAAAACGCCCACGCGCAGCAAGACGCGGGGCGTTGACCAGCCAATACAGGCTGGGTAGGGCCTCGTTCCTCCTGCGCGGGCCGTCCGCCGTGATGCGGACCTTCGCTCCCCGGTGTATCGGAGAGAACCAGCGGTCTTTGGTAGAACCGTCGACCACTATACGGGGCGCCTGTCGACGGCTCGGCGGGCGCCCCCCGCTGAGCTGGGATTACCGGGGGGCGCTCGGGAAAACCGGGGGGAACGGGCATCATTGGTGACGTGGCGGAACAGCGCGATCACGGTCAGCCGGAAGAGAACCCCGCTCCCGGTTCGGGGGCGAACCTGCCGGGGCCACCGCAGTTGCCGCAGCCGGGCAGCACTGCTGCGCCGGCTCCGCTTCCGCGGCAGGGAGGTGCCGAGCCGCTGCCTCAGCCGTCCGCCCCGAATCTTCCGCAGCCCGCCGGGAACGGCTCCGCCGAACCGGCACCGCAGCTAGACCCCGATCAGCTGCGGCAGTTCCAGGAGTTCCAGCGGTTCCAGGAATACCTCCGGTTTTCCCAAGCCCAGCAAGGCATGGAACCAGCTCCGCAGCCGGACGCCGGCCTGGTCCCGGCAGGCAATCGGCAGCCCGCACCCCTTGCTGGCGGCGCGCAACCGCCCGCACCGCCGAATCAGCCGGGTGCGCTCGCGCCGTACGAGGAGCCGCCGCGAAACCGTCGGCCGGTGCCGCAGTGGGTCAAGCGGCTGGGCGGGAAGATCCTGGGCTGGGTGGTCGTCCTGATCATTCTCGGCATCGCGATCAACTGGGGCTATCACCAGATCTTTCCCAGCGACGACGGAAAAACCACCCAGCAGGTCGCGGCCGAAGGCGGCGGGACCTACCACACCAACTCGCTGCTGACCACGGCCTCGCCGTTCGAATCGGTCCGCTCCGTCTACGACGGCATCGCGCAGAACGGCCAGGGCAAGACCAGCATGGTCCAGTACGTGTGCGGCCTGTTCGACCAGGCCACGCAGCAGAAATTCGCGACCGACGTCGGTGCGCGCGACTGTGCCGCGGCGGTCGACGAGCTACACCGGAAGGTCGAGCCGGGCGGGGTGAACTCCTACGCGGAGTCGATCTCGAAGCGGTCCGGGTGGGGACCGGGCGATTCGGTGGTCATCCGGTCGTGCGACTTCGCGATCAGTGGCGGCCCCGCACTCGGCGACTTCACGGTCAGCCAGGTCAGCAAGGGCCAGTGGCTGATCACCGGGCACACCCCCGGGCCGGAGAAGTGCGGCCCGCCCACCGCGACCTCCACCCCAGGCTGATCTCAGGCCGGCGAGCTGAGCCTAAACCGGCTTTCCCCGGTGTCCGAGTAGGCGAAGAAGCTCACCAGCGCCGCCGCGAAGGCGGAATGGGCGACTGCTTCCATGTGGTTTCCGGGCACCCGCACCAGCCGCGCGCCCGCGATTCCGGCGGCGAGCCGTTCCGGCTGGGTCGCCAGTTCGTCCGATTCTCCGGCCAGGATCAGCGTGGCCGCGGTCAGGTTGCTCAGCTTCATCGGGCCGTGCGGCGTCGCGCGCAGGACCGCGGCCAGCGCCTCGACGTCCGCGCCGGCCCGGCGGGCCAGGCGGCGGAACGGGCGGGCTGCCGGAGGGACGTCGGCTCGATTCTCGGCCAGCAGGCCCTCGGCGATCTGGCTGCGGTCTACCACCCGGGTGTCCACGCCGCCGAAGTCGACGATGCCGGAGCCGACTCCGCCGACGGCCAGGCAGCGCACTCGACGGTCGGTGGTGGCCACCAGCAGCGACACGATCGCGCCCATCGAGTAGCCGGCCAGGCAGATCTCGTCCAGGTCCAGCTCGTCGAACAGCGCGACGAGGTCGGCGGCCATCACGTCTTCGCCGTACGCGGACGGATCGTGCGGCTTCTCCGACGCGCCGTGTCCGCGGGCGTCCAGGGCGATCACCGTGAAACCAGCGTCCACCAGTGCGTCCACCACGCCCGGGTTCACCCAGTTCACCAGCGTGTCCGCGGCGAGGCCATGGTGCAGGACGACCGGGCGCCGGTGCCGTCCGTCGCCCTCCCACACCGTGTAGCTCAGCTGGAGCCCGTCGGGGGCGGTGAACGTCGTTGGCATGCCTCCATCAGACACGAGAAAAGGGTGGCCACGCGCGTTGCGTGACCACCCTTTCGCGTGATGTGCGACTCAGCGTCAGACCGCGCTGTCCTCGGCGAGGAGGTTGCGGGTGCGCGCCGGGTCGACCGGGATGCCCGGGCCCATCGTGGTGGTGAAGGTGATCTTCTTGACGTAGCGGCCCTTGGCCGACGACGGCTTGGCGCGCAGGATCTCGTCCAGCGCGGCCGCGTAGTTCTCCACCAGCTTCTCGGTGTCGAACGACGCCTTGCCGATCACCAGGTGCAGGTTGGCCTGCTTGTCGACGCGGAAGTTGATCTTGCCGCCCTTGATGTCCTTCACGGCCTTCTCGACCGCGGGGGTCACCGTGCCGGTCTTCGGGTTCGGCATGAGGCCGCGCGGGCCGAGGATGCGGGCGATACGGCCCACCTTGGCCATCTGGTCCGGCGTCGCGATCGCGGCGTCGAAGTCGAGCCAGCCACCCTGGATGCGCTCGATCAGTTCGTCGGTGCCGACCGCGTCCGCGCCGGCGGCTTCGGCCTCGGCGGCCTTGTCGCCGACGGCGAAGACGATGACGCGAGCGGTCTTACCGGTGCCGTGCGGCAGGTTCACGGTGCCGCGGACCATCTGGTCGGCCTTGCGCGGGTCCACCCCGAGACGCATCGCGACCTCGACGGTCGCGTCCATCTTCGTCTTCGAGGTTTCCTTCGCCAGCTTCGCGGCCTCGAGCGGCGCGTAGAGCCGCGCCTTGTCGATCAGCTCGCTGGCCTGGCGGTAGGCCTTGCTGTGCTTGGTCATGCTTCTGTCCTTAAGTCAAATGGATCAGTAGTGGTGCGAGCCAGCACGGGCTCTCCCACTCGTGCTTGAGTGCCGAGACTTCGTCGCGGCGACGAGATCGCGGTGAAGCGAGCTCGCGCGTTTCACTCGACCGTGATGCCCATGCTGCGAGCCGTGCCGGCGATGATCTTCGCGGCCTGGTCGATGTCGTGCGCGTTGAGGTCGGTCTCCTTGGTCTTCGCGATCTCGCGGACCTGGTCCCAGGTGACCTTGGCGACCTTGGTCTTGTGCGGCTCGCCGGAGCCCTTCTCCACGCCCGCGGCCTTGAGCAGCAGCCTGGCGGCCGGCGGCGTCTTCAGCTTGAAGTCGAACGACCGGTCTTCGTAGACGGAGATCTCGACCGGGACGACGTCCCCGCGCTGCGACTCGGTCGCGGCGTTGTAGGCCTTGCAGAACTCCATGATGTTGACGCCGTGCTGACCCAGCGCCGGGCCGACCGGCGGCGCGGGGTTGGCCGCACCCGCCTTGATCTGCAGCTTGATGATCGCCGCAAGCTTCTTCTTCTTGGGTGGCATTACCTTGTGTCCTTCTAACTGACGTGAGTCCCCCGCACACCTGCCAGTACGCGGGGACTGCCGACCGGGATGGCCCGGCCGTCAGATCTTGGAGACCTGGCTGAACGAGAGCTCGACCGGGGTTTCCCGGCCGAAGATCGACACCAGGACCTTCAGCTTCTGCCCGTCGACGTTGACCTCGGAGATCGTGGCGGGCAGCGTGGCGAACGGGCCGTCCATGACGGTGACCGACTCGCCGACCTCGAAATCGACCTCGACCGCGGGCGCGCCGGACCTGGTGGCCGCTGCGGACTCGCCGCCCTTCGCGGTCTTGGCCGGGGCTTCCTTCTCGACCTGCGGGGCGAGGAACTTCAGCACCTCGTCCACGGTCAGCGGCGACGGCCGCGAGGTGGCTCCGACGAACCCGGTGACGCCCGGGGTGTTGCGGACCGCGCTCCACGACTGGTCGTTGAGGTCCATCCGGACCAGGATGTAGCCGGGCAGCACCTTGCGCTGCACCTGCTTGCGCTGGCCGTTCTTGATCTCGGTGACCTCTTCGGTCGGGACCTCGATCTGGAAGATGTAGTCCTCGACGTCCAGAGTCTGGGTACGGGTTTCGAGGTTGGTCTTGACCTTGTTCTCGTACCCGGCGTAGGAGTGCACGACGTACCACTCGCCCGGCGCGGCCATGAGCTCGGCGCGCAGTGCGGCGACCGGGTCGTCGGCTTCGGCGGCGGGCTCGGTCGCGTCGGCTTCGGCGTCGGTCGCCTCGGCTTCGGCGGCGGGCTCGTCCGAGCCGTCCTCGTCCGAAGCGGCGTCCTCGTCGGCGGAGCCGGTGTCCGAAGCTTCCTCGGCGGCGTCGACCTCGTCCTCGGCGACGGGCACCTCGACGGTCTCGGCGGTTTCCTCGTCGCCGAGTGCCGCCTGCACCTGCTCGTCGGAAAGCTCGGTCAGGTCGCGACCGGCTTCGGTGCCGTTGTCGGAGGTCACGTTCCGTCCTCTCAGTTGATCGCTTGCCGGGCCGGACCGGGGCCCGGCCAGCGCGGTGGCGCGCCCGTCGGGCGTCAGCCGAAGACCAGCCCGATCAGCTCTTTGAAGCCGAGGTCGAGGCCGCTCACGAGGGCCACCATGAACACCACGAACACCATCACGACCGCGGTGTAGGTGACCATCTGCTTGCGGTTGGGCCAGATGACCTTGCGCAGTTCGGCCCAGACCTCGCGGATGAACCGCGTGAACCGGGCGAAGAGCGAAGCCTTCTTCGCCTTCCGGTCTCGCTTGGGGGTCGGCGCGCCCTTGGCGTCGGCGGGCTTCGCGACCTTGTCGCCCGCCTTGCCGGACGGACGGGTCGAACCCGGCCGTGCTTCGGACTTGCCTGCCGGCCGGGCGGAAGCGCGGCGTTCGCGCCGAGCCGCGGCGGACACCGGGCGGGACTCGACTCCGGGCTGCTTGCCCGAATCGCCCTGCTCGTGCTCGCCGCTGGCGTCGCTGTCGCTCACGACCACTCCTCCGCTCCACCAGTTCCCGTACGCAGGGGTGACAGGACTTGAACCTGCAACCTGCGGTTTTGGAGACCGCTGCTCTGCCAATTGAGCTACACCCCTGTGGAACCTGGTCTCCCAGGCTCCGGCGGACGCATTCCATCGTCCCCACCATCCGGCGGGGATGACCGTAGTGCGTTCCGAGTTCCGAAGTCTACGGCAAGCCGGATCGAGGCCCGCAACCGCGCCCCCTTGATAGCCCCGCGCGGCCGTCGGGACAGCTGTCCCGTTCGCCGCCGCACCGGTCGGCCGGTCCGGCGGCGAAGATCACCCGATCGTGCCAATATGGGCACCGTGCTCCGCAATCCGATTAATCGTAAACGGCTGGGCTGCTCGAGTCGCAGCCACCCCGGGTCGAACGGGATGCGTTGTGCGCCAAGAGGAACGCGCCCAAGCGCCGCCGTTTTCCCCGATACGGCACCGAGCCGGCCGCGCCCGCTGATGATCTTCGTTGCCCGGCAAGCGAAATTGATCAAGGAGACCTGGTGACCGCATTCCGCCTCGGACTCGCACTGCCGCAGTACGGCCCGCTCGCCGACCCCACCGCCATCGCCGGGTTCGCGGCCGCCGCGGAGGGCATCGGCTTCGCCTCGCTGTGGGTCGGCGACCGGGTGCTGACCCCGGTCGACCCGCAGACCCGCTATCCCTCGGGAACACCCGAACGGCCGTATCCGCCGGAGTTCGTCCGCTTCGTCGATCCGTTCGTCGCGCTCGCCCTCGCGGCCGGTGCGACCGAGACCGCGCGGCTCGGGTCGAGCACGCTCAGCGGCCCGGTCTACTCGCCGGTGCTGCTGGCCCGCTCGCTCACGTCGCTGGACCTGCTCTCCGGCGGCCGGCTGGATGTCGGGCTCGGGCTCAGCTGGCTGCGCGACGAGTACACCGCGCTCGGCGTGCCCTGGGAGGGCCGCGGCGGCCGGCTGACCGAGCTGGTCGAGGTCCTGCGGACGCTGTGGGCCGAGGACCCGGCGGGACATCGCAGCGACCGCTGGGACATCCCGGACCTGCTGGTCGGCCTCCGTCCGGCGCAGCGGCCCGGTCCCCCGGTGCTGCTCGGCGGATTCTCCGACGCGGCGCTGCGCCGGGTCGGCCGGATCGGCGACGGCTGGCTGCCGGCCGGGCTCCCGGCCCCGATGCTGCGTGCGAAGTGGGCGGTGGCGGTCGAGGCCGCGGAGAAGGCCGGACGCGACCCGGGCACCCTGCGCCGCGCTCTGCGGATCAACCCGCAGCCCGGCACGGCGACCGTCGAACAGGTCGCCGCCCAGCTCAAGGCCGCCGAAGCGGACGGGATCACCGAGGCGTTCGTCGACCTGCACTACGTGGCCGAAACCGTGCCGCACGCACTGGATCTGGCCAGCGAACTGCACGCCGCAGTATTCGGCTAACCCGGGACGCGAACGGCGGCCCAGTCTCGTGTCCGCGGTCCGTGAAGGGCCCCTTGAGGGAAGCTAAGTCCCTCAAGGGGCCCTTCACGGACGAACGGGGCGGGGTTGGCGGCCGAGGGGCGCGCGCCGCTGGGTCAGTGCGTCAGGGGCGGACGAGTGCCTGCGGCTTGCCCAGCACCGTCTTGCCTTCGAACTTCACGGTCAGGTCGATCCGGGCGAGACCGTCGTCGGTCCGCGCGCCGACCTTGCCGGTCACCTCGATCAGGGCGCCCTCGTCGGTGTCCGGCACGGTGACCGGCCGGGTGAACCGGGCGCTGAAGTCGACGAGCCGGCCCGGGTCGCCGAGCCAGTCGGTGACGATCCGGCCGGACAGCGCCATGGTGAGCATCCCGTGCGCGATCACGTCCGGCAGGCCGACCTCGGTCGCGAACCGCTCGTTCCAGTGGATCGGGTTGAAGTCGAGCGAGGCGCCCGCGTAGCGGACCAGCTGCGCGCGGGTGATGCGAAGCTCCAGCGGGGGCAGTTCGTCGCCGATGTTCACGCGTCCTCCCCCCGCACCACGAGCTGCGCCCGGGTGCTGCACACGAGATTGCCGTCGGCGTCGGTGATCTCCGCCTGCAGATCGATGAAATCGTTGCCGGCCCTGGCCATGATCGAGTCGATCCGGGCGGAGATCTCCAGCTCGTCCCCCGCGTGTACCGGGCGTTCGTAGCGGAAGCCCTGGCTGCCGTGGACCATCCGGGAGTAGTCGAGCCCCAGGGCGGGGTCGGCGACGATGCCGTTGATCTTCGGCAGGTTGATCAGGGTCACGAAGGTGGGCGGCGCGAGCACGTCCGGGTGGCCGGCCGCACGGGCCGCCGCCGGGTCCCGGTAGATCGGATTCGGGTCGTCGATCGCGTCGGCGAACTCGCGGATCTTCTCCCGGCTCACGTAGTACTTGCTGTCCGACGGGTATTCCCGCCCGGTGAACGACTGGTCCAAAGGCACTTGCCGAGGCTAGCCGAACGCGACCGTCTCGCCGCGTCCCGGCCGAGCCGAGAGTGACCTGGCTCAAACAGCGAAAAGCCGCCCCGGCGAAGGCCGGGACGGCTTTTGGCGAAGCTGGAAGACCGCGGGTCAGCGGGTCTCTTTGTGAGTCCGGTGCGTACCGCAGTTCGGGCAGAACTTCTTCATCTCCAGGCGATCCGGGTTGTTGCGCCGGTTCTTCTTGGTGATGTAGTTGCGGTGCTTGCACTCTTCGCACGCCAGCGTGATCTTGGGTCGCACGTCGGTGGCAGCCACAGCGTTTCCTTCTCTCTCAGATCCGGGGGCCAGCCCCGTCGTTACCGCGTAGCGGTGGCCGGACTTGAACCGGCGACACAGCGATTATGAGCCGCTTGCTCTGCCAACTGAGCTACACCGCCCTTGCCAACGTCCAACCCCAACCCGCCAAGAACATCCGGTGGTCCAGGGGAGCGAAGCCCCTCCTGGCGGGGGTCTGGGGGTCCGACCCCCAGATGGACGCCGCGAAGCGAGCCAGGCCTGCGAATTTCGCAGGCATAGCTCGCGGACTCGCGAGCCCCTTTACGGAATCGAACCGTAGACCTTCTCCTTACCATGGAGACGCTCTGCCGACTGAGCTAAAGGGGCCTTGCCTCTCGCGAGGACTTGGAAAGATTAGCAACCCGGTCGGAGTACCCGTGCAACCGGGGTGGGTTAACGGCAAAACCTCAGGTCAGCAGGGTCAGCACGGTCTCTGAGTGCCGTCCTGGCGAGCGGGCTGTGCGGGCCTGCAGCCACGCCTCCAGCCGGTCCTCCGGCAGCGGACGGGAGATCAGATAGCCCTGCGCCACGTCACAGCCCATCGCTTCGAGCTGATCGCGGGCCACGTCTTCCTCGACGCCTTCAGCGACAACGGTGAGGCCTAGCGAATGCCCCAGCTCGACGATCGAGCGGACCACCGCGAGGTCGCCGAGATCGGTGCCCATGCCGAGAACGAAGCTCTTGTCAATCTTGACCTGGTCCACCGGCAGCTGGCGCAGGTAGGCCAGCGACGAGTAGCCGGTGCCGAAGTCGTCCACCGCCAGCACGATGCCCAGCGAATGCAGCTCGCGCAGGATCGGCAGGGCCTTCTGCGGATCGGACATCACGCCGGACTCGGTGAGCTCGAAGGTGAGCAGCTCCGGCGGTACGCCGAAGCGCTCCAGTTCGCGCTGGACCTTCGCCGGGAAGTCCTCGTCGGCCAGGTTCCGCACGGACAGGTTCACCGCCGCGGAGATGCGCAGGCCCTCGTCCAGCCACTTGCGGACTCGTTTGAGGGACTCTTCCAGCACGAACGACGTCAGGACGCCGATCAGGCCGGCCGCCTCGATCGCGGGCACGAACTCGTCCGGGCCGAGCCGGCCGAACTCCGGGTGCACCCAGCGCACCAGCGCCTCGACGCCCTGCACCTGCCGGTTCGGCAGGGTCACCTTCGGCTGGTAGTGCACCGAGACGTGGCCGTCCTCCAGCGACTGCCGGAACTGGGTGACCATCTGGAACCGGCGCAGGAAGATCTGGCCCATGCTCGGCACGTAGCCGCGTACTTCCTCGCCGCCGCGGGTGGCGCGGACGGCGACGTCGGCGCGCTGCAGGAGGCCGTCGACGTCGACCTCGCCGGAGTCGTCCACGGAGCTGGCGTAGCCGATCATCGCGTTGGCTTCGACCGAAAGCCGGTCCACCGGGTACGGCTCGGACAGCTGCACCCGCAGCCGCTCGGCGACCTGGTGCGCGTTTTCGACGGTGCAGTCCATCAGCAGGGCGGCGAAGGACGCGCCTTCAAGCCGGGCCAGCGGGACGTCCGAGCCGAGCGCGTCGCGGATGCGGCTGCCGGCCGCGATCACCATCCGGTCCGCCCACGAGTAGCCGAGCGCGTCGCTGACCGTGGAGAAGACGTCGAGGTCGATCCGCAGCACCACGACTTCCGCCGGTTCGCGCAGCGGATCCCGCGCGACCTGCTGGAAGCCCGGCCGGTTCAGGTGCCCGGTGAGCGGGTCGTGGTAGGCGTCGTGGCGAAGGGTGGCGAGCAGCCGCCGGTTGTCCAGCGACGTCGCGAGGTGACTGGCCATCGTGCCGAGCAGTTGCACGTCGTACTTGCCGAAGCCGCGCCAGCGGGACAGCCGGTCGTGCGCCTCGACGACGCCGAGCAGCTGGTTAGCACTGCGCAGTGGCACCACGAGAGCTTCCTGCGCGGCGCGTTCCAGCAGCGCCGCGCGGACATCCGGGTTGGCTTCGGTGATCCGGAAATGCCGGACGTGCGCGCCGGGCAGGCGCAGCAGCGGGTCGTCGTTGGCCGGGTCCGGGGCAGGCAGCGGGTCACCGGCGACCACGACGCGCATCGGGTCGTCCGCTTCGAGCCGCAGCCGCAGCACGACGCGACCGGCCGCGAGCTGGTCCTTGATCCGTTCCGCGATGGTGGCCCATTCGCGCACGTCGACGCCGTCGACCAGCTCCTCGGCGCGGCTCGCCGGGCGGGCAGCGGCCTGCTGGCCGGAGCGCGCCACCATCAGGCTGACGTCGGACAGCGCCTCCATGTCCCGCTGCTCGCGCAGCAGGTCGGAGTACGCCCAGTACAGCGCGGTCAGCCCGAGGAACACCGCCAGCACCAGCGGCCATGCCTCCGGGGTGCTGGAGATGACCAGGTAGCCGGTGAGGCCGACCGAAGCGTTGACGAAGCCGACGACGAGGATGCGGCCAGTGAGGCGGATCGCGGTGCTCACGCGCATCCGGCGGCGCAGCACGCGTACGGCGGCCAGCGCCAGCAGCGTGCTGACCAGCGGCGCGGTGAGCGTGCCGGCGAGCGCGGCGACCCAGGGCAGCTCCGGCCCGCTGCCGAGCGCTTTCTGCACCAGTCCGGCGACCGCGAACGCGCCGGTGATCTCGAGCAGGAACGCACCCGCGTTGTAAAGGACGCGACCAGCCACTTTGCGGGCCAGCAGCGTGCCGATCCCGGCCACCAGATGGGCGGCCAGCACCACTTCGAACGGGGCGACGAAGAAACCGATTACCAGCGGAATCTCGGTGAACGAGATGGTCCAGGAGATCCCGCTGCGCACGTCGACGTTGATGCCGAGCTGCTCGGCGAGCAGGAAGGCGACGGCGAGCACCAGGCCGATCCACCAGAGCTTCACCGAGCCGTGGAACGGCAGCCAGGCACCGACCGCGAAGGCGGCGAGGAGGCCGAGACCCAGCACGAAGAAGGTGTAGACGCGGAAGCGGCTTTCGTCCGTGCGGCCTTCGGCCGGGGCGGCGACAGCGCTCCCCGAGCCCATCGCTTCCGGTGCGGCACCGGCGTGGGCGTTGCTGTCCGGCATCCGACCTTCCTTCCCGGCTGCCCGGTCGCGCTCGTCCGTGACGTCAGGTGCGGGCGAGGGCGCCACCTTACCCCGTAGGGCGTACCAACGTCCCTTTCGAGACAGTAGGAGATCACCCCAGGGTTAACAATGGGCGTTCGACGCTGACCTGCGCGGACCAAGGAGTGAAACTCCTGGCTCGCCGGTCCGCCGGGTGTTCCGCGAGCTTCCCGAGTCCGCCTGGGACGACAATGGGGACATGCACAACGACGTGACAGCCACCGGCCATGCGGCGCGCATCGCCACCGTGGACGCTCTGCTACCCGCGCCCCTCCCCTTCCAGGTAGAAGGGGATTCCGTACTGCTGACCGCCGAGGTCGGCGACACCGCCGCCGCCGGGCTGGCCACCTGCACCGGCCTCGGCCCGGACAGCCCCCGCTCGATGTGGCGGGCACTGGTCGAGCACCGGCTG
Source organism: Amycolatopsis benzoatilytica AK 16/65 (assembly GCF_000383915.1). Classification (NCBI taxonomy): domain Bacteria; kingdom Bacillati; phylum Actinomycetota; class Actinomycetes; order Pseudonocardiales; family Pseudonocardiaceae; genus Amycolatopsis; species Amycolatopsis benzoatilytica. Next base: position 6,203,417 of record NZ_KB912942.1, read on the forward strand.
GAGGTGCAGCTGGCCGGACCCGATCCCGCCGCTGGCCTGGACGCTTTGCTCACTCGATGGGATGAACACCTGCGGTCCCTCGCCCAAGTGGGGGATACCGAGTGCTCCGCGGTGCTGTCGCGGCCCAGCCGGGACACCGCCGGGGCCACCGAACTGCTCCGGCACGGCTTCGCCCCGGTCGGCGTCATCGCGGTCCGCCCGGCGCAGCGGATGGCCGCCGGGCCGGACGCGACGCCCGGCGTCTGCATCCGGCACGCGACGCCCGAGGACCTGCACACCGCGGTCGCGCTGCAGCTGGAACTGCAGCGGTACGACGCGCAGTTCGGCCGGGTCACGCTCCGGCCGGGCGCCGAGGAACTGATCGCCAAGGAATTGCTGCACCATCTCGAACGGCCCGAGCCGCAGGTGTGGATCGCGGAGCTGTACGGGCAGCCGCTCGGCATGGTGGTGCTGCAGATGCCGGACGAGACGGGCTGGATCCGGCACCGGGTCGCCGCGTCGCGGGTCGGCTATCTGTCGTCGCTGGCGGTGTCCGAGGCGGCTCGTTCGGCCGGCGTCGGAACCGCGCTGGCCGCTCACGCGCACCAGGTTTTCGACGAGGCGGGCGCGGATGTCGTACTGCTGCACCACGCGATGGCGAACCCGCGATCGACGCCGTTCTGGTACGCGCAGGGCTACCGGCCGCTGTGGACCGGCTGGCAGCGTCGGCCCGCTGTGCGTTCTCGCTAGTCTGACGGCGTACGACCGCGCGAGGGGAGACTGATCGTGACCGAACAGCCGGATGCCGCGCCGAAAGCGCCGGAAGGCGTCGATGTCGAGAAGCCCTCGGCCGCGCGGGTCTACGACTGGTACCTGGGCGGCAAGCAGAACTGGGCGGTCGACCGGGAGTTCGGCAAGCGGGTCGAACAGCAGTGGTCGTTGGTGCGCCCGGGCGCGAAGCAGAACCGAGAGTTCATGAACCGCGTGGTGAAGGCCGCCCTGGCGGCCGGGATCCGGCAGTTCATCGACCTCGGTTCCGGCGTGCCGACCGCGGGCAACGTGCACGAGGTCATCGACGCCGAACTGGGCGCCGACCACAACGCCAAGGTGGTGTACGTCGACTACGAGCCGGTGGCGGTGGCGCACGCGACGCTGATCCTCGAAGACGAGGCGGCCACCGACTGGGCCGGCATCGTGCAGGCCGACATGCGCACCCCGAAGGCCGTGCTGAACGACCCGCGCACCCGCGAGCTGATCGACTTCGACCAGCCGGTGTGCCTGATGATGATGGCGGTGCTGCACTTCGTCGGGCCGGACGACGATCCGGACGGCATCGTCCGCGCCTACCGGGACAAGCTCGCGCCGGGCAGCTGGCTGGCCATCTCGCAGATGAGCGAGGGCGACGGCAGCGGGCCCGCGCTGGAGGGGCTGCGCTGGTTCGTCGAGCAGTACCGCAAGACCAGCAACCCGGTCTGGATGCGCGATCGCGACGAGATCGCGCCGTTCTTCGCCGACTGGCCGCTGCTGGAGCCGGGGATCACGCATCTGCCGGACTGGCGGCCGGAGCACGAGCTGAACGCGGTCGAGGCGGAGGCCCGGCCGTTCGCCTGGTGCGGGGTGGCGCGCAAACCGTGACCGCGCCCGACGCGCCGGACGGCGTGGACGTCGAGAAGCCGTCCGCCGCCCGGATCTACGACTGGTACCTCGGCGGCAGCCAGAACTGGGCGGTCGACCGGGAGTTCGGCAAGCGCGTCGAGAAGGTGTGGCCGCTGATCCGGCCGATCTCGCGGCAGAACCGGGCGTTCATGAACCGGGTGGTGCGCGCCGCGCTGGACGCGGGCATCCGGCAGTTCGTCGACCTCGGTTCGGGCGTGCCGACCGCGGGCAACGTGCACGAGCTCGTCCGTGACCGGCTGCCCGCGTCCGTGGTGTACGTGGACTACGAGCCGGTGGCGGCGGCGCATTCGCGGGTGATCCTCGACCGGGAGGACGCAGGCGAGTGGGCCGGCATCGTGGAGCGCGACATCCGCGATCCGGAGGCGATCTTCGCCGACGAGATCACCGAGCGGCTGATCGACTGGGCGCAGCCGGTCTGCCTGCTGATGATCACCGTGCTGCACTTCCTCGGTCCCGGCGACCGGCCGGACGAGCTGGTCGCGACCTACCGCGATCGGCTCGCGCCCGGGTCCTGGCTGGCCGTGACGCACGGCACGGTCCGCGACGACGCGCCGCCGGAGCGGGCCGCGGAGGTGCGCGCGTTCGTGGACGCGTACCGGGACACCTCGAACCCGGCGTACCTGCGCTCGGCCGAGGAGATCCGGCCGTGGTTCGGCGGCTGGCCGCTGCTGGAGCCGGGAATGAGCACATTGCCGGACTGGCGTCCGGAAGCTCCGGTGTCCGAGGAAGACGGCGAGGTCCGGCCGTTCGCCTGGGGCGCGGTCGGCGTCAAACCGTCCTGAGCGGCTGAGCCGGGAGAACCCTCCCGGGCCCGGACTTCTCTCCCAGCGAACACTCCCTGGGAAACAAACCCGCCCTTCGGAGAGTTGAGCACTGTTGACTCAACTATTCGAGGAGTGCACATGTCCGACCCCCGCCTCCTGCCCGTCCTCCCGCTCGATGACGACGTCGTGCTGCCGGGCATGGTGGTCCCGCTCGACCTCGGCGACGCGGAGACCAGGGCCGCAGTGGAGTCCGCTCAAGCCAAGACCCCCGCCACCGCCTCGTTCCCCGGCATCCGCTCCGGTGCGGCGAGCAAGGCCGAGGTCCTGATCGTTCCCCGGGTCCACGGCGAGTACGCCGAGGTGGGCACCGTCGCGACCGTGGAGCGGATCGGCCGCGTCCCCGGCGGCAAGGCCGCCGTCCTGCTCCGCGGTACCGCGCGTGCCTCGGTCGGCCGGATCGCCGACGGCCCCGGCGCAGCCCGCTGGGTGCACGCCGAGACCGCCGAGGACGTCACCGACGACCGTTCGGCCCAGCTCGCGTCCGACTACAAGGCCGTCGTGATTTCCCTGCTGCAGCAACGCGGCGGCTGGCAGATGATCGACGCCGTCCAGCAACTCGAAGAGCCGTCCGCGATCGCCGACCTGTCCGGCAACGCGCCGTACCTGAACACCGACCAGAAGCTGGAACTGCTGACCGCGCTCGACGTGAGCGCCCGGCTGGAGAAAGCGCTCGAGTGGAGCCGGGAGTACCTGGCCGAACTGGAGGTCACCGACACCATCCGCAAGGACGTCGCGGACGGGATGGAAAAGCAGCAGAAGGAATTCATGCTGCGCCGCCAGCTCGAAGCGATTCGCAAGGAACTCGGCGAGCTGGACGGCACCGCGGCCGACGACGACTACCGCGCCCGGGTGGAAGCCGCGGATCTGCCGGAAGCGGTCCGCAAGGCCGCGCTGGCCGAGGTGGACAAGCTGGAACGCACGTCCGAACAGTCGCCGGAAGGCGGCTGGATCCGGACCTGGCTCGACACGGTGCTGGAGCTGCCGTGGAATGAGCGGACCGAGGACGTCTACGACATCGCCGCCGCCCGTGCCGTGCTCGACGCGGACCACGCCGGACTGGACGATGTGAAGGAACGGATCATCGAGTACTTGGCGGTGCGCAAGCGCCGCGCGGAGTCGGGCCTCGGCCCGGTCGGCGGCCGCCGCTCCGGCGCGGTCCTGGCGCTCGCCGGTCCTCCCGGGGTCGGCAAGACCTCGCTGGGCGAATCGGTCGCGAAGGCGATGGGACGCAAGTTCGTCCGCGTCGCGCTGGGCGGCATCAGGGACGAGGCGGAGATCCGCGGCCACCGGCGCACCTACGTCGGCGCGCTGCCCGGCCGGATCGTCCGCGCGATCAAGGAAGCCGGTTCGATGAACCCGGTCGTGCTGCTGGACGAGATCGACAAGGTCGGCGCGGACTACCGCGGCGACCCGACGGCCGCGCTGCTGGAAGTGCTGGACCCGGAACAGAACCACACGTTCCGCGACCACTACCTGGAAGTGGAGCTGGATCTGTCCGACGTGGTCTTCCTGGCCACCGCGAACGCACTGGAGACCATCCCCGGCCCGCTGCTGGACCGGATGGAACTGGTGACGCTGGACGGCTACACCGAGCACGAGAAGGTCACCATCGCGCGGGATCACCTGCTGCCGCGCGAACTGGATCGGGCCGGTCTGACGGCCGGCGACGTGACGTTGACCGATGACGCCTTCAGCCGGATCGCCTCGGAGTACACCCGGGAAGCGGGCGTGCGCGACGCGAACCGGACGATCGCGAAGGTGCTGCGGAAGATCGCGACGAAGGTGGCGCTGGAAACGGTTTCGCTGCCGTTGACGGTGGCCGCCGCCGATCTGGAGACCTACCTGGGCCGACCGCGGCACGTCCCGGAATCCTCGCTGCCGACCGCTACCCAGCGGACGTCTTTGCCAGGCGTGGCAACGGGTCTGGCGGTGACCGGGGCGGGCGGCGACGTGCTGTACATCGAAGCGTCGCTGGCGGACCCGGAAAGCGGGTCGACCGGCCTGCAGCTGACCGGGCAGCTGGGCGACGTGATGAAGGAGTCGGTGCAGATCGCGCTGTCGTACCTGCGTTCGCACGGCGCGGAGCTGGAACTGCCGGTGGGCGACCTTCGAGAGCGGGGAATCCACGTGCACGTCCCGGCGGGCGCGGTGCCGAAGGACGGTCCGTCGGCGGGCATCACGATGACGACGGCGCTGGCCTCGCTGCTGTCGGGCCGGGTGGTCCGGGCGGACGTGGCGATGACCGGTGAGGTCTCGCTGACCGGGCGGGTCCTGCCGATCGGCGGCGTGAAGCAGAAGCTGCTGGCAGCGCACCGGGCGGGAATGAAGACGGTGATCATCCCGCAGCGGAACGAGCCGGATCTGGACGATGTGCCGGCCGAGGTGCTTTCGCAGCTGACGGTGCACGCGGTGGCGAATGTGCGGGAGGTGCTGGAGCTGGCGCTGGCACCGGCGTCGTCGTCGTCTTCGGCGGTTCCGCAGGCGGCTTGATCCGCGGTTGAGGCAGGGCCCCGCTCACCCCGGGCTACCGGGTGGGCGGGGCCTTGCCTCATCAGAGGTCAGCTCTGCGCCCCAGCGAGCAACGCCACATTCATCACGTATTCGCCGTACCCGGACTTCGCCAGTTTCGTCCCGAGCCGGTAGCACTCGTCGGCACTGATGAACCCCATCTTCAGCGCCACCTCTTCGAGACAAGCGATCCGCACGCCGGTCCGGTGTTCCAGCACCTGGACGAACTGGCCGGCTTCCAGCAGCGAATCGTGCGTGCCGGTGTCGAGCCACGCGAAGCCGCGGCTCAGCTCGATCAGTTTGGCGCGGTCCCGGCGCAGGTAGGTGAGGTTTACGTCGGTGATTTCCAGCTCGCCGCGCGCGGAGGGCTTCAGGTTGCGGGAGATGTCGACCACTTCGTTGTCGTAGAAATACAGGCCGGTGATCGCGTTGTTCGACCGCGGCTTGGCCGGCTTCTCCTCGATCGACAGCAGGTTGCCGTCCGTGTCGATCTCGCCGACGCCGTAGCGTTCGGGGTCTTTCACCTGGTAGCCGAACAGCACACAGCCGTCGAGGTCGGTCGCCGCGGTGCGCAGGGTGGTGGAGAAGCCCTGGCCGTAGAAGATGTTGTCGCCGAGGACCAGTGCGACCGGGTCGTCGCCGACGAAGTCCGCGCCGATCACGAAGGCTTCGGCGAGTCCGTTCGGGCTCGGCTGCTCGGCGAACGAGAAGGACAGCCCGTACTGGCTGCCGTCGCCGAGGAGCCGGCGGAAGTTCGGCAGGTCGGACGGCGTCGAGATGATCAGGATCTCCCGGATCCCGGCCAGCATGAGCACCGAGATCGGGTAGTAGATCATCGGCTTGTCGTAGACCGGCAGCAGCTGTTTCGACACAGCCTGAGTGATCGGGTGCAACCGGGTTCCGCTGCCCCCCGCGAGCACGATGCCCTTCACGGCCCCTCCTGATGTCTGGTGGTGCCGTTCACCGTACCGAGTGGTCCTGGCGGCCATGCTCGAGTTTCCCCGGATCAGAAGGCCGGCCCCTTGCCGAAATACGCTCGGCAGCCGTCCGCGTACTCGGTGGCGATCTCCAGCACGTTCTTCCCGTCGTCGACCGGCAGCAGCGTGGACGAGTAGTTCGGGCAGTAGTTGTTGTAGATGCCGTCGATGTGGATCGGCGCGGGGCGCTCGTACCAGTCGCCGGCTCCGAAGTTGTCGTTGGCCAGCAGTGTCTCGCCGTTCCCGGCCTGCGGCACGCCCATGGCGTTCGTGTAGATCTGGCCGACCATCAGCAGCCGCACGCCGTTCGGCCCGCCGGGGAACAGCGCGGTGGTCTGGGCGTGCTGGAAGTAGTTGCCGTTCGCGGTCAGCACCCGGTTGCCCGGGTCGCCGGGATCGCCCCAGTTGGCGCCGTCGGCGGAGATTTTGTAATACGGATCGCAGTAGCGGTCGCGGTAGTTGCAGATCTCGTAGCCGAACCAGTACCGGCCGTCGGGCAGCCGGCGGATGATCGGCATCCCCGGGCGCACCCGGTCCGGCGGGATGGCGAGGGTCAGCTGCTTGGTCCCCCAGTGAATCCCGTCCGTCGACGCGACCCGGTTGAGCACCTGCGCGTACTGCGGCGCCTGTGTCTCGTCGGCGAAGTGCATCCAGAGCGTGCCGCCGGCGTCCACGGTGAGCTCGGGCTCCCAGACGCCGTCGTGGTTGTGCGAAAGCGCCGCGGTGGAGAGGTAAGTCCAGTTGTGGCCGCCGTCACGGCTGGCCCACAGCTTGATCGCCGTCCGCCGTGCCGGGCCGGCGTCCTGCCCGTAGGTGGCCGCCCACAGCAACGTGCCCGCGCGCAGCCGCCCGACCTTCCGCGGCAGCTCGTAAAGAGTTCCGCAGCATTGGCCCGCCGTGGCGTCCGGGTCGCGGATCTCGCCGATCTGCCGGAAGCTTTCGCCCTCGTCGGTGCTTTCCAGAATCGGCGTGAAGCCGCCGTTCCCGTCGGAGCTGCTGACCGACGCGATGATGTGCCCGCGCCCGAAGGCGGAATGTTCGAGCCGCACCAGCCGCGGGTACAGCCCGTACCCGGACAGCAGCGGCTTCTTGTCGACGACCGCGGACGCCGGGCTGATCCCGGTGGCCAGGACCGTCAGCGAGACGAGGAACGCCAGCACAGGAGTCCAACGACGCATTCCGAAACCCCTTCTCAAGACCAGCCCGGCGATTACACCACGTGTTCGCGCGCCTACCCCCGGCGCAGCCCTGGTCACCCGCGTGAGTCCACTCGTTCGAGGACCGCGCTGGGCTGTTACGGGGACGACGCCTCGTAACGACCAGGCGGAGCGTGACGAAAGATCATCCGAGGGCCCCGTCGGGGCACGCGAGGGGGAACTCATGATCCGCGCCCGCTGGCGCTTGGCCGCCGCCTGCGCCGCCGCGGCGCTGACGGCGTCGTGCTCGGTGCAGGCATCCGGAATCGGCAGGATCGTCCCGCAGTTGCCCGAACGCTCAGAGTCACCGGGCCTGCCTCCGGCGCCGACGACGCCGCCGGAGAAGCCCCGCCTGGTCGAAGCCCCGACCGAAACGCACGAGGGCACCGGCAACGCGACCGTCCCGGTGTCCTGGCCGGCCGACGTCGCCGGCTTCATGAAGTTCGACTGCCCGAAGTGCAGCAGCAACGTCGCCGTGCACACCGACGGTTCCGAGGGCCTGCCGGTCAACGCGATCGGCTCGTACCACGGAACGTCCTGGCTCAACGTCTCCCCGATCGACGAACCAGTGCACACACTGGAAATCGAGACAAACGCCGCCTGGACCGTGACGATCACCGATTACCGCGGCGTGCCCACCGTGGAAACCGGAAAACCGTACTCCGCGCACGGCGATGGAGTGGTGCGAATCCCGGCAGGCGTCACCCACGCGAAATTCGCCACGAAAACGCGCGGGAACAGTGCACTGTGGACGTTGTCGAAAGGACACCAGGAACTGCCCGTCAACAAGATCGGCAACTACGAGGGCGACGTCCCGATCAACGGCGAGACCTACGTAAAAGTGGACGCCTACGACGCCAACTGGACCCTGACCACTTCGTAGAATCCGCCCCAGACAGCGAAAACCGGCGGGCACCCAACAGCACCCGCCGGTTCCGGACTTATCGTCTCACCGATAGTTGGTGAACTGCAACGCGATCTCGAAGTCCTTGCCCTTGAGCAATGAGATCACCTCCTGCAACTGGTCTTTCTTCTTCCCGGAAACCCGAAGCTGGTCCCCCTGGATCTGAGCCTGCACTCCCTTAGGCCCTTCGTCCCGGATGAACTTCGCGATCTGCTTGGCCTTGTCCGAAGCGATCCCCTGCAGAATCTTCCCGCTGATCTTGTAGATCTTGCCCGAGATCGCCGGCTCCCCGGCCTCGAACGCCTTCAGCGAGATGTTCCGCTTGATCAGCTTCTCCTTGAAGACCTCCACCGCCGCCAGCGCGCGCTCCTCGGTCTCCGACTCGATCGCGATGGCTTCCTCGCCGGACCAGCTGATGCCGGTGCCGGTGCCGCGGAAGTCGAACCGCGTGCCCAGCTCCTTGCTCGCCTGGTTCAGCGCGTTGTCCACCTCCTGGCGGTCGACCTTGCTCACCACGTCGAAAGAGGGGTCCGCCACGTATCCTCACACCTTGTCTTCGCTCGTCAGGGGCCACCAGCCTAGCGCCGGGGCATCCCGGTTGACGCCCCGTCCAGACGGTTGGGTATCCTTCTTCCCGGCCGGTTCGCCCGGCCTTGGCAGGTTACCCAAGCGGCCAAAGGGATCTGACTGTAAATCAGACGGCTCAGCCTTCGGGGGTTCGAATCCCTCACCTGCCACTCGCCGAATCACCCCCGTGACCAGCTCGAACAGGTCACGGGGGTGATTTTGCCCGGTCGCCGTCCACTTCGCGGCACGCGTCGGCTCCTCTCCGCCGACAAGCCCTGCGCGCAGTGCGGCGCGACCTGTCCGGGAAGGGCCCCTTGCCGGACTTGGATTCCCTCAAGGGGCCCTTCACGGACGGACCGGCCGCGTGAAGTTCTCCGGAAAGAAGCTTGACCCTCCTGCGGCAGGAGGGTCAACGCTCTCCAGCATGAACGAATTCCACGGATCAGTCCCGATGCCCGCGGTGGACGCCGTTTCGCCGGGCAACTACCTCGGGTTCTACGGAATGCCGATGTTCCTCATCGTGCCGACCGCGGACCTCGAAGCCTCCACCGACTTCTGGCTGCGCGGACTCGGCTTCGACAACCTCTTCTCCATCCCCGGACAGGTCGTGCACCTGCGGCGGTGGGCGTTCCAGGACGTGCTGCTCCGGCCGGCAACTCCGGGCACGGTCGGCGCGGCAGGTGCGTCCGGTGCGGCGGGCATCTCGGGGGCCAGCATCAGCTTCTCGTGCGTACGCGGCGAACTGGACGAGATCCGGCAGCGGTGCGAGGAGATCACCCCGGGGTGCACGACCGAACCGGAGTTGATGCCGTGGAACTCGATCGAGGCGACGGTCGTGACGCCGGACGGCACGAACGTCGTGCTCACCGCGGCGCTGCCGATCGACCCCGACGGCGGGGTCGCGGACCGGCTGGCCGCGGCCGGGATCGCCATTCCGGGGCGAACCGGGAAATGAGCTGCGACACTGAGGTCGTGACTGAGCAGGGCCTCACTGTCGGGCGTGCGGCGGCGCTGGTCGGCGTGAGCGTCAAGACGCTGCATCACTGGGACGCGGTGGGGCTGGTGCGGCCGAGCGGCCGCACCAGCTCCGGATACCGGGTTTACTCCGATGAGGACGTCGCGCGGATCCACCGGGTGCTGGTCTACCGGGAGCTGGGGTTTTCGCTGGCCGACATCGGCCCGTTGATCGACGACCCTTCGGTGGACTCGCATGCCCATTTGACCCGGCAGCGGCGCGAGTTGCGGGAACGCGTCGCGCGGTTGCGGGACATGGAGACCGCGGTGGAGCGGATGATGGCCGCCACTCGCGGCGGAATGCAGCTGACCGCGCAGGAGCAGGTTTCGATCTTCGGTTCCGAGTGGAACCCGGACTGGGTGGACCAGGCCGCTGCGCGGTGGGGAGATACGAAGCAGTGGGCGCAATACCGGGAGCGGGCTACCGACCGGACCGCGGAGGATTGGCGCGGGGTCGCCGGGGAACACACGTCGATCAATGAGGACTTCGCGGCGGCGAAGCGCGCGGGCGTGGCGGCCGGGTCGCCGGAGGCCAACGCGCTGGCGGAGCGACACCGAGGAGTACTGGGGAATTACTTCGACTGTACCCACGCCATGCATGCGTGCATTGGGCGGCAGTTCGTCGCGGAGGCTGGATATGCGGAGTTCTACGACGGGATCGAGCCCGGGTTGACCGGGTGGATCCGGGACGTGATTTTCGCTAACGCGGTGGAGCACGGAGTGGATCCGGAGAACGCGGTGTGGGAATGACCGTTCCCGGCTGGGCCTGAGCAGCTTTGGCACCCGGCGGCGAGGGGACGAAGTAGCCGGGAGACGGACCGCGCTCGGCGCTAGCGACCCCGGCGGGCCATCTCTTCCAACCGGCGGATCCGGTCCTCGATCGGCGGATGCGTCGAGAACATCTTGCTCAGGCCGGCCCCGGGACGGAACGGGTTCGCGATCATCAGGTGCGACTGCGAGACCACCGCCGGCTCGGGAGCCAGCGGGGCGGCGCGGGTGCCGCGTTCCAGCTTGCGCAGGGCGGAGGCCAGGCCGAGCGGATCGCCGGTCAGCTCCGCACCGGAGGCGTCCGCCTGGTACTCCCGGGAGCGGCTCACGGCCATCTTGATCACGCCCGCGGCGATCGGGCCGACCAGCACCAGCAGCAGCGACATGAGCGGGTTGCCTTCCCGGTCGTCGCCGCCGAAGAAGAAGGCGAGGTTGGCCAGCACGCTCACCACGCTGGCCAGCGCGCCGGCTACGCACGAAATCAGGATGTCCCGGTTGTACACATGAGACAGCTCGTGGCCGAGCACCGCGCGCAGTTCGCGCTCGTCGAGGATCTCCAGGATTCCGGTGGTGCAGCACACCGCCGCGTGTTGCGGATTGCGGCCGGTGGCGAAGGCGTTCGGCGCGACGGTCGGGCTGAGATACAGCGAGGGCATCGGCTGCCGTGCGGACGTGGCCAGCTCTCGCACGATCCGGTACATCACCGGCTGTTCCACCTCGGACACCGGGCGCGCGCGCATCGCGCGCAGGGCCATCTTCTCCGAGTTGAAGTAGGCGTAGGCGTTGATCCCGAGCGCCAGAAGCAGGCCGATGACCAGTGCTCCGCGGCCGAACAAGCCGCTGATCCCGATGATGATCGCGGACAGCAGACCCAGCAGCATCGCCGTCTTCAGACCGTTGTGGTGCTTGTGCACGTGCGCCGCCTCCGTCCGCTTCGCAAGATTGGTTACTCACCGGAAACAACGCGATCGGGCGACCCGAAGTTCCTTCGCATGATCCTTGCCCGGGTTAGGGTCGGCGAGCAACCCAACTGAGGGGGCAGGTGAGCGATGACGGCCGCACAGTGGTCCCGACGAGGCCTGTTTACGCTGGTCACAGCGGGTGCCGCCGCCTTACTGCCGCAGGCCGCAGCCGCGGAGCGGGTGGCGATCGTGCAGGTCGGCGGGAACCTGTCCGCACTGGCGGTGAGTCCGGTCACCGGGCTTGTCTACGCGGCGGATCCGCAGTCGGGGTCGGTCGTGGTCCTCGATCCGGATCAGGCGCGAGTCGTCTCCGTGCTGGCCGCGGGCGGCGAACCCAGCGACGTCGCGGTGGACGCGAGCCGGATCTACGTCGCGAATCCGCCGGGCGGGACGGTGGCGGTCTTCGACAGCCAGACTCACCAGCTGCTCAGCGTGGTCAGCGCGGGAGCGGGCGCCTCAGCTCTCGCACTGGACGGCCCCGCCAACCTCGTCTACGCGGTGAGCAGCCAGACCGGGACGTTCGCGGTCATCGACAGCATCAGCCTCACCCTGCAGAAACTGCTGCCGGCACCGAAACCCGGACTCGCCGGAATCGCGCTCGATCGCGGGCGGCGGCGCGCGTACTGCACCAGCCCGGGCACGAACACCGTCGAGATCTGCGATCTCGACGCGAAGAAGTTCTCCGGCAGCGTCGACGTCGGGGCCTCCCCCACCGGGATCGGCGTGCACGAGCCGAGCGGCGCGGTGTTCGTGGCGAACTCCGCGATCCACCATCTGTCTATTGTGGACGGATCGACGCGCACCCAGACCAAGACCATCCTGCTCCGCAGCGAGGCGTCGTCGCTCGCCGTACACCAGGGCACCGACACGGTGTACACCAACGGGGGACAGAATGGACTGTCCCGGGTGGACGGACGGGCCGAACTCCTCACCGGAGAGCTCAGCCTCGGGATCAATCCCGGCGACGTGGCGGTGGATCAGCGCACTCGCACCGTGTACGTGAGCGATCCGCTGCACGGCACGATCTCCATCGTGCGCGATTTCTGACCGTGCCAGTGAAGTAACTCCAGGTATACCGTGAAGGCCATGGAACTTGGACTCCAAATCCCTGACTTCACCTGGGCTGGCGGACCGGCCCGGCTCGGCGCCGACCTGGCCGCGGTGGCCCGGGCGGCGGACGAGGCCGGGTTCGCCTATCTCGCCGTGATGGACCACTTCTTCCAGATCCGCAGCGTCGGCCCGAGCGACCACGACATGCTCGAGGCGTACACCACGCTCGGCTACCTCGCCGCGCACACCGAGCGGGTCAAGCTGTTCACGCTGGTCACCGGCGTCCTCTACCGGCACCCCGGCCTGCTCGCGAAGGCGATCACCACGCTCGACGTGCTCTCCGGCGGCCGCGCGATCCTCGGCATCGGGGCAGGCTGGAACGAAGAAGAGTCGCGCGGGCTCGGCTTCCCGTTCCCGCCCACGAAGGAACGCTTCGAACTGCTCGAAGAGAACCTGCGTTACGTCCAGCAGATGTGGGAGGAGGGCGACGAACCGTTCACCAGCAAACATTTCGCCGCCGAACGGCTGCTGAACGTGCCGCAGTCGCTGCAGCGGCCGCACCCGCCGATCATGGTCGGCGGCGGCGGCGAGAAGAAGACGCTGCGGTTCGTCGCGCAGTACGGCGACATGTGCAACCTCTTCAACGGGCCGGACCTCGAACACAAGCTGGACGTGCTCAAGCAGCACTGCGAGAACGAGGGCCGCGACTACGCCGAGATCACCAAGACCGTCTACCAGCCACTCGACATCGGCCCGGACGGCGAGAAGGCCGACGAGTTGAAGGCCGAACTGGAACGGCTGCGCGGGCTCGGCGTGGACGCCGCGATCGGGTTCCTGCCCGGCGTGCCCGATCTCCGGCTCATCGAGAAGTTCGCGAACGACATCATCCCCGCCGCGAAGGAACTGGCATGAAACTCGGCTTGCACCTGTCCCAGCAGACCTGGCCGAACGGCCCGGCCGCACTCGGCTCGGACCTCGCCTACGTCGGCCGGACCGCCGAGGCGGCCGGCTTCGAGTACGTCTCGGTGATGGACCACTTCTTCCAGATCTCCGGTTACGGCCCGCCGGAGCACGAGATGCTGGAGGCGTACACCACGCTCGGCTACCTCGCCGCGCACACCGAGCGCGTCAAGCTGCTCACCCTGGTCACCGGCGTCCTCTACCGGCACCCCGGCCTGCTCGCGAAGGCCGTCACGACCCTCGACGTGCTCTCCGGCGGCCGCGCGATCCTCGGCATCGGGGCAGGCTGGAACGAGGAAGAGGCACGCGGCCTCGGCTTCCGGTTCCCGCCGATGAAGGAGCGGTTCGAGCAACTGGAGGACGCGCTGCGCTACGTCCGCCAGATGTGGGCCGAGGGCGACGAGCCGTTCACCGGAACGCACGTCAGCGCCGAGCGGTTGCTGAACAGTCCGCAGTCGCTGCAGCGTCCGCACCCGCCGATCCTGATCGGCGGCAGCGGGGAGAAGAAGACGCTGCGGTTCGTCGCGCAGTACGGCGACATGTGCAACCTGTTGCCCGGTCCGGACCTCGGCCGCAAGCTGGACGTACTGAAGCAGCACTGCGAGGACGTCGGCCGCGACTCTTCGGAAATCACGAAAACCGCCGCGATTCGCTTGGATCTCGGCGAAAACGGCGAGAAAACCGGGCAGCTGCTGGACGAGCTGGGCCAACTGGCGGAGCTTGGTCTCGACGCCGCGATGGGCTGGGCCGAAGGTGTTCCGAACCCGGCGGTCTTCGAGCGGTTCGCGACGGAAGTGATCCCGGCGGCGGAGAAATTGTGAACGGACGGCACCGGATGGCCATCGCGCCGTCCGGTGCCGTTCGCGGCAGCCAAAAGATCGTTTGCCGGCACCAAAACATGGTCTCGGTTCCGAATCGGTCCCGCTGAGCTTCCCGGTGCGGTGTAACGACCGCCGGGTGCGGATCGACCTGCCCTACGCAGATCGCGCACCCGATGCGAGGAGCCAGGTACATGGCCACATGCCGTCTCTGCGGTTCGGAAGGAACCGCCAGCGTGGTGGACCTGGGCGCAACCCCGCCCTGCGAACGGTTTCTCACCGCCGCACAGCTCGCCGAGCCCGAGCCCACCTTCCCGCTGCATCTCGAGGTCTGCACGGAATGCTGGCTCGCGCAGATCCCGCCGTTGCTCGACCCCGCAGACACCTTCACCGACTACGCGTATTTCTCGTCTTTTTCCACCTCCTGGGTCGAACACGCGAAGCGGTTCACCGAAAACGCGGTCTCCCGGCTCGGGCTCACCGACCAGTCGTTCGTCGTCGAGGTCGCGAGCAACGACGGGTACCTGCTCAAGCACGTCGTGGACCGCGGGATCCGTTGCCTGGGCGTGGAACCTTCGGTCAACGTGGGCCAAGCCGCGCGTGCAGCGGGAGTTCCCACGCTCACCGCCTTCCTCTCCGCGGAAACCGGGCAACAGGTGCGCGCCGCACACGGCCCGGCCGATCTGGTCGTCGCCAACAATGTCTACGCGCACATTCCGGACATCCTCGGCTTCACCCGGGGTCTGCGCGCGCTGGTCGCCGACGACGGCTGGGTGTCCATCGAAGTGCAGCACCTGCTGACGCTGATCGAGAAGAACCAGTACGACACCATTTATCACGAGCACTTCCAGTACTACACCGTCGAATCCGCCCGGCGCGCGCTGGCCACCGGCGGGCTGAGCGTCCTCGACGTGGAGCTCCTGCCCACCCACGGCGGTTCGATCCGGCTGTGGGCCCGGCCCGCCGAAGCCGCGGGTGAGCCGAGCGCGCGGATGGCCGAGGTGCTGGACCGGGAGAAGGCGGCCGGGCTGCACGAACTGTCCGGCTACACCGAGTTTTCCGAACGCGTCACCCGGGTCCGGCTCGAATTGCTCGAATTTCTCCTCGCCGCCCGGAAAGCCGGCAAGACCACCGTCGGCTACGGCGCCCCGGGCAAGGGCAACACGCTGCTCAACCACTGCGGGATCCGGACCGACCTGCTGCCCTACACCGTCGACCGCAACCCCTACAAGCACGGCCGGTTCACACCGGGTACCCGGATCCCGGTGCTGGCTCCGGACCGGCTCGAAGCCGACCGGCCGGACTACGTGCTCGTCCTGCCCTGGAACCTCCGGGACGAGCTGACCGCACAGCTTTCCTATGTCGGCGCGTGGGGCGGCAAGCTCGTCTTCCCGATTCCGCGCCTGGAAATCGTCGAGGTGACGTGAAGTGAAGGTCGTTCTCTTCTGCGGCGGCTACGGGATGCGGATGCGCAGCGGCGCCGACGACGATCTCCCGAAGCCGATGGCCGCGGTCGGCCCCCGGCCGCTGCTGTGGCACGTGATGCGGTACTACGCGCACTATGGGCACACCGAGTTCATCCTGTGCCTCGGCTACGGCGCGCACCACATCAAGAACTTCTTCCTCGATTACCGCGAGACCGAGTCCAACGACTTCGTGCTCAGCGAGGGCCGGGTCGAACTGTTGTCGACCGACATCAGCGACTGGTCGATCTCGCTCGTGCAGACCGGTATCGAATCGCCGATCGGCGAGCGGCTGCGCCGGGTCCGCCCTTACCTCGGCGACGACGAGATGTTCCTCGCCAACTACGCCGACGTGCTGACCGACGCCCCGCTCGACGAGATGATCGAGCGTTTCGCGGCGAGCGGCGCGGGCGCCTCGATGATGGTCGTCCCGCCGGAATCGACCTTCCACTGCGTGGACCTCGCCCCGGACGGACGCGTCGGCGGGATCACCCCGGTCAGCGAGATGCCGTTGTGGTCCAACGGCGGCTATTTCGTTCTCCGCCAAGAGGTCTTCGACCATATCCCGGAGAACGGCGACCTCGTGGCGGACGGGTGTGTCGGCCTGGCGAAGGAGGGCAAGCTGCTCGGCTACCCGTACCGCGGCTTCTGGAAACCCACCGACACCGTCAAGGAACGGCTTTCCCTCAACACCGCCTACGCGCACGGCGACCGGCCGTGGATGGTCTGGGAAACCGCGCGGGCGGGACGCTGATGCGGGCCCTGTTTCCGGAGGTCTGTGCGGAGATCACGGTACTCGGCGCGCACTGCGACGACATCGCGATCGGTGCCGGCGGCAGTCTGCTCGAACTGTGCCGCGCCAATCCGGGCATGCGGGTGACCGCGCTGGTGCTGTCGGGTGCCGGCACTCCCCGAGAGGCTGAGGAACGGGCCGCGCTGGCGGCGTTCTGCCCGAAAGCGGACCTGGCGGTGACCGTTCTCGATCTCCGCGACGGCCGGCTTCCCGCGCAATGGGACCTGGCCAAGGACGCGCTCGAAGCGCTGCGCCGTCAATGCGAGCCTGATCTGGTTTTCGCACCCGCCGCCCACGACGCGCACCAGGACCACCGCGGGCTGGCGAAGCTGGTGCCGACCGCGTTCCGCGACCACGTGATCCTCGGCTACGAGATCCTCAAGTGGGAGTCCGACCTCGCCCAGCCCACCGTGTTCTTCCCGCTGGCCGAGGAAACGATCCGGGAGAAGAGCGATCTGCTCGCCACGCACTACCGGTCGCAGCACGGGCGGGGCTGGTTCGACCACGAAGCGTTCGCCGGTCTGGCCCGGGTACGCGGGGTGCAGTGCCAGCACCGGTACGCGGAGGCATTCAATGCGCCGAAACTGACGATCGCGGCGGCGCGCAGCTCCGCGGCGAAAAGGAAATGAGGAAGATCTGTGCGCGTACTCCTGACCGGACACCTCGGCTACCTCGGCACCGTCATGGCACCCGTCCTCACCGCGGCGGGCCACGACGTCGTCGGCCTCGATTCGGGCCTGTACTCGACCTGCGTGCTCGGCCCCGCGGTGCACGACCCGAAGGCGGTCGCCCTCGACCTGCGAGACGTCCAGCCGGAGCACGTCGCCGGTTTCGACGCGGTGATCCACCTCGCGGCGTTGTCCAACGACCCGCTCGGCTCGCTGGACCCGGAAATCACCTACGCGATCAACCACCGCGCCTCCACCCGGCTGGCGCAGCTGGCCAAAGACGCCGGTGTGCGCCGGTTCCTCTACGCCTCGACGTGTTCGGTCTACGGCGCCAGCGGCGGCGACCTGCTGGTGAACGAAGACGCGCCGCTGCGGCCAGTCACGCCTTATGCCGAATCGAAAGTCCGGGTGGAGGACGATCTGCTCCGCCTCGCAGACGACGATTTCAGCCCGGTATTCCTGCGCAACGCCACCGCGTTCGGCTTCTCGCCCCGGCTGCGCGCGGACATCGTGCTGAACAATCTGGTCGGCCACGCGATCCTGACCAACACGGTGAAGGTGCTTTCCGACGGAACTCCATGGCGTCCGCTGGTACACGCTCGCGATATCGCGGCCGCCTTCTCCGAGGCACTGAACGCACCTCGGGACGCGGTGCACGGCAAGGCGTTCAACGTCGGGACCGAGGCGAACAACCTGCGGGTCTCGGAGATCGCCCAGGCCGTCGTGGACGCCGTTCCCGGCGCGGACCTGCTGATCACCGGCGAAGCCGGGGCGGACCCGCGGTCCTACCGGGTCGACTTCAGCCGGATCCGGGCCGCCCTGCCGGGGTTCGCCTGCGCCTGGTCAGTGCCGGCGGGCGCGCGCGAGCTCGCCGACGCCTACCGGCGCCACCACTTGACCGAGGCCGATTTCGAGCAGCGGTTCACCCGGCTCGCCCGCCTCGCCGCGCGACGCGCGGACGGCACGCTGGGCCCGGACCTGCGCCCGATCGCTCCATGACCTCAGGCGCCGAGGCTGCGGACCAGGTCGGCCCAGGTTCCGGCGGCGGCGTCGCGGTCGCTGAGCACCGAGACCGGCAACGGCCACTCGATCGCGAGCTCCGGGTCGTCGTAGCGCACCGCGAGGTCCTCGGCCGGGTCGTGCGGACGGTCGATCCGGTAGCAGACGTCGGCGTATTCGCTGAGGACCTGGAACCCGTGCAGGAAGCCCGGCGGGATGTACAGGTGCGCGAACTCGACGTCGTCGAGGCGGAATGCCTGCTGCTCGCCGAAGGTCGCGGAGCCGGGCCGGATGTCCACGAGAACGTCGTGCACCGCACCGCGCGCGCACCGCACCAGCTTCGCCTCGCCGCGGCCGGAGCGCCCGTGCATCCCGCGCAGCACGCCCAGCCGCGACCGCGATTGCGAGTCCTGTTGGAAGGTTTCGGCGGCCAGGCCGTGCTCAGCGGCGATCGCCGTGTCGAACGTCCGGGTGAACAGACCACGCTCGTCGTGGTGCGGTTCGGGGACGAACAGCAGGACTCCGGCCAGCGCACCAGGTTCGACTCTCATCGGTCCATTTTCGCTCGGAAAGGACTTTCGCGGTGACCTCGCCACGCTGCCGCTGGTGCCGATCGGCGAACGGCGCCCTGGTGCTCGACCTCGGCGAGCAGCCGCCCGCCGACCATTTCCCGGCCCGCCTCGACCCCGGCCCGGACGCCGTCTTCGCGCTCCGGATGTGGTTGTGCGCCGAGTGCGGGCTGGCCCAGCTCGCCGAGGACGAAACCAAACCGGACGAACCACGCGGCGTAGAGCCGGCCGCGCTGGTCGAGCAGGCGGCGGACGCGGTCCGTCGCGCTGCTCCCCTGCTGCCTGCCGGCGGCACTGTTCGCGAGTACGGCAGCCCGCACGGTGGCTCGTGGCTTTCGTTGCTCGAAGCACGCGGCCTCGTCCCCGCGGCGAACGGCGCCGCCGACGTGCTCGTCGACTGTTTCGGGCTCATGCACGAGGCCGACCAGAAAGCCGCCCTGCTCGAACGTGTTTCCGGGCTGGCCGACGACGGCGTGTTCCTGCTGCAGTTTCACTCCCTCGCCTCGATCCTGCGCGAAGGACAATGGAGTGCGTTGCGGCACGGCCATTACGCGTACTACTCGACGCCGGTGCTGGTCGAAATGCTCCGCGCGGCCGGGCTCGTCGCTCGGTCCGCGTTCCGGTTCGAACTCTACGGCGGGACGGTTTTGCTGGCCGCCGCGCGCGGCGGAGCGCCGGACGACTCGGTGCGGGCACTCGTCGAGCAGGAGACCGATGCCGGGGTTGCCCGGCCGGAAGTCGTTGCCGGACTGCAGGAAGCGGCCGTTCGGCACGCGGACTCCCTCCGTCGCTGGCTGGAAGAGCAATCGTCTGCCGGGCACCGGGTGCTCGGCTACGGAGCGGCTTCCCGCGCGGTCGCCCAGCTGTGCCGGGCGGGCATCACCACCGAACTGCTGCCTGCCATCGCCGACGCCTCGGACGCCAAGCAGGGCAGACGGATGCCCGGCAGCGGGATTCCGATCGTCCCGCCCGCCGAACTGGCCGCCTTCCGCCCCGACGCGGTGGTGCTCTTCCTGCCCGACCTCCTGGCCGAGGTCCGGCGGAGCATCCCGGAAGTGGAAGCGGCCGGCGGTCGGTGGGTGCCGGCCGACGTGCTGGAGAACCGCTAACCGAGCGACTCCGCGACCCGCAGCACGTCGTCGGCGACCCGGCCCCAGGAATGCTGCGCGACGACTCGGGGAACGGCGGCTCGTACCCGGTCGTAGACGCCCTCGTCGGCCAGCAGGCCGGCGATCACCGCAGCCAGCGCGGCGGGGTCGTCCGAGTCGATCAGATCGCCGTTCTCGCCCGGGCGGACGATCTCCGGCATCGCGCAGTCGCGCCGCGCGACACACGGCAACCCGTGCGCGAGCGCCTCCACCAAAGCGATCCCGTACCCCTCGAACCGGCTGGGCATCACGAACAGGTCGTGCGTCCGGTAAAGCTCCCGCACCCGCTCGACGGGGATCCGGCCGAGAAATTCGACGCCGTCTGGCACCGGTCCCGGCAACGGCCATTCCTTGGGGCCGGCGACAGTGAGGGTAAGAGCCGGCCCGATTTCCTCGCGCAGCACCGCGAACGCCTTCACCACCACGTCGCCCGCCTTGGTGGAAAAATCCTTGCCGACGAACAGCAATCGCCGCCGCGGCCCGGCCCGGCGCGGCGGCGGGCCTGCTGGCAACCCGTTGGCCGCTGGCGGGACCACGTGCACCTTGCCCGGCTCGACGCCGGAAACCCGCACCACGTGGTCCGCCAGCCACTGGCTCATCGTGAGCAGTCCCGCGGCCTCGCGGTAGATCCGGTGCTGCCGGTCGCGCAGCCGGTACAGCGCGGCCCGGTCCAGGCCGGGGAAATGCAGTGCCCGGCCGCTCTCGGTGTCCAGGCGTTCGAGGAGGATGTCGAAGCTCGAGTCCTGGTAGAGCAGGAACGGGGTGTCGGTGCGGGCCAGGTCGCCGATCTGCACCACGACGTCCGGGCGGAGCCGGCGTTCGGCGGCCCGGAGTTTGGTTCCGGCCAGTGCCATGGTCAGCGGAAGGTGTTTCCAGTGGCTGCCCCAGCGGCCCTCGTGGCGGTGCGCGCCGAGGCCGCGCAACACCGAACGAACCGGCAGCGACCACTCCAGCCCGAGGTCGGCGACCTCGGTCCGCTCGCGCAGCGCCGCGCGCAGGTTCCACGGAGTGTGCGACCAGGTCGCCTGCGGAGGCCGGTCCCAAGCACACGCGAACCCGATCTTCGGCACGGTCACAATTCGATGCCTTTCCGATGGGCGAAAGGTTTCGTTGTCACATCCAGGCGCCTGGCTGCGACAACCAGATGACGCCGGACGGCTGATCGGCTCCCTCAGCATCATAAGAACCGCAGGAGGTGAGGGGAACTCCGATGGACTTGCTCGCTATCTTCCAGGTCGCTCTGCGGCGCTGGGTCATCCTCGTACCCGCGCTCGTCGGCTCGGCGATCGTCTGCTGGATCCTCGCGAGCACCGTTTCGCCCACCTACGAGGTGGACGGTGCGCTCAAGGTCAGCTATCCCTTCGCCGCCACTGCCGACCAGGCGGCCCGGCTTCAGAGCAATCCGTACTACGACATCGCCGCGACCGCGCTGGTGCTCGGCCAGCTGGCGAAATCGCCTGACGTTTCCGCCGCGATCACCTCGTCGGGCGGCACCGCCAAGTATCAGATCGACGACACCGGCAAAGCGGTGCTCGCCGTGACGGTGACCGACCCGAATCGGCGCAACACGCTCACCACTTACCGGGCGATCGCCTCCGAACTCGCGAAGCGGCTCGACGAGCTGCAGGCTCAGAAAGACATTCCCGGCCCGTTCCGGGTGACCGTCGACGACGTCGTGCAGCCGCAGGACGCCTCGGTATCGCACAGCAGCCAGCTCAAGACCGCGCTCGCCGTCGGCGCGCTCGGACTCATCCTCTCGCTCACCGCTTGCGTGGTGGTGGAACTGCGTTCCCGCAAGCGTTCGGCGAATCGCGGCGACAAAAGCGCGGCCGACCACTCGCCAGACAGCCACCGCGACGAACCACCGGTCGGCCCGCTTCCGGAGGAATCCGACCGGGTGGACTCTCCGGACCGCGATTTCGGCACCGCGGAACCCAGACCAGGCGAGGAAACCGCTCGTTTGCTGCCAGTCACCGCGCCGCCGAAGCAGGAACACGACGACCGGGACAAGACTGACCTCGGCGGTGTGCTCGGGCGGCTCCGGCGATGAACCGGCGTCCGGTCGACTCGCTCACCGGCAGCGGTATCGCGCGTTTCGGCACCACCCTCGCCGGGCGGCCGATCCTGCGCGCGGTGTGCGCCGTCGGCGCGCTCGTTCTTCTCGCCGTCCCGGTCCTCGCGCCGACGACGACCCCGCTGGTGGTCGCGGTCATCGTGGTCGGCGCGCTCTGGCTGAACTCCCGCCGGGACGAGCACACCGCGCTCAGCATCCTGTTCGCACTCGCCTTTCTGATCCCAGCGTCGCTGATCATCAATCCGCTCGGGCAAATCGGGGTGCCCGGACTGATCGTGGCGGCTCTGCTGCTGGCACTGTGGTGCTACGGGCGGATCGACAGCTCGCTAGGCACAGACCGGGGCAGGCAGCCGATGCGGATCGTCTGCCTGGTCTTCGTCGGCGTCGTGCTCGCCAGCTACGTCGCGGGCCAGCTGCGCGGACTGTCCCCGCTCGAAGCGTCGGCGTCCGACGCCTCGCTGTTCGGCCAAGCCTGCGCGATGGGCCTGCTGCTCTTCGTTACCGACACGCTGCGCGACATCGACGGGGTCACTCGCCTCCTGCGGCTGATCGTGGCCGCCTGCGGAGTGCTGGCGGTCAGCGCGCTGCTCCAGTTCCTCGGCGTCGTCGACCTCTACCAGCAGCTGCGCCTGCCCGGGTTGACGTTCCACTTCACCGAAGACGTCGACGCGCTCGCCCGGTCCGGCTTCCACCGGGTGCAAGGGCTGGCCGGCCACCCGATCGAGTACGCCGTGGTGCTCAGCCTGGCGATGCCGATCGCCTTGCACCTGGCGCTCACCGCGCCGAAGGGCCGCCGGTTGCGCTGGTGGGCGATGTTCGCGCTCGTCGCCGGATGCATGCCGTTGTCGGTCTCCCGGTCCGGGGTGCTGACCGCGGCCGTGGCGCTGGCCGTTTACCTGGTCAGTGTGCGGTTGCGGATGGTGTTCAACCTGATTCCGTTCGTGGCGGCCGGATTGGCCGCCATGAGCGCGATGGTGCCTGGCCTGCTGGGCAGCCTGCGCAGCATCCTGTTGCCGAGCACCCTCTCGACCGACCCGAGCGTCCAGGGCCGCACCGACGACTACGCGGCCGTTTTCACCGTCTGGCACGACCATCCGCTGCTCGGGCTCGGGGTCGGCACCTACATCCCCAAGCTGTACCGGATCTTGGACAACGAGTACCTGTTCACGCTCGCCACCATGGGCGCGCTCGGGGTAGCCGCCGAGCTCGCACTGCTCGCCACCGGCTATTCGCTGGCCCGGCGAGTGCACCGGACCGTCGCCGACCCAGTGGTGCGCAGCCTCGCTCAGGCCATCGCCGCCTCGATCGCCGGTGCCGCGGTCGCCGCGTTCACCTTCGACGCGTTCGGCTACAAGCTCATGTTCGTGGTGACGTTCAGTCTGCTCGGCGCCGCGGCCGCGCTTTGGCGGATCGCCGTCCGAGACCGTGCGGCCGAGCCGCTGGCGAGTGTCCGATGAGGCGGCTGGCGACGGCGGCTTGCGCGGGGGCGGTCGCGCTGGCGGCGGCGGGGTGCGCCGCGACCGCCACCCCCGCCGGCCCACCCCCGGCAGCACCGACCGTCGGCGCGCCGTCCGAGTCGTTGCGTCCGTCCGGATCGCTCACCGCGGACCAGCCCGGGCAGGTGCTCGACGGGCTCGACGTCCGGGGCTCGGTGACGGTTTCCGCGCCGAACGTCGTGATCGAGCGCAGCCGGTTCACCGGAACCGGAGCGGACTACTTCGCGATCACCACCATCGGCGCGGGATCGGTGACCATTCGCAATGTGTCGATCCGCGGCGACTACCTCAGCGCGGCGATCGCGTTCCACAACTGGACCGCGGAACGGGTCGACATTTCCGGCATGACGCACGACGGAGTGAAGCTGGGCAACAACGTCCGCCTCACCGACTCGTGGATCCACGACTTCGCTCCGGCACCGGGAGCCCACGCCGACGGCGCCCAGTCCGACCATCTCGCGGGTTCGATCCTGGTCGCGGGCAATGTGATCGATCCGGGAAAGGCCGAGGAGATCACCTCCGCGATCATCCTTTCCTCGTCGCCGGACCCGACCCCGGCGGTAGCCGGTCCGGTGGTGATCCGCGACAACGAGCTGGGCGGCGGGGCGAACACGCTCTATCACAACCCGGACTACCCGGACGTGGAAATCACCGGCAACACATTCCGGCGCGACTACCGGTACCAGCCGATCTACCCCGGACCGCGGCCGAAAGTCTTTTCCGGCAACCACTTTCCCGACGGAACGGCGGTTCCCTGGCCGCCCGCCGATTCCTGACCCGTAACGACCGCCCGACCCGCGACGACCTCATGGTGTGCCGAACTCCGCACCGCCTCTGTCGATCGGCCTGCCGGTCAAAAACGGCGCCGGTTTCCTCGCCGGCGCGCTGGACAGTCTGCTGTCCCAGACCTACGGCGACTTCGACCTGCTGGTCGCGGACAACGACTCCGACGACTCGACCGGGGAAATCGTCCGCGACTACGCCCGGCGAGATCCGCGCGTCCGCTATCACCGGCATGCGCAGGACATCGGGGCCGCGGCGAACTTCAACTACGTTTTCCGCGCCACGTCGGGCCCGCTGTTCAAGTGGGCGGCCGCCGACGACCTCCAGCACGAAACCTTCGTACAGCGCTGCGTAGCCGCACTGGACGAGTCTCCGGCAGCGGCTGCGGCCTGCACCGCGATCGAGCACATCGACGAGGACGGCGCCTCCCTCGGCGTCACGCACGACCTCCGCGCTTCGGACGCGGCCGAGCCGGCTGACCGCTTCGCCGACCTCATCCGCTACGACTACTCGTGCGCGGTCGCGTTCGGCGTGCAACGGCGCGCGCTCGCCGAACGCACTCGGCTGCTTCTTCCGTTCTGGGGAAGCGATCGGGTTTTCCTCGCCGAACTCGCCTTGGCCGGGCCGCTCGTCCTGGTCGGCGAGCCGCTGTTTCAGGAACGGGAGCACGGCGCGAAACTGACCACCCAGGTCGCGCAACGCCGAGTGAGCGCTTTCAACCGGAAAACCGGCTACGGCTCGCGCTTTCTCACCTGGCGGCACGCCGCGGAACTTGTCCGCGCGGTCAGCCGGGCCGACCTCACCCCGGCGCAACGGCAACGCGTCTTCTCCGTCCTCGCCAAATGGGCGGCCGCCAACCGCGTCAAGTTCGCCTGCAGCCTCGCCCGGGGGGTCGCCGAAACCGCGATCGCTCCGCTGACCCGGGCGTAAGACGTCCGGCCCATGCTGTCTCTCCGCGATGCCCGGCGCTGGCTCGTCCCGGTGCTGGCCTTCGCCGGATTCGTCCTGTCCACCCAGCAGGTGCTGAGCGCCGGGCTGCTGACTCATGCCGACGAACCGGTGCACGAACTGCTGACCACCCACCATGATGCGACGCTGGACGCGGCGATGACCGTGGTGGGCGCGGTCGCACAGTTCCCGGTGTCCGCACCGATCTTGGCAGCCTGCGCGGCATATCTGGCCATCCGGCGCGCTTCGTGGACGCCGGTGCTCGCCTGTGGCATTCCCTTGCTGCTGCTTTCCGCGACCACGGTGGCCGCCAAGGCGCTGATCGGGCGCGCCGGGCCGGACAAAACCCCGGGCACCCTCCACGACGGCGGCACCGCGTTCCCGTCCGGGCACGCGGCGACCGCCGCCGTCGTTTCCCTGCTGCTCGTCGCCCTGTTCGTCCCGGCGCGGCGGAAAACCACCTGGCTCGGCCTGACGGCCGCGTTCTGCTGGTCGCTGCTCACCGGATTCTCCCGCGTCTACACCGATGACCACTGGCTCAGCGACGTCGTCGGCGGCCTCCTGCTCGGGCTGGCCATCGGCGGAGCTGTCTTCGCGGTGCTGCGCCGGACGACCGAGTCGGATTCGATATCTCCGCGGCTGTAACCCGCCGCCGCGACCGCACGACTTCACGAATGTCCCACTGTCCCAGCGAGATCGGGCGGAAGACGACATCGTGACAGTTCACCGTCCCGGCTCCGGACAGCCGCCCGCGCCCGATTCCGCGCTGCCCGCGGATACCGCGGCCGCCACCGCCGCGCACGGCGCCCGGTGGACGGTCATCGCGATGATCGCGCGCCAGTTCGGCCGCCTCGGTTTCGCGCTGGTGCTCGCGCGGCTGCTGGGTCCGGCGGATTTCGGCGTCGCGAGCGCGGCGACCATCTACGTGTCGCTCACCGCGGTTCTCCTGGAGACCGGACTCGCCACCGGCATTGTGCAGAAAGCTCATCTGCGCAGGGAGGACGAGGGGGCGGCGTTTTGGACGGTGACCGCGCTCGGCACCCTCGTCGCAGTGCTCACCGTGGCCTTCTCCGGTGCGATCGCCGATTTCCTGGCTATTCCCCAGCTGCGGCCGGTGTTGATGAT
Source organism: Amycolatopsis benzoatilytica AK 16/65 (assembly GCF_000383915.1). NCBI lineage: Bacteria > Bacillati > Actinomycetota > Actinomycetes > Pseudonocardiales > Pseudonocardiaceae > Amycolatopsis > Amycolatopsis benzoatilytica. Next base: position 6,229,687 of record NZ_KB912942.1, read on the forward strand.
TTTGGCGACCGGGCCGGTGCTCAAGGGCCTGGCGATCGTCTCGGCCGCTCGCCTGCAGCGGGACCTGCGTTTCCGCGCGCTGTCCCTCGGCGAAGTAGCGGCCACCCTGCTGGGCGGCGCGATCGGCATCGTCGCCGCGGAATTCGGCATGCACTACTGGGCGCTCGTCGTCCAGCAGGTCTGCACCGACCTGCTGGTCCTGCTCATCTGGCTCGGCGCGGCCGGGCTGCCCGCCTTCGTGCTGGACCGCACCGCGCTGCGCTACGTCCGAAGGTTCGGGGTGCCGCTGCTGGGCTCGCAGGCCCTCGGCTACGTCGGCCGCAATGCCGACAACGTGGTGGTCAGCCATTTCCTCGGGGCCGCCGCGTTGTCGTACTACATGGTGCCCTACCGCATCATGCTGGTTCCGGTGAGTTTGCTGGGCAACGTGGCGAATCGCGTCGCCTTCCCGATCTTCGCCCGCACCCAGGACGATCCGCAGCGGGTGCGCAGTCTCTTCCTCCGGGTCACCCAGGTCATCGCGGTCCCGGTGGTGCCGGGAATGCTCGCGGTGGCCGCGCTGGCCCCGGATGTGGTGCGCACGGTGTTCGGGGCCGAATGGGGTCCGGCAGTCCCGGTAGTGATCGCGTTGGCGACCACCGGAATCCTGGAATCGCTGACCACTCCGGGCGGTTCGGTGTTCATGGGTCTCGGCCGCGCCGACCTTGCCCTGCGTTGGTCCTGGATTCCATTGCTGGTCTGCGTTCCGGCTTTCTTCGCCGGACTGCCCTGGGGGGTCACCGGGGTGGCGGCGGCCTATTCGCTCGCTACGCTGGCGCTCACGCCGTTCCAGGTCGCGGCCATCGGCCGGGTCGCCGCGTTCCGCCTCGGGGATTGGCTGCGCGCGGTCTGGCCCGCGGTCGCCGCCGGCGTGCCGGCCACCGCGGCCGGCTGGCTGGCGAATGAGGTGCTCGAAACGGGTGTCGGCATCCCGGTGCCGGCCGCCCTGTGCGCGAGCCTCGCGACGGTCGCGGTCCTCTACCTCGCCCTGCTGCGCTTGATCGATCGTCAGCTCTTCCGGGAATCGCTGGAGGTCGCGAAGTTGCTTATGAAGGGCAAGCTCGGCGGCGTCTCGGCGAAGGCGGGGTGACCGGTGAACCCCCGTGCCCATGTGGTCATTCCCGCGCATAACGAAGAGCGGACGCTGCCCCGGTTGCTGCGTGCGCTTGCCGCCGGTGCTTCGCCAGGCGAGCTGGAGATTGTCGTCGTGGCCAGCGCGTGCACCGACCGTACCGCTGCGGTAGCCGAGGCGGCCGGGGTCACCGTGTTCGAGACTGCCGACCCGGGCAAAGTCACCGCGCTCCGGCTCGGCGACGAGGTCCTGACCGGCTTCCCTCGGCTGTACGTCGACGCCGACGTGGTGCTGTCGGTCAACGCAGTGCGCGCCCTCGTCGCGGCGCTGGACACGCCGGACATCGTCATGGCGACGCCGCTTCCGCAGCTCGAACTCGACGGCGTCGGGCCGATCGCCGCACGCGCACACCGCGCCTGGGCACACCTGCCGTCGGTGCGGCGATCAGGCGTCGGCTCCGGTGTTTACGCACTCGACCGGCGCGGGCACGCCCTGGCGTTTCCGCTCCCGGACGTCCTGGCCGACGACGCCTGGGTCCATCGGGTGATTCCCGCCGCGCAGAAAACGGTGGTGGCCGAAGCCCGCGCCGCGGTGTGGCCGGCCGCCACGGTGCGCGCGCTGGTACGCCGCCGAGCCCGGGTCCGCCTCGGGAATCGGCAACTGGACCGGCTGGGACGCCCGGCAGCGGCCGGCGACAGCACCGGGCCGCGCACGCTGGCACGCCTGGTTCGAGGCGGCACCGTTTCCGCTGCCGACGCCGCGTGTTTCACCGTCGTCGTACTCGCCGATCGCGCGATCGCATGGTTTCGCCGCATTCGCGGGAACGAATCGGAATGGTCCACCGATAACACCACCAGACCTTCTACGGAACCCGAACTCCGCGCCCAGTGAAGGCAGGGTCGAGCCCTCAGGGAAAGGACGGCAAACACCATGCAGGAAGTCCGGACATTCACCTTCCGTCGCGATGACCTGTTGCCGCTGGCCGACAAGCTGCACGAGCAGTTCGTGACCGCGCAACCGTTCCGGCACGTCGTGATCGACGACTTTTTGCCACCCGAGGTCCTGGAACCCGTCCTCGCCGAGTTCCCCGAGCCCCGCGACGCGCAATGGCAAAGCTTCGACACTTCGCAGGAGGTGAAACTCGCGCTCGCGGACACCGAACGCATGGGCCCGGCGACCCGGGAACTGCTCGCCGAGTTCAACGGGCAGGTGTTCGTCGATTTCCTCGAACGGATCAGCGGCATCGAACATCTCGTTCCCGACCCGCATTTCGACGGCGGCGGCCTGCACCAGATCCGCCCCGGCGGGTTCCTGAAGGTGCACGTCGACTTCAACCGGCACCGCAGGCTCGGCCTCGACCGGCGGCTCAACGGCTTGCTTTACCTGAACAAGGACTGGGAGGAGTCCTACGGCGGGCACCTGCAGCTGTGGAACCAGGACATGTCCGAGTGCGCGCACAAGATCCTTCCGGTGTTCAACCGGTTCGTGCTCTTCGCCACGACCGACGACGCCAACCACGGCCACCCGGATCCGTTGACCTGCCCGGACGACCGGGCCCGCCGGTCCATGGCGCTCTACTACTACACCAATGGCCGCCCCGCCGAAGAGGTGCACGACGAGCACACCACGGTCTTCAAGCAGCGGCCGGGAGAGACGTGGCAGAGCAATCTGCGCCAAATCGCGAAGCGGTGGACACCGCCTGCTCTCGTCGACCTCGCGGGCCGGATCGGTAACAAGTAGCAGCGGCATCCGACAAGGAAAGGCGGAGCGCCGTGTACGCGCTGCTTGCCACATCGATGGTAGTGCTGCATTTCGCTCTGCTTTTCTACCTGCTTCTCGGCGGGCTGCTCGCCGGGCGCTGGTGGTGGACGGCGATCCCGCACGCGCTCTACGTCGGCTGGGCGGTCACGACTCTTTACGTCGCGGTCGGCTGCCCGGTCACGGCGGTCGAGAACTGGGCTCGCCGCCGCGGCGGGCAGGTGGTCGACGACCGTCCGTTCCTGTACCGGTACGTCGAGGGAGTGCTGTACCCGGAACACCACATCAACTATCTGCGTGCGGTGTTCGTGGTGGTGATCCTGCTCAGCTGGATCTACAGCGCGCGGGAGCAGTGGCTCCGGCGGCACGCGCGTCTCGCGCGCCAGAACAGCACGGCAGCGCCGTTGCCGGTACATCTGCTCCCGGACCACCCGGCCGCCTTCGCTGATGGCTCAGACAGCGCGTGAAGGCAGCTGCGGTCTCTCTCAGCCTTCGACCCGGCGCAGCCAAGCTTCCCGCCAATAGGGATAGATCGCCCGCGGACAGAACCGGTGATAAAGCGAACGGCAGAAGACGTCTTCCAGCACGACGCAATCACGCAGGCGCAGCATCCGGCCGGTCTTCTCGTCGATGATCCGCTCTACCCGGTGCGAAACTCGGGCCCGCTGCCCGCAGTACGGCAGCATCTCGACGTCGAAGAGCATGCCGCGGTTCTTGTTCGCCGGCGACAGCGTGCGCAGGATCTCCTCCTTGCTCCGCACCTCGACCAGGTCCCCCGGCTTCAGCCGCAACGGATCCGGCTGCGCGGCCGACGCCCCGCGGCCCCGCAGGAAGGGGTAGGTCTCGCCGTCGCGGATGCGCAGCCAGGCCGGCCATCGCCGGCTCAACCGCTGGAACTTGTTGAAAAACACGATGAGCAGTCCGCGCAGCACCACCGGTAGTTTTTCGTTCCCGTACCGCACATCGTCCACGTACTGCCTTGGCGAGTAGGCGCTCATCGGCGCGGACGCGTTGAGCAACTCCGTTGCCTGGCAACGGTACTGTTCCGCGTCGTCGCTGTCCGCGAACTCCACCGCGTCGGCTTCGAGCGCCTCGACCGTCGCGCCTTCGCCCTCGGCGGGCGACGCGCTCGACTCGAGCCATTCCTCGCGAAAGAAAAGAAGGCACGCTGCTTGGCATCCGCCGTGCGCGCTTCCGTCACAGCGCGCACCAGCCAGATGCACAGTGCGTTCCAATTTCCGGTGATCGGTGCTCGGCGTGACCGTGTCGCAGGTTTTGTCCGCCCGCTTGTAGACCCGCATCTCCTGCCCGGCGAACCGAAGCATCTCCGGCATGAAGGGCAGGCCGGCCAGGCGACCCTGTTTGTCGAGCGTCGCAAGGATCTCTTCGGTTCCGCGAACGCGCACCTGGTCACCGGCTCGCAGCTTCGATCGGGCCTCGCCCTCTGCCATCTGAGTACCCCTCTCGGAACAGCCTGCAGTTAGGTCGCCACAGCGCAGCTTTCCGTTACCGAGAGGTGCGTAATAAAAGGCCGCGCGCCAGCGAATAAGTAGCGTCGGCTCCCCACCCCACGAGATGAGGTCGCCGGTGCTGCGACGCCACGTACTGATCATCGTGCAGAATCTGCCCGTCCCGCTCGACCGCCGGGTATGGCTGGAATGCCGTGCGCTCAGCGAAGCCGGGTACCAGGTCTCCGTCATCTGTCCAAAAGGGACAGGCGAACCGGCATACCAGGTGCTGGACGGAGTGCACCTCTACAAATACGCCCCGCCGCCGGACAGCACCGGCGTGCTGAGCTACCTGGTCGAGTTCGGCTACTGCTGGCTGCGCACGGCGTTGCTGTCGCTGAAAGTGTGGAAGCGCCGCCGGTTCGACGCCGTCCAGGCATGCAACCCGCCGGACACCTACTGGGCGCTCGCCCGTCTCTGGCGGCTTCGGGGAGTGCGGTTCGTCTTCGACCACCACGACCTCAACCCGGAAGTCTTCCGTTCCCGGTTCGGCGAACCGGCCGGCCTGGCCGCGCGGATCCAGCTCGCCGGCCTGTATTGGCTGGAGCGCATGACCTTCCGGACGGCGGACCGGGTTGTTTCCACCAACGCCTCGTACCGGAGAATCGCCGTCGAGCGCGGACACGTGCCGGTCGAGCACACGACGATCGTCCGGTCGGGACCGGACACCTCGGTGATGCGGCCGCGCCGGCCCCGCCCGGAGTTGCGCCGCGGCAAGGACTACCTCGCGGTATGGCTGGGAATCATGGGACCGCAAGACGGGGTGGACGAGGTGCTGGAGGTCGCCGCCCGGGTCGTGCGCGAGCACCACCGCACCGACGTCCAGTTCGCGATACTCGGCTTCGGCGATTGCCTCGAAGATCTGCGCGCGCAATGCACCGAAATGGGCCTCGACGACTACGTGCATTTCACCGGCATGGTCGGACCGGACGAGATCGCCGACTACTTCTCCACCGCGGACGTCGGGCTCTCGCCGGACCCCTACAGTCCGCTCAACGACGTTTCGACCATGAACAAGACGATGGAGTACCTCGCGTTCGCGTTGCCGGTGGTCGCCTCCCGGCTGACCGAGAACTCGCTGTCCGCGGGCGACTGCGCGGTCTACGTGAAGCCGGGCGCCACCGCGGAATTCGCCGCCGAACTGGTCGCGCTGCTCGACGATCCGCAACGCCGGGCCGAACTGGGCAAGGCCGGCCGGGTCCGCGCGGAGACGGAACTCGACTGGGCGCCGCAGGCCCGCGCCTATCTCTCGGTCTACCGGGATCTCTTCGACGAGGAGAAGGACTGACATGTTCGCCAGACGGATCGCGGTCATCGGCACCGGCTATGTCGGGCTCACCACCGGCGCGTGTCTCGCGTCGCTCGGGCACCGCGTGGTGTGCGCCGACGTCGACCCGGACAAGATCGACCGGCTCGCACTGGGCCAGGTCGACATCCTCGAGCCACGCCTCGCCGAACTCGTCGCCGAAGGGCTGGCGGCGGGCAGGCTCGAGTTCGTGCACGGCGCGGCGGCCGCGATCGACGCCGACCTCGAAGTGGTTTTCCTGTGCGTCCCGACGCCGATGGGAGTCGGCGGAATCGCGGACCTGTCCAGTGTCGAAGCCGTGCTCGACGAGATCCGGGAGAAGCTGCCGCCCGGGACCGTGGTGGTGAACAAGTCCACCGTCCCGGTCGGCACCGCGGAGCGCACGAAAGAACTCCTGCGCCGCGAGGACGTCGCGGTCGTGAGCAACCCCGAGTTCCTTCGCGAGGGAACCGCGGTGCACGACTTCCTCAATCCGGACCGGATCGTGGTCGGCAGCGACGCGCAGGATTCCGCCGAACGCATCGCCGGGCTTTACGCCCGGCTCGGCGCGCCGACGGTGCTGACCGACGCGGCCAGCGCGGAACTGCTGAAGTACGCGGCGAACTGCTTCCTGGCGATGAAACTGTCGTATGTCAACGCGATGGCCGAACTGTGCGAACGGCTGGGCGCCAACCTCGCCGACATCACCGAAGGCATGGGGTACGACCGCCGGATCGGTCAGGCGTTCCTCCGGCCCGGTCCCGGCTGGGGCGGCTCATGCCTGCCCAAGGACACCCGGGCGATGCTGCAGATCTCCGATTCCGCGGACTTCGAGTTCCGTCTGCTGCGCGCGGCGATCGACACCAACGAACGGCAGCGGCAGCGCATCGTCGACAAAGTCCGGATCGCCGTCACCGGCAACCGCGGCGGTTCCCTCGCGCACCTCCGGCTCGGCCTGCTCGGCCTGACTTTCAAGGCCAACACCGACGACGTGCGAGATTCGCCCGCGCTCGCGATCGCCGCACTGCTGCGACAGGCGGGCGCGGAACTCGTCGGCTACGACCCGGCGCTGCGGGCCGACACGATGCGGCCGGAACTCGGCGACGTCAGCCTGGTCGAAGATCCGGTGCTGCTGGCGAAGGACGTGGACGCGCTCATCCTGCTGACCGAGTGGCCGGAATTTCGGACCTTGGACTGGTCCCGGCTCGCCGACGTGGTCCGGCGGCCGATCGTCGTCGACACCCGCAACCTGCTCGATTCGGACGTGCTGCGCCGCTCGGGGTTCACCTGGACCGGGCTCGGCTCGGCGGCCTAGCGCCGCCTCGGCCGAGTCACCGGAAGCGCCGCCGCAGCGCACGCAGCTGCGGCGCGACCGGCGACGTCTTCGCCGCCGTGACCGCCTGCCGGCTTACCCGGCGGACGAGCCGGTGCAGCCCGCCGGTGCTCACCTCGCCCTGGCAGACCAGCACCTGGCCGGTCATCGCGCGCCGCTTGTACTCGTCCTCGCCCCGGCCGAGGTCCACGCGCCGCACTCCCAGGTCCGCCGCGGCCTGAACGATCTCCCGCAACAGGATCCAGCCCGGCGCCAACCGGGAGAACCGCGGTTCGTAGACCGGGAACCACCAGTGCAGCACGGGACCGTCGCGGAGGCCGAAGTGCGCCGCGAGCAACTGTCCTCCGATGTGGACAGTCGAGAGCACCCCGCCGAAGGAATCTTCCCGGGTGCGGAGCAGCCGGTGCAGGAGCGCGACGCGCGCCGGGTCGGCGAAATAGTCTCGCGCGCCGGTCGCCCGATACTGGTCGCGCTTGAGCCGGATCACTTCGTCGAGCAGGACCGGATCCGAGCAGTCCGCGGTGAACACCAGTGAACCGTGCTCCCGGACAGCTTTCGCCGACCGCCGCCGAGCCTGGCCCATATTGTCCTTGCCGCTGCGCGACGCACGGCCCAGGTACCCGTCGAGGCCGCCGGTCACGTCGAGGTACGGCGACGGCCGCTGGGTCTCGATCCACGGTTCGAACTCGGCCCGGCCGAGCAGGTGATCGAAGCTGAACGTCCGGGCGCGCAGGGCCGGGAGAAGCCGCTCGACCGGGAACCTGGAGTCCGCCGTCTGCACCGGAGCCTGGAAGTCCGCGGCCGGCCAGCCGACCGGGCGTACCCCGGACCCGTTGACGTGCACCGGCAGCAGCCCGGTGACGACGCCCGGGACGTCCTCGGCGATCGCGACCCGAACCGCCGGGCCCTCCGCGTGCACCGCCGCGGTGAACGCCGGATGGAAGTATGGACTGTCCAGCCGCGGGTTGCCTGCGCGCAGGACGTGCCAAGACTCCAGTTCCCGCGCCGTGAGGCGATCGAACTCGACGACGCGCATCGCGGCTCAGCCCGGAAGCGCGGTCAGGCGCCGGGACGGGCGCAGCAGCGCGACGAGCGCGGCTCTCGCGGTAGGCCGGCCGCCGAGCGTACGGAGCAGTTCGCCGAGCGCCACCGCGACGAAGTACGCCGTCGAAGCCGCTTTTCCGCTGCGGCGGCGAAAAAGCTCCACCCGGTTGACGGTGAGCAGTGCCCACAGCATCGGGTTGGTACCGCACTCGCCGCCGATGTGCTCGACGACCGCCGCCGGCTCGTACCACGGTTGCCAGCCGAAGTCCTTGGCCCGCAGGCTGAACTCCGTCTCCTCGCCGTAGAGCAGGAACGACTCGTCCCACGGTCCGGTCTCCCGCAGCACCTCGGCCCCGATCAGCATCGCCGCACCGGTTCCCCACGCGACCGGACGGCCGTAGTCGTATTGCCCCGGGTCCGTGATGAGCTCGCCCAGCGTGCCCCACTTGCCCGCCCGGCGGCCGCCCGCGACCGATTCGGTCAACGCGCGAAGCACCGTGGGATCGCGGCGGATCGACGGCTGAAGCGAACCGTCCTGGTTGAGCAGCCGCGGATAGACGATGCCCCGGTGCGGATAATCCAGTGCCTTCGCCAGCACCGCCAACGCGCCGGGATGCGGCCGGGCATCCGGATTCAACACGAAAACCCCGTCCACGCCCACGTTTTGCAGTTCTTTGACCCCGACGTTGACGGCAGCCGCGTATCCGCCGTTGTGCCCAGTGCGCAGGAAAGTGACCGGAACGTTCCAGTCGCCGGTCGCGATTTCCGCGGTGCCGTCGCGGGACATGTTGTCCGCCACGACGACATCCACCAATTTCGTGCCCTCGACCGCCGCGGCCAGCGACGCGAGGCATCCGGGCAACACCTCGGCGCTGTCGTAGGTCACGATGACGATCCCGACCCGGAACTGCTGCGCACTCACGTTCAAGATGTCGCGGCGGCAGACGAGCCTGTTACGGCGGATTCCGTTGGACGGCAACGAAGAATCCGGTCAACCCCGGAATCGCTTCACGAGTTTCGCAGCGGCCCGCCTGGTTTTCCGGCGCACGCCAGGCGAGCCGCCGAGCACGTCCGAGATCCAGACCGCATCGAGATCGTGCGAAAGGCTCGTCCGCGCCTGCAACCAGTCCTGCTCGCGCGCGAGCCCTCCGTCGCTCGTGTAGACCCGCTGCACGCCGGTGCCGCGCAACCGGCGCAGGACCGTGCGATCGTAGGAGCCGAACGGGATCGCGACGCGCCGGACCGGTTCACCGGTCTGCCGCGCGAGCGCTTCCGGAGCACGAGTCAGCTCCTCGCCGACCTCGCCCTCGCTGAGCCGTCGCCAATCGCGATGCGCCCAGCCGTGCGAACCGATGCTCATGCCGGCCGCCAGCAGCTTCTCGATCCCGGCCTCGTCCACTGATCCCGGGCTGCCGATCCTCCCGGCCAGCAGGAAGAATTCGGCCCGCAGCCCGCGCTCGACCAGCCGGGGCAACGCGATTTCGACGTCCGAGGAGTTCCCGTCGTCGAACGTCAGCCGGACGTCCGGTCGATCCGCCACCGCGTCCAGCACTCGATCGAACTGGTCGACCCGCACCCAGGTCGCCTCTTCTCCCGGGGCCAGCGGACGCTCCGGAGCGCCGATGCCGTGCACCGTGAGATTCACCAGCATGGCTGTCATCGCCCGCCTTTCTCGCGCTATCGGACCAATCGCGCAAAACGCGTCGAGAGTTACGCGGCGAGGAAGAGCGGAGCTCCCCGGCGCGGCGCACGGGGAGCTCCTGTCGATTCGGAGGTTCAGCCGACGAACGCGGCCGCCAGCTTCTCTCCGGTGCTGGTGGCGTTGGCGTGGTTCTCGATCGGGCTCACCGTCGAGTTCTTGAAGCAGACGTAGGTGACCCCGGATTCAACGCCGCCGTTCTTCGGGTCCGGGTTGATGCCCAGGTCCTTGGCGGTGGCATAGGACGCTTCACCGATGATCTTGTTGGGACCGGTGTCGCCGATGACGGTGTACTCGACCTTGCCGTTGTAGATCACCGCGCAGGATCCGCCGCCCTTGAGGCCGGACTTTTCGTAGTTCCAGATGCCACTCGCGCTCGGCACGACGATGTACGGCAGCTTCGCGGCGTCCAGGGCCTTGCCATCGGATTGCGGGAAGGCAGTGTTGTCCTGGTAGCAGCAGTCGGTCTTCTCGTTGCACTGCGCGCTGCGCTGGCCGTCGCAGTCGATGTCCATGTCGGCTTTCCAGAAGACCGCTTTGCCCGCGTCGCAAACCGGGACGGTAGCGGTTTTGGAGTCTTCGTCGGTTTTGTATTTGCCATTGGAGATCTGCTTGCAGGACGCCAGCTTGGCGAGAATCTGGTCCGCGGTGGGCCCGCCGGCTCGGGCGGTCGCCTGCACCGCCGGCTGAACTGGAGCCGTCGCGGCGGCAGCCGTAGCGGCGGTGGGCAGGATCGCCGCAGCGGCTGCCGCGATCGCGAGGAGGACGAGTTTCCGCATGATGCTCCCTGTTGATTAGGAAACTTTCCTTACGGCGGCGTGCGCTCAGGATGCCGCCGGGCGGAGGCGGTCACAACCCACCGAAGGTGGGGTTTTTCCCCACTGAACGGAGGATTGCGGGGTTGCCGCCAGATCTCGCGTCGGGCAGATTTGCGCTGGCCGGCGCGTCGGCGCGGGTGCGGAACCCGGCGAAGGAGGCGTTCTCGGACCGGGCGGCGACCACGGCCACCGCCGCGCCGCCCGACACCCCCGGAGACCCCTCGCCCCGGCCTCCGGCACAAAGGCCTGACACGGTTTGAGGCGACCCGCCAAGGCATTTTTCCGCCCTGGCAGGCCGCCTCGGCCGACAGTCCCGATCAGGTTTCGGGCACCCGCGCAAGGGTCGTCCCCGGCGGCGAAACCAGCCCCCGCCTAAGCCCGAGAAATCACCAGCTGGAGCGGGGAGTCCATCGTCCGGCCCACCGCCGGGGCCGCCGGCTCACCGCCTCCGCCCAGCGGGTGTTCACATCCCACCGAATCTCCGTCCGCGGCCGCACCAACGTCGCCGCGCGTACTCCCCGCGCGCCCCCGACATTGGCGTACACCCGGGTGGCCCCGGCATCCCGCAAATGCCTCAGCACCCGACGATCAAATCGGCCTTCCGGCAGCGAATACCGTCGCACCGGCGTCCCGCTCAGCTGTTCCAGCAATCGCGGTGCCTCGTCCAGGTCGCGGCGCACCGCGAAGGGACTGTCCAGCCGCCAATCGTGGCGATCCCAGCCATGCGAACCGACGTGCATTCCGGCTTCCACCAGCTGCCGCAGCCCGTCCTGGTCAACGTAGCCGCGTTCGCCGACCCGGCCGGCCAGCGGGAAGAACTCCGCGTACAGGCCGCGGTCGACCAGGCGAGGCAGGGCGATCTCGACATCCGACGAGTTGCCGTCGTCGAAAGTCAGCTGGGCACCGCCGCGGGCGACGACGTCCAGGAGCGCGTCGAACTGCTCGACGGTGATCCACCGTTCGTCCTCGCCCGGGTCGAGGGCCCGTCGAGGTCTACCGATGCCGTGCACTGCGAAGGTGGTCATCCCGTGCCTCCCATCGGCTCACCCTACCCGATTAATCGGATTAGCAAACGGAGTAGTTACCGCCCAAGATCCCGAGGTCAGTCCAGGTCCAGCAGCTCTGCGAAAACAGGCGTGCCGAACAATCGGAATACCACGAATCACCCGATCGGATTACCTGCACGGAGTTGATCAAGAAGATTTTCCCGGTCGCGGACGCAATGTCGGCCGCGCGCCGGGGTTCTCCTCCTGGCCGATGAGCCCGGTACGCGATCCCGAAGCCCGGGAAGGGCCCCTTGCCGGAATCTAATTCCCGCAAGGGGCCCTTCACGGACTTGAGCGGGGCGGAGAGGCTACGCGGACTGCCTCGTCCCGGCCGACGTCCTGGCGGGTATCGGGGCAGCTAACCGGCACGCACCGCTCCCCAGCCGACACCCGGGCAAGGACCGCCCCCAGCCACCGCCCTGGCATGCACCGCCCCCAGCCACCACCGCCGCCCAGGCAAGCACCGCCTCCCCAGTCACCGCACCGCTCCCCAGCCGACACCCGGGCAAGCACCGCCCCCACCGCCAGCCGGGCAGGCGGCGTCTCGACTGTCCACTTCAGACCACGACCGCCGGGAGCTGGCGCACACCGTCCAGCGCTTGGCTCCGCTGGACCCGAAGCAGCGCCGGACCGAGTCGTCGCCGAAGACGCTCGAACCCGGAAAACTGCCCGCACCGACCTACTTGCGGATCTCCAGCGTGCAGCATTTCGGCCCGCCGCCGGCCTTCCGCAGTTCGGAGATGTCCAGGTACACCGGCTCGTACCCGCGTTCGGCCAGTTCGGTGCCGAGCCCAGTGGCTTCCACCGGCAGCACGACGTTGCGCCCGTCGGACACGCCGTTCAGCCCGAAACACTCGGCGTCGGCGGCGGTCGCGACCACCGCGTCCGGGAACATCCGGCGCAGCACCCGCTGCGAACCGGCGGAGAACGCGTCCGGGTAGTAGGCGACGTTGGCCCCGGCCGATCCGCTGTCCTCGGCGAGCACGAACAGTGCGGTGTCGAGGTGGTAGTAGCGCGGATCCACCAGCTGCAGCGAAACCACCGGCACGCCCAGAGCTTCCTGCGCCTCGGCATGGGCGGCCGGGTCGGTGCGGAAGCCGGTGCCCGCCAGCAGCAGCCGCCCGGTCCAGGCGAAATCGCCCTCGGCCTCGTTGATCTTCTCCGGCATGGTCAGATCGCGGTAGCCGTGCTCCAGGAACCACCGGCGGAAGTGCTCCGCCTCCGCGGCCCGCTGCGGAGCCCGGAACCGGGAGCCCAGCACCCGCCCGTCGACGACGGTGCCGGAGTTGGCGGCGAACACCATGTCCGGCAGGCCCGGCTGCGGCTCGATTTCATCGACGGTGTGGCCGAGACGACGGTAGGTGTCGCGCAGCGCGGCCCACTGCGCGACGGCGGCGTCCGCGCTGACCGGCTTGGTCGGGTCCATCCAGGGGTTGATCGCGTAGTCGACGGCGAAATAACGCGGCGAGCACATCAGGTAACGGCGGGGCGTCGGCACCCGCGGCACAACCTCTCCCTGCATGCAACCAGGCTAAACGGCATCCGATATCGCAATCAATCGCTGTTCAATGCGCATCGACATGCTAAACATTGCGTGTGAACACCATCGACCAGCGAATCGTTTCCTGCCTGGTAGCCAATGCCCGATCCAGCTACGCGGAGATCGGCAAGGTGGTCGGCTTGTCCGCGCCCGCGGTGAAGCGACGGGTGGACCGCCTCCTGGAAACGGGCGTGCTGCGCGGGTTCACCGCGGTGGTCGACCCCGAAGCACTGGGCTGGGGCACCGAAGCGTTCGTGGAAGTGCACTGCCAGGGCAACGTCACCCCGGCCCGGATCCGAGCCCGGCTGGAACCCCTGCCCGAGGTGGTAGCCGCCTACACGGTGTCCGGCGCGGCCGACGCGATCGTCCACCTGCGCGCGGCGGACATCCACCACCTGGAGACCGCGTTGGAACGCCTGCGCGGGCTGGAAATCGTCGATCGGACCGTGTCGACCGTCGTGCTTTCGCGCCTGCTGGAACGCCCGCCGACGCCGTCCTGACGTCCTGACGTCCGGGAAGGGCCCCTCGACGGAATCCAAGTCCGTCAAGGGGCCCTTCCCGGACAGCCACCCAGCGAGCACCGAGGCCTTTCCTGCATGCTCACCGGCATGACCGACCGCATCCGCAGCGAGCACGACCAGGGCGTCGCCCTGCTCACCGTCGACGCCCCGAACAGCCGCAACGCCCTGACTCTCGACCTGTCCGCCGAATTGGCCGCGGCGGTCGGACGCGCCGAGGCCGACGAGGCGGTCAACGCCGTGATCGTCACCGGCGCCCCGCCGGCCTTTTGCGCCGGAGCCGACCTCACCGCCCTCGGCAACGCCACCCCGGACGGTCTCCGAGCCATCTACGCCGGCTTCCTGGCGGTAGCCGGTTGCGCCCTCCCCACCATCGCGGCCGTCGGCGGCGCGGCGGTCGGGGCTGGTCTGAACCTGGCCCTCGCCGCCGACCTCCGCCTGGTCGGCCCCCGCGCGAAGTTCATCCCCCGGTTCCTCGACCTGGGCCTGCACCCCGGCGGCGGGATGACCTGGATGTCCCAGCGCGTCCTCGGTCCCCAGCAAGCCGCCGCGCTGGCCCTCTTCGGCGAATCCCTCACCGCCGAAGAGGCGGTGCGAGCAGGTCTGGCCCACCGCCTGGTCGACGGCGATCACGAGGCACTGGTCCAGGCCGCCCGCGACCTGGCCGCCCCGACCGCCGCAGCCCCGCGGGAAGTGGTCCTGTCCACCAAGCGGACCATGCGCCACACCAGCACGCTGCGCAGCCACCCGGAAGCAGTGGACGCCGAGATCGTCCCCCAGCTCGAATCCCTGTCGTCCCCGGCTTTCGCGGAACGGCTGGCCGCGATGAAGGCCCGGATCAGCACCCGCTGACCTCGGCCGCCTGGCTTTCCCACCTGCTGAGAACCCTCAACCTGGAGCGAGCTGCTGGTCAGCGGTATTGGCGCGGCACGAGACATGCGTCACGCCGTCACCTGCCCGTGTTCCCCCTACCATCGGGAAACGCCCATGTGGGAGACCGGTCGGGAGAACCCCAGACTTCGACCGGCGCACCAGGCCCGGCGAGTAACCTCGGACACAGGCCCCGGCGGGCTCCCCGGGGCGCCGACCCGGGCTCGCAGCATGCCGGGAGAGAGGGATTCCCTGACCCATGAGCACCAGTGCGAACGGCCGCCCGACCGGGAGCGGCGCGCTGACCGCGACTCGCGCCACCGAGGTGAACAAACTGGACCGGGTGGTCATCCGGTTCGCCGGCGACTCCGGCGACGGGATGCAGCTGACCGGTGACCGGTTCACCTCGGAAGCGGCGGCGTTCGGCAACGACCTCTCCACGATGCCGAACTTCCCGGCCGAGATCCGGGCGCCACAGGGCACCATCCCGGGCGTCTCGTCGTTCCAGGTGCACTTCGCCGACTACGACATCCTGACCCCGGGCGACCGGCCGGACGTGCTGGTGGCGATGAACCCGGCCGCGCTCAAGGCGAACCTGCGCGACGTCCCGCAGGGCGGCACGATCATCGTCAACACCGACGAGTTCTCCAAGCGGAACCTGGTGAAGGTCGGCTACGAGACCGACCCGCTGGAAGACGACACGCTGTCCGCGTTCCAGGTGCACCGGGTCGCCATGTCGACCTTGACCCAGGGCGCGCTCGCCGACACCGGCCTCGGCAAGAAGGACGCCGAGCGCTGCAAGAACATGTTCGCGCTGGGCCTGCTGTCCTGGATGTACCACCGGCCGACCGAGGGCACCGAGACCTTCCTGCGGGAGAAGTTCGCGAAGAAGCCGGACATCGCCGAGGCGAACATCCTGGCCTTCCACGCGGGCTGGAACTACGGCGAGACCACCGAATCGTTCGCGACCACCTTCGAGGTCGCGCCCGCGAAGCTGGACAAGGGCACCTACCGGCAGATCACCGGGAACACCGCGCTCGCCTACGGCATCGTCGCCGCCGGCCAGCAGTCCGGACTGCAGATCCTGCTCGGCACCTACCCGATCACCCCCGCTTCGGACGTGCTGCACGAGCTGTCCAAGCACAAGCACTTCGGCATCATCACCTTCCAGGCCGAGGACGAGATCGCCGGTATCGGCGCCGCGCTCGGCGCCTCCTACGGCGGCGCGCTGGGCATCACCTCGACGTCCGGACCGGGTGTCGCGCTGAAGTCCGAGACCATCGGCCTCGGCGTGATGACCGAACTGCCGCTGGTGATCGTCGACGTGCAGCGCGGCGGGCCGTCCACCGGCCTGCCGACCAAAACCGAGCAGGCCGACCTGCTGCAGGCGATGTTCGGCCGCAATGGCGAATCGCCGGTGCCGATCGTCGCGCCGCTCTCGCCCGCGGACTGCTTCGACGCGGCGATCGAGGCCACCCGGATCGCGCTGAAGTACCGTACGCCGGTGCTGCTGCTGTCCGACGGCGCGATCGCCAACGGTTCCGAGCCGTGGCTGATCCCGGACGTCGCGAACCTGCCCGACCTTCGGGTGGAGTTCGCCAGCGAGCCGAACGCGACCGACGGCTCCGGCGAGTTCTGGCCCTACGTCCGCGATCCGGAGACGCTGGCGCGCGCGTGGGCGGTGCCCGGCACGGCCGGTCTGCAGCACCGCATCGGCGGACTGGAGAAGCAGGACGGCAAGGGCAGCATCTCCTACGACCCGGACAACCACGACCGGATGGTGCGGCTGCGCCAGGCCAAGATCGACGGCATCGACGTGCCGGACCTGGAGGTCGAGGACCCGTCCGGCGAGGCGAAGGTGCTGGCGCTGGGCTGGGGTTCGTCCTACGGCCCGATCGGCGCGGCCTGCCGCCGCGTGCGCAAGCTCGGGATGCCGATCGCGCAGGCGCACCTGCGGCACCTGAACCCGTTGCCGCACAACCTCGGCGAGGTGCTCGCGCGCTACGACAAGGTCGTGGTCCCGGAGATGAACCTGGGCCAGCTCGCCTGGGTGCTGCGGGCGAAGTACCTGGTGGACGTGCACTCCTACACCAAGGTCGCCGGCCTCCCGTTCAAGGCCGAGGAACTGCAGAACGTGTTCTCCGACATCATCGCCAACCTCGTTCCGGAGGGCGTCAAGTGACCGCCATCGATCTCGGGCTGCCGCAGCTTGGCGGCATCGACCTGGTGCCGACCGCCGACGAACCGCAGAAGGCCAAGGACTACAAGTCCGATCAGGAAGTCCGCTGGTGTCCCGGCTGCGGCGACTACGTGGTGCTCAACGCCGTGCAGTCGTTCCTGCCGACGCTCGGTCTCAAACGCGAGAACATCGTCTTCATCTCCGGCATCGGCTGCTCGTCGCGGTTCCCGTACTACCTCGACACCTACGGGATGCACTCGATCCACGGCCGTGCACCGTCGATCGCGACCGGGCTGGCCACCACCCGTCCCGACCTGTCGGTGTGGGTCGTCACCGGTGACGGCGACGCGCTCTCCATCGGCGGCAACCACCTGATCCACGCGCTGCGGCGCAACGTGAACATCAAGATCCTGCTGTTCAACAACCGGATCTACGGGCTCACCAAGGGCCAGTACTCGCCCACCTCCGGGCAGGGCATGGTCACCAAGTCGACGCCGATGGGTTCGCTGGACACCCCGTTCAACCCGCTGTCGCTGGCGATCGGCGCGGAAGCGTCGTTCGTCGGCCGCGCCCTGGACTCCGACCGCAAGGGCCTCACCGAGGTGCTGGAAGCGGCGGCCCGCCACCGCGGTTCGGCGCTGGTGGAGATCTACCAGAACTGCCCGATCTTCAACGACGGCGCGTTCGACGTGCTCAAGGACAAGGACGAGGCCGCGTCCCGGCTCATCCCGCTGCGGGCCGGCGAGCCGATCCGGTTCGGCGCAGAAGGCGAGTACGGCGTCCGCCGCGGCGACTGGGGCGGGCTGGACGTCGGCAAGGTCGCCGATATCGGCGAGGACAACCTGGTGGTCCACGACCCGACGATCGCGGACACGTCGTATGCGTTCGCGCTGACCCGGCTCGGCGACCAGAACCTCAACCATGTGCCCACCGGGATCCTGCGCCAGGTGGAACGGCCCACCTACGACGACGCTGCCCGCGCGCAGGTCGAACAGGCCCGTGCGGCGCGGACGCCGGACCTGCAGGGCTTGTTGCGCGGCAAGGACACCTGGACGGTGGACTGAACACCGTCCGAATAGGACAAACGGCCGCCCTCCCCGTTACCAGGGGAGGGCGGCCGTTTCGTTTCTCCGGTCTCAGTGCAGCGGACGGAACCCGACCCGCTCCGCGTCCGCGGCGGTGCGGAACCACACCTCGGCCACCATCTTCGGGAACTGCGCCGAATCCTCGACGCAGTACCGCAATGCCGTCACGCTCGCCTTCACGGTGAATCCGTCGGCTGGCCGGCCACCGCCCGGGCGAGGCATCGCCGAGCCGGGGCCGAACGGTCCCGGCGGCACCGCGTCCGCCGCGGTCTGTCGCGCCGGCGGCGGTTCCGGCGCGGCCATCGCCGCCTGGTTCGGCTGCACCGACGGCTCGAACAGCGAACCGCTGTGCCCGCCCGCCACGTCCGGTTCGCGCCGCTCCACCGAACGCATCGACGGCTGGATCGGCCGAGGCGGGTCGAACCCGCCGAGCGGGGATTCCCGGCGCTGACGCTTCGGCAGTCCGCTGTCTTCAGTGGACTCCACCGGCGCGCTGGGCGTCAGGTGGTCGGTCGCCGGCGCCTCTTCCAGGTGCCCGACCGGGTTTTCGGCGGCCTGCTGCGGTTCTTCGAACGCCGACCGCGGCGCCCCGCCCGGCTGGCTGAACCAATCCGGTTCCGATTCCGGTTCCGGCGTGCGCGAGCTTGGCCGGAACAGCGAAGCCGCCTCGTCGGATTCCGGAGTGGACGGTGCGGGGTCCAGTGCCGCCGGGTCAAGCCGGCGCTCCAAAGAGGACAGTCCGTCGGCCGGCTCCGGCACCCGCCGCCGGCCGCCGTCCGGTTCTTCCTCCGGGACA
Source organism: Amycolatopsis benzoatilytica AK 16/65 (assembly GCF_000383915.1). NCBI lineage: Bacteria > Bacillati > Actinomycetota > Actinomycetes > Pseudonocardiales > Pseudonocardiaceae > Amycolatopsis > Amycolatopsis benzoatilytica. Next base: position 6,248,277 of record NZ_KB912942.1, read on the forward strand.
ACGGATCCGGCCGGTTCGTGCCAGTTCTCACTGGCCGGTTCCGCCGGCTCGAACGCGCCGCGGCTGGCGGACTCCTCGACCGGTTCGAGCGAACCGTGGGATTCGCCGGCTGGTTCGAACAACCCGTGCGACCCGCCGTCCGGCTCCGCCGCCGGCCGGAACGAGCCGCGGTGCTCGCCGTCCGCGATCGGCTCCTGGAGCTGGTGGTACCCGCTGTCGTACTCGTCCGCCGAAGCCGGGGTTTCCAGCGGCTCGGCGATCCGGTGGTAGCCGCTGTCGTGGTCCGGCTCGGCGAGGTGATGCGAGCCCAGGTCACGGTCTACCGGCTGCAGGTAGTCGGTGGCCGAGGCCCGGTAGGTGTCGCCGGAGTCCCGGGTCTCCGCGGCCCGACCGCCCTCGACCGGAGCGACCACCTCGGTCGCCGGCGAGCTGTGCACCGGACCAGCCGGGTCCTCTTGCGCTTCCGCTCGAGCGAACGCCTCGTCGACGTCGTCGTCCTCGGCCGGTTCCGGCGCGGTGCGGTACTCGGCGTCGTACTCGGACTCCGGGGAGAACGCCGCGACCGGAGCGGCCGCCTGGAACACCTCGGTCGGAGCGTGTTCGCGCTGGTCACGCGTCCAGTCCTCGGCTGGCGGCAGCGCCGCGGTACGGGTCTGCGTGCTGGCCGCGGCACGGTCCGGCGCGCTGGCGGCACGGGCCGGGGTGCTGGCCGCGGCGCGCGCCGAATCGGCGTGCGCGGCGGACAGCTCCGCCTCCAGCTCCTGCACCCGCTTGCGGGCCGGCCGCGCCAGCACCAGCCAGGCGATGAGCGCCCCGACGAAGAAGGCCAGCAGGCTCCAGAGCCACACCTGCCCGAATATGGACATTTTTCGCCCCTTTGAGAACGTCTCAGAACGTCCGCGCGACCAGGTAGTCGGCGACCGACTCGCAAGCGTCGCGCGCAGGGGACGCGGGCAGCGCGGCGAGCTCGGCACGTGCTCGGGAAGCGTAGTCGGAAAGGGTGACGCGCGCGCGTTCGAGTCCGCTCGAACGACGCAGCAGCTCCAGCGCCTCGGCCACCAGCGCGTCGTCGGTGATCGGGCCGGCGAGCAACTCGACCAGCCGCGGGTCGGTGCCCGGATCGGCCAGCGCGTACAGCATCGGCAGCGTACGGACGCCTTCGCGCAGGTCAGTGCCCTGTGCCTTGCCCAGCTCATCGGACGGCGACGCGATGTCGATGACGTCGTCGGAGATCTGGAACGCGGCTCCGATGATCTCGCCGAACCGGCGCAGCGCCTGGATGTGCTCCTCGGCCGCGCCGGACATCATCCCGCCGAACCGCCCGGACGTCGCGATCAGCGACCCGGTCTTCTGCGCGATGACGGTCAGGTAGTGCTCGACCGGGTCGTCGCCGGGGCCGGGGCCCACGGTTTCCCGCATCTGTCCGCTGACGAGCTCGCCGAACGTCTCGGCGATGATCCGTGCGGCGTCCGTGCCCAGGTCGGCGACCAGCCGGGAGGCGTGCGCGAACAGGTAGTCGCCGGTCAGGATGGCGACGGTGTTGTCCCAGCGCGAGTTGACGCTCTCGGCGCCGCGTCGCATGGTCGCCTCGTCCATGACGTCGTCGTGGTAGAGCGTCGCCAGGTGCACCAGCTCGACCGCGGCGGCCGCGATCAGCACCTGCTCGCCCTGCTTCGGCCCGAACTGCGCGGACAGCAGCGTGAACAGCGGACGAAAACGTTTGCCCCCCGCCTCGACCAGGTGCAGCGCCGCGTCGTGGACTGCCGGGACGTCGCTCTTCACGACGTCGCGCAGCATCGTCTCGACGTCCGCCAGTCCTCCAGCGATGGCGCGCAGCAAGGCCTCGTCCTGGATCTGCAGCCCGACGGTTGCGCGCAGGTCCTCGACAGCGCCATCCCGGGCCGCCCCCGGAGGTGGTGAAGACACAGACACGTCGGCTCCGCTCTCTCGTGGCGCTCGTTCGCCAGTCGGGATTACCCCCTTCAGGGTAGTGGTTCCCCGACAACCTTCGTTTACCCGCTGTCCTGCGGAAACGGTGACGAACGCGACACTGCCCCGGCCGGCCACGAACGGGTTGATCAACGCCCTCGGACGAGTGATCACGCGCGCGCGACCGCAACGGACGATTCGGGCCTGCGGATAGTCGAGGGGAGAAACCACAAGGAGGAGATCCCGACATGATCGTCAAGCGCATCGCCGTGGCCGGGTTGGCAGTGGGCGGACTGCTCGCCGGAACCGGGGTCGCGGCGGCGGACACCCCCGCCGGAGTCGCCGACATCGGCGGAGCCAGCTTCACGAAGGGCGGTACGGCGGTTTCGGTGCCGTCCCTCGCGTCGTGCTCAGTGGACGGCCCGACGAGCGGGTCGTCCGGCCTGGTGTCGAAGCCCGGGATCACCTTCGGCGGCGGCACGTCGACCTGCACAACGAAGGTGACGGATCCGGCCAACGACCTCACCACCACCACCTCGACGGCGACCGGAAAGAACTTCGAGCTTTCGGCGCTGGTAAGCGCGGGAGGGAAGCGCATCCGCATCCTGCAGTACACGGTCACCTGCGACGCGACGAACCGGCAGACCAATTCCACCTGGTCGCTGAGCGGCCTGTCCGGAATTCCCAATCTGCCGCCGCAGATCCCGCCGAACTACTCGATGCCGCTGACGAAGTCGGACGGAACCGTGCTGGCGACGGCGGTCTTCAACGGACAGACGCTGCCCGGCGACGGCAGCATGGAGCTGACCGCGCTGAAGATCACCTTCGCGCCCGCGTCCGGAGTCTCCGGCTCGGTGACCCTCGGGCACACCGCCTGCTCCCCGACCCCCTGAAAGCCGTGAAGGGAACATTGAGGGACTCTGAGTCCCTCAATGTTCCCTTCACGGAACGCTAACGCTACGAGGCGAAACCGCCCGCGCCAGCCCAGTTCAACGCGAACGCCGGGAGCACGCCCAGCACCAGCGTCACGATCACGCCCAGCGTGATCG